>NZ_JAYJLJ010000020.1:0-79358 GCF_051948815.1 Aeromonas sp. Lyrl_2
GTTCATCATTCTTTAGCCAGTCTATCAGGCTGAAATCTGGTGCCAGCTCGGCCTGATAGCGAGATTTCGCTCGACGAGTGACCTCAGCCCAGCGAGCCACGTTTTCAAGAAGTGCGACAGACTGCTGCTGTATGACATTCATTTTATTATCCTTTTTACAGATGATGCACGACAGACTAACGCAGTTCATCATTTGGGCAAGCGCAAACCATAAGACATCTGATCAATATCACATGGGAAACGTTTGGGGCTTATCATCAAGCTCGCTCAAGTGGGATCATAAATGGCTAAAAGTCGCGACGGACACGACGGCTCGGCGGTTATCCCAATCCGTTGATAAATGAATGGAGTCCAGTAGGAGGAGCCAATTCCCTCGTAGTTCAGTCGGTAGAACGGCGGACTGTTAATCCGTATGTCACAGGTTCAAGTCCTGTCGAGGGAGCCAAATTCTAAAGCCCAGCCTTTTGGCTGGGCTTTTTCGTATCTGCTGCTTGTTCCCTTCCCTGCCACACGCCCCCTTCAAATGCCCTATGTCATAACGTCTCTTGTCTGCATGTGATGACCAACCTGCATACAGCTTGAATTGTCTATTGAGCGCCATCCCATAAACAAAGAGCTGGATTGACCAGCCCCTTTGTATGCACCTCATCTCACCGCCGGATGCCGGGATCAGAAACGGTAGAGCAGGCCCGTGGTGATGCTGGTGGCGCGAATATCGTAAAAGTCGATCCCGGAGTTTGCCGTGGCGTAGCTGGCGCTCAGGAGTGCAGAGAGCGGCGCAATGCCAAACAGCTGGTGCCAGAAGAGGGTGGCATCGATGGCCATGTCGCGGCTGTCGGCACGCTGGCCAAACAGCGGGTTGGCCTCGTCATAGTCGCGCTTACCCAGATAGAGGTTGCTGACAAATGACCAGCGGGGCGAGGTTTTGGCGTAGGTGAGCTGCAACCCCTTGCTCACATAAGACTCTGCACTGCCCGCCAGACCAGCCTTCTCATAGCGCAATGCTGGCTCGAGGAACTGATCGTCTGTTAGCCGGAACTGGTAGGAGAGCTCGGCGGAGTTGACCCAGCCATTGCGATCCAGCATCCCCATCACCGCGCGGCCATATTGCTCGCCGCTGGACTCCCCATCCACCTTGACGTCGCGGCTGGTGACGCTGCCACTGAACGCGCTGCCCCAGATGTTGTCCCACGCCAAACGGGCGCCGTGGGATCGCACATCACGTTCCTGACGTGCCACACCCACAGCAAAGGGATCGCGCCACACCTTGACCGGGGTGGCATTGAACACCAGCGAACCGGCCACGATCCCCTTGTCCCCCAGTTGCTGGCGCAGCCCGAACTGCTGGGTACCGTCGCCACGAATGGCATCCTGAATGAGGTTGCCCAGGAACAGCTGGCTACCGGTGGAGGCAAAGGTGTAGCGAAGATCCCCGTTGATCACCGGATCAAGGTGGCGCTGCTGCGCCGCAGCCCCCAAAGCGTCAATACGCTCGCTACCTGCATTCCCCGTGGCAAAATTGGACTTGGTCTCGCCAACGCTGGCCCCCGCCAGCACACTGCCGGAAAAACCAGATTCCCCGGGAATGGCTCCCAGCTCTTGTGCCTGAACCCCGCTTGCAACCAGCATCCCCATACTCAACAGCAGACCAATACGCATCGCAACACTCCTGGCAAGCGGCCACTCTCGGTGGGCCGAGCCTGATAAATAGGAGGGAGACAGTCGCCCCCCCTGAATTGAGAAGCGGCATGTTACGGCAGGGAAAAATCACAAATAAGACAGCGGGCTACGGTTTTATTTTTTATGATGGCTTTTTATTTTTTATAGGCGCAAGCAGAGGGCGACCCGGCATAATGAGTCCCCACGGTCGTACAACACTGCGGGCTGCTCGCGCCATATTCACTCTTTTTCAACATCGGAGTACTCATGCGTCGATTCAATTTCATGCTCAATGGCAGCAGATTGATGATGTTCCCCTTCTACATTGGCATTCTCATCTGCGTGGTATTGCTGATGGTGAAATTTGCCATGCAGCTCTATCAGCTTTCTGTAAACATCCTCGAGATCCCCTATTTGGATCTTATTACCGGCGTGCTGACCCTGGTGGACTTTATACTGGTGGCCCAGATGCTGATCCTGGTGGCAATCTGCGGCTATGTGCAATTTATCCAGACGGAAGAACAGCGCGCCTCCCTTAGCAGCAACTGGCTCAGCAAGATCAACTTTGCCTCCCTCAAGCTCATCGTCATCAACTCGTTGGTGACCATCGCCGGGGTCGAGGTACTCAAAGCCTTCCTCGAAGATGGCATCATCAACGAAGTCGATATGAAGTGGTCCGTGGTGGTGTTTCTCGCCTTCTCGCTGGCCGCGCTCATCTATGCGGTGACCGAGCGGATGGCGGAGCATAAATAAATAGTCGAGCTTGATCACTGTGCTTGTTCAGCCTTGATTCACCAGCAATACAATTGATAACACTTTTCATTACTCTTACTGCGTTATAGACTTGCTCCCCCCGGGCTGCCCCGCCCGGGTGCTGGAGCCTTTATGACAACCCTTTCCATTTCACCCCGACAATTCTGGCAGTGGCTGGCTTACCACCATCAGGCCGCCGAGGGCAGCCTCTACCTGATGTTCTTCTCCGGCCTGCTGCTGTGGGAGCCGCTGACCCCGCTCTGGTCGCTGGCACGCTGGAATCTGTTTTTGCACGTGATGCTCTCGCTCACCCTGTTTCCGCTGCTGTTTGGCGCCTTCTGGCTCTCCCACCGCGCATTGCTGAACCGTAGCAACAAACCCTTTTTGCGTATCACAGGTCGCACCATCGAGGCCTTGCTGCTGGTCTGTCTGGCCAGCGGCCTGCTGTTGGTGCTGCACGGCACCCCGGGCGATGCCATGGGCAGCCTCGCCAGCTGGGCCCACTGGCTGAGCGCGTTGGCGTTAACTCCTCTGGTGCTGCGCCACGCCTGGCGCTGGACCATCTTGAAATGGCGCACCTGATCCCATGTTGAAGTCATTATTCTCTGCATATTTGTCACCCCTGCTGGCCCTCGTCCTGCTGCTGGCAACCTCCTTTGCGTTTGCCCAGCAGATGGGCGCCGGGATGCTCGCCTATGAAGCGGGGAGCGCCCCGCGCCTCGTCACCGCCAACCTAAACGCAGGCTCCGTCACCCTGCTTGAGCGCGATAGCGGCAAGCGGCTCAAAGAGGTGCAGTTGGGGGGCGATCTGCGCCAGCTTGCCCGCGCCGATGACGGCACCCTGCTGGTCACCGACTACAGCGGCGCTCGCCTGCTGCTGCTGGATGATGATCTCGCTCTGGAAAAGGCTATCCCCACTGGTAATCGCCCTTATGGGGTCATCTTCGATGCCAAACGGCAGTGGTTCTGGGTGACGCTGTTCGAATCGGCTCGTCTACAAGCCTACGACACCGCGGGCAACCTCCAGCTGGATGCAAAAACCGCCGAGACCCCGCGCGGAGTGGCCCTGACCGACAACGATCGCCTGCTGCTCACCCACGCCATGACAGGCCAGCTCGCCATCTATGATCTCGCCAAACTCGGCAATAGCGCCAAGGGCTCTTCGCTTCCCAAGCCCAAGCTCATCACCCTGGCCAAGACCCACAGCGACACGCCGAGCGACTCGCAGGGATTGCCACGCCTGCTGGATGGCATCGCCCTCTCCCCCGATGGCAGCGAAGCCTGGTTGCCCCATGTGCTGTGGAGCTTCGATCACCCCTTCCAGTTTCAGAGCACTGTCTTTCCTGCGGTCTCCATCATCGATCTCGATGAGGAGAAAGAGCGGGTCGATGAAAGAAAACAGCTCTTTTTGCAGATCAATCTGCCAAGCGTCGGCAACCGCAGCCAAATCGTCTCCAACCCCTTCGCCGCGCGCTTCGCCGCCGACGGCAAGCGGGTCTATCTGACCCTGGCAGGCTCGGAAGATCTGCTGGTGTTCGACCTCTCCCGCAGCGGCAAGTCCAACAACAACAACCGCCACCGCCGCAAGAAGTTTCAGGGGGGCGCCAAGGCGACCCAGCTCTTGCGTCACCTGCCGGGCCAGAATCCGCGGGACTTGTTTGTAGACGGCGACCACATTCTGGTGCACAACGCCATGGGGCAGGATCTTACCCGCCTCAATAGCGGCGGCAGCGGCCCCTTCGCCCGGGTCACCGTCGATGTGCCCCACTTCGCCAAGCTGGTAGAGACGGATCTGCGCCCCGAGCCGCTTCAGCGCGGCGAGCGGCTATTCAACCTTGGTAACACAGCGTCCAACTCACGCTTCCCCATGGCGGGAGACAACTGGATGAGCTGCAACTCCTGCCATCTGGACGGGTTCAACTTCACCAACCGCTATCTGATGGCGGCCCATCGCCAAAAGAGCGGCGACAACGCCATCAACGGCCACGCCAACCTCACCAACATGGTGGCGGGGGATTTTGTCGGCGAATACCTGCGCATGACCCAGCAGACCCAAGGCGGCATGGGGCACGACACCCGCGATGGGGCCGAGGCAGTTGACCCCGCGAAGCCCCAGCCGGAAGTGAAAGCGATGATGGAAGATCTGCACACCTTCGTCACCGCCGATGGCAACCTCCCCTATCTTGCCAACTGGCTGCGGCTCGATGCCCCGCGCACAGATCCCGCCAAGGCGCCGACCACTCACCCGAAAGAGTGGCTCAACTCCGCCTCCTGCCAGAACTGCCACCAACAGTCGTTCAAGGATTGGAGCGAGAGCAACCACCGACTGATGGGCAACTCCCACCCCTACTACAAGGTGGTGCAAGCTCTGGCCCGCGAAACCGAAGGGGAAGCGTTCGGTCAGTGGTGTCAAGGCTGCCACATGCCCCAGCAGGTGATGACAGGCCAGCTGGATCTGCCCAAGGGCTCACACATGTTCGAGCAGGGTGGCGCCTCGCTGATTGCCGCCCACAAAGCGGGCGAACCTGTGGTGGAGGAAGGGACCGGCTGCGTGCTCTGCCATCGCATCACCAAGGTAGAAGATGCGGGCGGCAACAGCGCCTTTACCGTGAATTTGAAAGACCGCGAGAGCTATGTGTTCGAGGATGCCGCGGGCGGCAGCCTCCAGCACTGGCTGGCCGAGCGGCAGATCAACGCCCGTCCGGCGGCCCACAAAGCCTCCTATCAGAAGGATTTCTACCGCGATGCGGCTCTGTGCAAGTCGTGCCACAACGAGTTTGCCCCGGGCACCGGCGCCAACATCGTCAACACCTGGGACGAGTGGGAAAAATCTAGCTTCGCCAAGGCCGAGGATCCTGCCAAACGGCGCACCTGCATCGACTGCCACATGAACCCGGAGCCGGGCAATGGCGGCGCGCCGGTGGCGGGCCAGTCCACCGAAAACGGCACCATGAAAGCCCGGCTCTATCGCCACAACTTTACCGGCGCCCAGCACCAGCTGGTGGGGCTGCGCAACCCCGACCTTGAACAGGAGAGCCTGGCGCTCTTGCGCTCCAGCGCTACCCTCTCCGCCCGTATCGAACAGGCGGCCGATAGTCAGCAACTGGTGGTGCGGGTCGCCAATACTGGCGCGGGCCATGCTCTGCCCACTGGCGTAGCTGATTTTCGTGAACTCTGGCTGGAGCTGACCGTCACCGACGCCAGCGGCAAGGTGGTTCTTGCCAGCGGCCAGCCGGTGGATGGCGCTGTCCCTGAAGATGCGCGGCTGTTCAGAAAAGTGTTCGGCGATGCCGAGGGCAAGCCGGTGGGGCTCAAGTTCTGGCGCTACGCCAAGCTCTTGGAAGATACCCGCATTCCGGCCGATGGCTGGCGCGATGAAGCCTGGCCGCTGCCCGCAGATGCCCAAGGGCCCTTCAAGGCCGATATCAAACTCAATTTCCGCACCTACCCCAAGTGGGTCAATGATGCGGTGCGCGCCGCCGAGCCCAGCTTGCCGGAGCCACCCATAGTGCAACTCAATCGGTTGCAACTTACCCTGCAGCCTCTCCCCGTCACGCCCGCTACGGAGCCTCAATCCTGATGTTTGCAAGTTTTCTGATTACCCTGCGCGAGGGGCTGGAAGCCTTCCTGCTGGTCGGCATCTGCCTCTCCTACCTCGCCAAGCTGGGGGCGAGCCGCTACAACAAGTTCATCTATCTGGGGGTGGGGCTCGGCCTTGTCGCCTCCCTGATCGTCGCCTTCCTGTTCCAGGTGGTGGTGAGCCAGTTCGAGAGCGAGCGCTACAACCACCTCTTGATGGCGGGGATCCTCATCTTTGCCACCTTGGTGCTCACCTATATGGCGATCTGGATGCAAAAGCAGGCCAAATCCCAGGTGGGGGCCATGACGGCGCGTATCGATGCGGCCATCGATGGCGGCAACCTGTTTGGTCTGGTGCTGCTCGCCTTTCTGGCGGTGATGCGCGAAGGGTTTGAAACCGTGCTCTTCTTCTCCGCCCTGCTCTACTCCGGGCAAGGGGTCGATCTGCAATCCGGCCTGATGGGCGCGCTGGCTGGGCTGCTGGTCTCCATCGCGCTGGTGTGGGGGCTGCTGCGCTCCACCCGCAAGGTGGCGCTGGCCCCCTTCTTCCGCTGGACCGGCCTGCTTATCATCATCATCGCCGCAGGCTTGCTCTCGTCCGCCGTCAACATGTTGCAGGCGGCAGACATCATCACCTTCTGGACCACGCCGGTGTTCGACATCAGCCACATTCTCGACGATCAGGGGGTATTTGGTACCTTCCTGCGCGCCCTGTTTGGCTACAATGCCTCACCCGCTGGCTTGCAGCTGCTGACCTGGGCCCTCTATCTGGCGATCTTCGTTACCCTCTGGCAGCGCAGCTATCGCCCGCAGGTAAGTGCCGCGACTGGCAAGGGCTGAGCCAACACGCCCTGTGGTAGCAAGGCTACGGGGTAACAACACCATTCGGGAGCCGCGCCCTGGCGCGGTTCCCTTATCTATCAAGCAGTTTCGGAAAACGTCATGAGTGATAACAACAAGAAGCACATTGCAGTGCTGGGTGCCGGCCCAGCCGGTTTGATGGCTGCCTGGCGCCTGCGCCGCGCCGGTTTTGCAGTCACCCTGTTCGAGCAGGAGCCGGTAGTCGGCGGCATGTGTGCCACCCAGACCTTCAAGGGGCGCGATGGGGAGTATAGCTTTGACTACGGCGGGCACCGCTTTATCACCAAGAACCCCGAGCTGCTCGCCTTTATCGACGAGCTGATGGGGGATGACCTGCTCCACGCCGAGCGCAAGAGCGTGATCCGCTTTGGCGGGCGCACCTATGACTACCCCCTGAACCTGCCCAACCTGCTCAAGACGGCGCCGCTCGCCCTGATGGCCGGGGCGGTAAAAGACTTGCTGCTGTTGCCTTTTGCCAAGAAGCCCACCGATTTCGCCAAGGCGAGCTTTGCCGAGTGGATCCAGAGTCACTTTGGCCGCACCCTCTACCGCCAGTTCTTCGAGGGCTACACGGCTAAGCTGTGGGGCATCAATCCGGACAAGCTCTCCGCCGACTGGGCCGGCCAGCGCATCAGCCTCATCGATTTGAAAGACGTGGCGCGCCGCCTGCTGCCAAGACGCAACGGCAGTATCTCGGTGCGCACCTATGCCCGCAAATACCGCTACCCCAAATATGGCTTCGGCCAGATCTTCACCACTCTCGGGGAGCGACTGGTGGCAGAGGGCGTTGAGCTCAAAACCGGCGCCACCATCACCCGCCTTGAGCAGGCCGATGGCCGCATCGAACGGGTTTATTGGAAACAAGATGACGTTGAGCAGAGCGAGCACTTTGATCAGGTGATCTCTACCCTGCCGCTGCCACTCACCTGCCAGCATCTGGGCTTGCCGTGCGATCTCCAATACCGGTCGCTTCGCTTCGTCAATATGCCGCTCAAACAGGAGAACCTGTCGGACAACACCTGGCAGTACCTCTCCGACCCCCATATTCTGGCCACCCGTCTGCAGGAGCCGCGCCGCCGCAGCCCCTTTATGGCGCCTCAGGGCCAGACCTCGGTGATGCTGGAGATCCCCTGCAATCCGGGAGATGCCACCTGGCAGGCTCCGCTCTCTGATCTGCGCGGTCGGGTTACCGCCGATCTGGCGAGCCTCGGCGTCGATACCCAGAAGCTTGGCGATGAGACCTTCGAAGCCCGCAGCGAATACGCCTATCCACTGATGGATCTCGGCTATCAGGCACGCCGCAACGAAGCCATCAAGGCGCTGATGCCCATCACCAACCTCATCATGACCGGCCGTCAGGGGACATTCCGCTACATCTTCACCGACACCGCCATGGAGATGGGGATGATGGCCGCTGACATGGTGATCGACGGGGTGGACAGACGTCACGCCATCTTCAACCATCGCAACGAAAATACCGTGATTGAAACCCAGAGCGTGGCCTGAGTGCCAACCTCTTGGCATTAAGTAAGGAGAACAGGATGACCATCCGCCCGGGTTTACTCGCCCTCACCCTGCTACTGACCCTCTGCGGGCAGGCGCAGGCCTACTCCTACGCCGCAGCCGGCAAGGAGCCTCTGATCGACGCCCGCGAAGCGCTGCTGGGCGCCGCCACTGACGGCAAGGATGCCAGCGCCACCTTGAGCGAAATTGCCGACGAGCTGACCTATCTGGAACAGCACCACAAGGTGGAATTGCAAGCGCCACTGGCCGCCGCCATCAAGGCCAAAGACGCCGCGGCTACCGCGGCCCTGCTCAATCGCGCCTACAAGGCGGAGATCGAGCGCCGCCTCGAAGGGGCCAGCCAGAATCTTGGCGACTACCAGACTGCCAAGGTGCTGGTGGTCAAGAGCAAGCGCTTCCTCGACTTGATCCTCCCCTCCCTCAGTGAAGGGGATCGCAAGGCAGCCGAACAGGCTCTGGCCAGGGTGCTGGATGCCATCGGCAACCCGGGGGTATTCGGGGTAGGTGCCAAGCCCGCCGACGCCGCCGCCTTTAGCGATGCCGAAAAAGCGCTGATGGCCGTGCTGGCGCCGCTTTGATGGCTACCCGCCAAGCATTTTGCCATCTCACTGTGACAAGCGGTGGGTTTTGCGCGCTCTACTCACCCTACGCACGGCCTGCCGATAAATGCACCCGGACGCCGCTTTGCCCCCTTCTCCCCTTGCGGGAGAAGGGCTGGGGATGAGGGGTAAGGTAATGGCCCGGCGTTGGCCTTCCCCCTGCTCCACCACCATTTGGCTGCTCATTCTGCTGCAACTGGCCTGGCTAAGCTGGCTGCTGGCCTTCCCGGTGGCGCTCGATTCAGACGATGCCCTCAATTTCGCCCACGGGGTGACGCGCTTTAGCGTGCTGGAGTTCTCCCCCCACTTTCCGGGTTACCCCGCCTTTATCTGGCTGGCGCGGCTGCTCAATCTGCTGGTGGACGATCCGGCCCGCGCGGTGCAGTGGGCAAGCCTGCTGGGCACAGCCCTGCTGGCACCGCTCGCCGCTATGCTGGCGGTGAGATTGTGGCAACGGCCAAACCTGCTCGCCCCCGTCTGGCTGCTGGTGCTGGCCCTACCGCTCATCCCGACCCTGGCGCTCTCCGGCCTCTCGGATGGGCCGGCGCTCGCCGCCTGGCTCGGGACGCTGCTGACCTTGCAGCAGCGCAGATTCGCACTGGCAGGCCTGTTGTTGGGCCTTATGCTGGCCCTGCGCCCCTCCTATTTTGTGCTGGCGCTGCTGCCCCTGTGGCTCGGGCTGGCACAGCAGGGTAACCGCGTCAGGTTGGTGCTCCCCATCGTGCTGGTGGGGCTAGCCTGCCTGCTGTTTGTCTGGCAGGCCGATGGCTGGGCCTACTTCAGCGAGGGGCGGCGCTTTACCGACGGTCACTTTACCCTGTGGGGCAACACGGCGTCAGCCCACGGCGACCGGCTGCTAAGCTGGGCGGGCACTTTCCATGAGCAGCTGACCCCGCTCTGGCCCTTGGCTGTTGGGGCGCTGCTGGTACTGCCGCTTTGGCAAAGAGCAAAAAACCACCCTGCAGTCCTCTCCCCACTCTGGACACTCTACTGGCTCGCCCTGCTGCTCTGGACCCTGTTTGGCCAGAACCCGGACAATCCCCGCCATCTGGCCCCCATCACCCTGCTCGGTATTGTGCTGCTGGCTGGCTGGCTGCCACGCCGTGGCGAGGGGGTGGTCGCGGTGGCCGGATTGCTGCTGATCGGCGTGACCTTCACCCTGCCCCGTCCGCCCGCCATGGTTCAGGCAGCAAGGCTGGCAGAAACAGCATGCCCTGCGCTGGTGACCCAGTGGGGGGTGCGGCTGCTGCGGGAGACCACGGCCTTGGCAGTCACCGATGGCTGGTACAAGGGAGATGCAAGCCTCGCACTCAAACAAGGTGCCTGCCGCCTCAGTCGCCGCCCCATCGCTGCGAGCGAGATGCCCACTGCAGTGCGCCAGCACTGGTTTGCCCCGCGCTTTGCCGCCGAGCCCGGCCTCTGGCTCGCCATACCGGATCCATAGCCGCGACAAAACTGATAGACTGCTTTTTTCGCGCTTTTCAACCCGACGTTTCGCATCAACTGGACACCCTATGCCCCAATCGCCAACAGCTCAGGCTGCCGCCCTCTCCCCCCGTTTCCTGTTTATCCTGCTCGGCGCTCTGGCGGGTCTGACCCCGCTGGCGGTGGATATGTATCTGCCCGCCATTCCGGCCATCGCCCGGGATCTGGCCACCAGCATCGACGGTGCTCAGCTCACCATCAGCGCTTTTCTGGGCGGCTTTGCCATCGGCCAGCTCTTCTACGGCCCGCTGGCCGACAGCTATGGCCGCAAGCCGGTGATCCTGGCGGGGCTGGTGATGTTTGCCATCGCCTCGGTGGGCTGCGCCATGGCGGACTCCCTGCCCGAATTGCTGGCCTATCGGATGTTGCAAGCGGCGGGCGGCGCGGCCGGCTCTGTGGTGGTCAATGCCCTGCTGCGCGATCTGTTCGAGAAGGATGCGTTTTCTCGCGCCATGTCGTTCGTCATTCTGGTGATGACCCTGGCGCCGCTGGTGGCGCCTGTGGTGGGCGGCTATATCAGTGCCCACGCCGACTGGCGGGTGATCTTCTGGCTGCTGGTGGGGATCAGCCTGCTGATCTGTCTGGTGATGCAGTGGAAAATTCAGGAGACCCTGAAACCGGAGCACCGTCAGCCGCTCAAGATCGGCCAGATCCTCAAGAACTACTGGGGGGTGCTCTCCCATCGCGGCGCCATGGGCTATGTGCTGTGCGGCTCCCTCTCCAGCTCCGGCATGTTCGCCTTCTTAAGCGGCTCCCCTTACGTCTATATCGAGTATTTCAAGGTGCCGACCGAGCACTACGGCTGGCTGTTTGGCCTCAATATCCTGCTGATGATGGTGGTCACCTTCGTCAATAGCCGACTGGTGAAAGGGGTGGGTGCCGAGCGGATGCTGCAATACGGCCTGCTGGTGCTGCCCTGCGCGGGCGCCCTGCTGGTCTACAACGCCTGGAGCCAGACCGGCGGTCTGTGGGGCATCGTCATTCCGGTGGTACTGTTTGTCGGCCATATCAGTCTGGTGGGCGCCAACGCCATGACCGGCCTGATGGGCCACTTCCCCCAATCTGCGGGCACCGCATCGGCACTGGCGGGCACCCTGCGCTTTGGCATCGGCGCCCTGGTCGGCATTCTGGTCAACCTCAATCCGCCCCACTCGCCGCTGCCCATGGCCATCGCCATCGCCTGCTGCGGCGTGGGCTCCACCCTGAGTTACTGGCTGCTGACCGGCAAGCGAGGCGATTGATCCCCCTCCCACGGTCAGAAAAACGAAAGAGGCTTCCGTCAACGGAAGCCTCTTTTCGTACTGGCGGCCGGACGTTCAGAACTGGGCACTGTTGAGCCAGAGGTGCGCCCCTATGCTCACCAGATAACCGAGCAAGATAGCTGGCAGCCACTTCAGGTGGCCAAAAAAGGTATACATGCCGTGGGCCTGTCCCATCAGGGCCACCCCGGCCGCAGAGCCGATGGAGAGCAGGCTGCCGCCCACTCCGGCGGTCAGGGTCACCAGCAGCCACTGTCCCAGCGCCATATCCGGGTTCATCGACAGCACGGCAAACATCACGGGAATGTTGTCGATGACGGAGGACAAGACCCCGATGAAGATATTGGCCATGGTGGGATCCCCAGCGTCATACAGCCAGTGTGATACCAGCTCCAGATAGCCCATAAAGCCCAGCCCACCGACACACATCACCACCCCGTAGAAGAAGAGCAGGGTATCCCACTCCGCCTTGGCCACCTTGTTGAACACATCAAATGGCACCACAGAACCCAGACTGCGCAACCGCACCTCATCGCCATTGCGTTCATAGAGCGCACGCTTGCGGGCAAGGGATCGTGGCAGCGACTTGCGCAAATAGAAGCCGAAAAACTGCAGATAACCGAGCCCCAGCATCATGCCTAGTACGGGTGGCAGGTGGAGGAAACTGTGGCATAGCACCGCCGTGATGATGGTTAGCAAGAACAGCGCGACGATGCGGCGGGCCCCCCGCTTGAGATCGACCACCTCGTTATCAGCCTCCGGCACATGACGCGGCACCATCAGGCTCATCAGGATGGCCGGCACCAGAAAATTGAGCAGAGAGGGAATAAGCAGGGTGAAGAACTGGCCAAATTGCACCTTGCCCGCCTGCCACACCATCAGGGTTGTGATATCGCCAAAGGGACTGAACGCCCCTCCGGCGTTGGCGGCGATCACTATGTTGATGCAGGCTAGGTTCACAAAACGCCGATCACCGTTGGCCACCTTCAACACCACGGCGCACATCAAGAGCGCAGTGGTCAGGTTGTCTGCCACTGGCGAGATACAAAAAGCAAGCCCACCGGTCAACCAGAACAGGGTGCGCAAGTGAAAGCCGGATCGCACCAGCCAGGCGCGCAGGGCATCGAACAGCCGCCGGTCCTCCATGGCGTTGATATAGGTCATCGCCACCAGCAGGAACAGCATCAGCTCGGCATATTCCAGCAGGGTATGGCGAAATGCCTGCTCGGCGACAGGGCTCATCCCCTGTTGTGCATAGGCGATACCGATCAGGATCCAGATCACCCCGGCGGCCACCAGCACGGGTTTGGACTTGCGCAGTTGCAGATACTCTTCAGCCATCACCAGGGCGTAGGCCAACACAAACAATCCGACACAAAAAAGTCCGATTGAGGAGGATGTCAACAGAACAGGGCCACTACTGGCATGGGCGGGAGGGATAAACAGGGACAGCAGCAAAATAACAGGGGTGAGCGCAGACATGGTCTCTTCCTTTTAGAACCATCTGGCAATGATGCTAGCACCTGGATGAAAAGAAAAATTCATCCAGGTCAATTAACGCTTAATTGGTTTGCTGTCGAAACGCGGGATTATTTCTTGCCAAAACCCGACTGCTTGAGGGTATAGCCTGCGCTGTTTTGCCAGGCATCCAGACCGCTTCGGTTGTTGCCTGCTACCAGGCTCGCGGCCAGACTCGGGCTGTTGAACAGCTGATCGGCGGTAAAGACAAAGCCACCCTGACTGCGGGGCACTATGACCCCCTTCTCCAGCAGTTCGTGACGCAGCTCGATCACCGCTTCACGCAGGGAGGCAGCATCCTCGCCATTGGCGGTGGAACCGGCCAGCACCATAAAGCCGGGATTTTGCCGCTTGCCAACCGGATAACCGTGGGCCTCGGCCCCTTTGCCGTTGAAGTGGTAGAGCTCGCGCTCCCCCGGCCGGTTGTCGGAGAGTGCCTTTTGCAGGGTCATCAGCTCGTTGTAGATCTCGATGGGGACGACGGCAGCCTGCTTGTTGCCCTTGCTATCGATGATAAAACTGACTTGCTTGTGTAACATCCTTGCTCATCCTGTGACCCATGGAAGCCCCTATTCTAACCACCTCGGGCAAGCGGGATCCAGCGAGGATCCACTGCTCTTTTGCCGCCTTGATCACTAACTGGCACTCTTGATCAACCGTAAGGGGTGTTGATCAATGCTGGCCGTGCTAGCGTACCAAGCATGATGAAAGCCATTGACCATCAAACGGTTATCCCATGCTGACCCTGCGCAACCTCTGCAAGAGCTTCGATAACGGCAGTGAACGACTGCCGCTGTTCCACCATCTCGATCTCGCCCTCCCCGCTGGCGAGATCACCCTGCTGCTGGGCCAAAGCGGCTGTGGCAAGTCCACCCTGCTCAATCTGATCGCCGGGCTGATTGCACCGGATGAAGGGGAGATCTGGCTGGGGGAGACCCGGATCGACAACCGATCCCCCGACGAGCGGGCGCGCCTGCGTGGTCGCCATTTCGGTATCGTCTATCAGGATTTCAACCTGCTGCCGACCCTCAACGTGGCCGAGAATCTGGCACTGCCGCTCGCCATCAACGCTCTGCCGCCGGATGAGACAAAGATTGACCAGTTGCTGCACCGGCTCGATATGAGCCACAAGCGCCATGCCTGGCCGGAGCAACTCTCCGGCGGTCAGCGACAGCGGGTGGCGCTGGCCCGCGCCCTCATCCATCAACCCGGTTGGCTGCTCGCCGACGAACCCACTGGCAGCCTCGATGAGCACAATGCCGAACAGGTGATGGCGTTGATGGTAGCGGCAGTGCGGGACACTGGCGCCGGCTTGCTGCTGGTGAGCCACAACCCCGCCTATGCTGCGCTGGCCGACAGGGTGCTGCGCCTCGAAGGGGGGCAACTTATCGAACTCAAGGGGCCCCGCCATGACTAAACAGCGACTGCGCCAGCCGGAGACACGCTGATGCTGCCACTCAAAGCGCTGCTGCGCCTCTATCGCAGTCACCCCTGGTTGCTGCTGATGAGTCTGGCCGGGCTGGTATTGGGAGTGTCGCTGGTGGTGGCCATCGAGCTACTCAATCACAGTGCCCGCACCAACTTTGTCGCCGCCCGCAGCCAGCTGGCAGGAGAAGCCAACTACCGGCTGGCCCCCGCTGGCGGGCTGGATGAGCAGCTTTACGTGCAACTGGTGACCAGCCAACCCGCCCTCGATGCCATGCCCCAGCTCCATGGCTGGCTCAAAGATGAGCAGGGGCGCAGCTTTCAGCTGTTGGGAATGGATCTCTTCAACCCCGGCCCCCTGCGCCAGCTGTTTGGCGCCCGACCCGCAAGCGAACCTGCGTTCTCCTTAAACCGGGCCGACAGCATCTGGTTGGCGGCCCCCGAGGCAGATCGCCTTGGCTGGCAAGCGGGCCAGAGCCGCCGCTTTGTGCTGAGCGGCAGCGATGGCGCCAGCGCCCTAACCCTGACGCTGGCGGGCACCTTCGAGCCGGGCGCCGTGCCCATGGAGCGGCTGCTGATAACCGATATCGGCCTCGCCCAGCCGTTGCTGGATAAAGCGGGTCGGCTCGATCGCATCGTCTTCAAGCTAAGCGACGCCGAGGCTCGCACCCTGCAGGCCACCCTGCAAACCCGCTACCCTAACCAGCCTTTGTGGCTTGAGCCCATCAGCCCGGCGCTGGATGCCAGCCAGCTTGGCGATGCGCTGGCCCTTAACCTGACGGCGCTGTCACTGCTCGCCATGGCGGTGGGACTGTTTCTGGTGTTCAACGCCCAGCGATTTGTCCAGAGCGTGCGCCGCCCCCAGCTGGCCCAGTTGATCATTCTGGGGATGGGGCCGAGTCGGGTGCTCCGTTGGCTCATTCTGGAGCTGCTTATTCTTGCCACCATCGGCACCCTGCTCGGGGTGCTGCTCGGCAGCCTGTTGGCACTGGCACTGATGGGACAACTGACCCAGGCGCTGGCCGATCTCTATGGGCCCAACCCCATCGATCTGTTGCGCCTCTCCCCCGTGAGCCTGCTCAAGGCGCTGTTGATCGGGCTGCTCGGCACGCTGGCCGCCAACCTGCCCGGCTGGTGGCAACTGCTGCGCCAATCCCCCCTCGAACTGCGAGCGGGAAGCAGCCGTCCCCCCGCTCACCCGTGGCGACGGCGCGTGCTGGCCATCGCCATCTTGCTGCTGTGCGCTTTGTGCCTGTGGCTACCGCAAACGGGTCTGACCGGTGCGCTGTTTATCGCCGGAGGCTGGCTGCTGGCCATGGCGCTCTGGCTGCCCGATGCCCTGCGCGGCCTACTTGGCTGGTTGCGACGGCGCGCGGACGGCCCCCTCACCGCCCGGCTCGGGGTGGCCGAGACCCTCTATCACCTCGACCGCACCGCCATCGCGGTGATGGCGTTGCAGCTGGCCATCGCGGCGGCCATCGGCATCGGGGTCATGGTGTCGAGTTTTCGCTCCAGCGTGGAGATCTGGCTCGGCCAGCGTCTGGCCGCCGACCTCTATGTCACCGCCCCCAAGGGGGTGGCGGGCAACAAGGGCACCTTGAGCGAAGCGACCCTTAAGACCCTGCTCGCCAATCCTCTGGTGAGCGCCGCCTCGCGCCGCTCGGTGCACCCTGCCCGCTGGCAGGGGCAGCCCATCGAGTGGGTGCAGATGGACTTTATCCCCCAGCTTAAAGCGGCCTATCCGCTGCTGGCCGGACGCTGGCCCACCCGTCCCGACGAAGTGCTGGCGAGCGAACCGCTGACGGTGCGCCTCGGGGTCAAGGTGGGCCAGCAGTTGGCGATCAGCGGCGAGCAGGGGCCAAGGCAGTTCACCGTCACCGGCGTCTATCAGGACTACGGCAGCGACAAGGGACAGATCCTGCACGCCTTCGAGGCGGGGGCGGTGCAATCCCTCGCCCTCTTTAGCAACGACCCCGAGCAGCTGGCCGACCGTCTGCGCGAGCGCTTTGGCGAGCAGCTCAATCTGCTCTCCGCCCCCGCCATCCACAGCGCGGCCCTCAAGGTGTTTGACCAGACCTTTGTGGTGACCGAGCTATTGAAACTGCTGATCCTCGGCATCGCCTTTGTCGGCATCGGCTCGGCCTTTATGGTGCTGGGGCTGGCGCGCCGTGGCGAGCTGCAGACCTTGCAGAGTCTGGGTTTGAGCCCCCGCCACTGCCGCCAGCTACTGGTGTGGCAAGGGGCGGGATTGGGGCTGCTCACCGCCCTGCTGGCCCTGCCGGTGGGATATGGCCTTGCCTGGGTGCTGATCGAGGTGGTCAATCCCCGCGCCTTTGGCTGGCGCCTCGCCTTCGAGGCCGCCCCCGTTCATGCGGTCACCGCCCTGTTGCTGGCGCCGGTCTGTGGCGCATTGGCCTCCTGGTATGCGGCAAGGAGAGTGGTATGACATATCGGTTAGCGCACTGGCTCAGCCATGGCTTAAAGCTCTCATTAACCACGTCCCTCTCTCCGCCCCTTCTTCAGCGCATAGAAGATCACAGTGCGGCATTGAACCATCCCCTCTCCCTTTGGGAGAGGGCCAGGGTGAGGGGAAGCTTGTCCTCTTTACGGTTCCTGTGGCTCGCCACCCTCTTGATCCCGCTGATTGCCATAAGCGGCAGCGCGCAGGCCAGCGATCTGGGCGCCCTGCTCGGCGGTGGCAACGACAGCTTTAAAAAGGTGCTGCTGGGGCAAACTATCCAGCTCCCGGAGGATCACGCCGCCCACCCCGATTACCGCTCCGAGTGGTGGTATCTCACCGGCAACCTCAAGGATGAACAGGGGCGCGAATATGGCATGCAGTGGACTCTGTTTCGCCAGGGCATCGAACAAGAACTCCGCACAGGCAACCCCTGGCTCACCCCCCAGCTCTGGCTGGCCCAGTTTGCCATCACGGATCTCGACCGTGGCAGCCACCAGCAAGATGAACGGGCCAGTCGGCAGGGGCCGGGACTGGCGGGGGCCAGCGGCGGTCAATATTGGCTCAGGGAGTGGCGGCTTGCCTCGCAAGGGGCAGCGATGTTCCCCGCCACCCTCAAGGTGCAGAGCAAGATTGGCGTGCTGAACCTCACCGTCACTGCCGCCAAACCGCTGGTGCTGCAAGGCAAGGCCGGTTACAGCGAGAAGAGCCCGGGCAACGCCTCCTTTTACTACTCCTACCCACGCCTGCATTTGAGCGGCACCCTGACTCGCGATGGCGAGACCCGCACCGTCACCGGACAAGGGTGGTTTGATCACGAGTGGAGCAGCTCGGTATTAGCCGAATGGCAATCGGGCTGGGACTGGTTTTCGCTGCAACTGGCCGATGGCCGCGAGCTGATGCTGTTTCGCCTGCGCACTAAATCGGGACGCACTGAGCCCGAGAACCGCTACGGCATCTTGATTGAACAGGATGGCAGCAGCCGGGTGCTCGCCCCCGACGCGATTCGCCTCACCCCGGGCAACACCTGGCGCGGCCCCAAGGGGCAGGATTACCCCGTCGAGTGGCAGCTAAACGCCGCCGGAATGAGCCTCACCATCAAAGCCCGTCAGCCCAATCAGGCCATGACAGGTCGCTTTGACTACTGGGAGGGTGCGGTCTCTGTCTCGGGGGATGCCAAGGGGGTCGGCTATCTGGAGATGACCGGCTACTGAACACCCTCGACAAACGTGGCCGGTCTGCTCGATGACCTAAAAACAAATCGCCCTTATAACAGGGCATCACTGTGATATTGCCCAGCCACTTCTGTCACTTGGCGCCAGTAGCCAAGGATGTCTTATCTGTTTGTTTATCGAACAACCCCACCCACTCAACCCGCAGCCAACTTGGGTCAAGTCTGATCCTTGTCAAAAAACCTTTCAAAATCCGAGCAATAACTAACTTTTTACTCACTTAAATTGGTCATCGTTTGATATCTTGCCCATCCGGCACCCGCAGCCCCAAAAGCAGCCAAGGTAAGCCGATGTTTGATCAACGTCCAATCTGATTAAAAGCAGCAAGCTGGGAGCTGTAACCCCGTGCGGTAGCCATCCCATTACCCACTACCACACAAATACACCGTGCCAATCTTAAAAGTACGCTTTCAGATATATTAAATTTATGGGGTAGTATGTTGCATACTCTAATTTATGAAACATAAGCCAATAAAAAATACATTCCAAAATAACAACGCAAGGCTAAAATAATGAAAATTTCTGAATATTATAGTTTAGGAAAAACACAACCTTATCTTGACTTTGTAGATATTAGACTAGATACAGACATTCCTGTTTTTCTTGACCCTACAAGTATCAAATCATTGAATTCAGCTTGGGGAAATGAACTTTCTTCACTCCTACAAAGTTTTTTTGAAACTGTCTTATTTAACATTAAGAATGGGAATAACAAAAAAGCGCAAAGTCTTCTATCATCACTTAATGAACGCAATGAATTTCATCTAGGATACTCTCAAGGAGCCAGTAGAGGCCACGCTTTCGGAGAATTATCTGCTATTTCCGTATGGGGTGCATTATCAAAAAGCCAAGCCTCATTGACTGGATTGTTACAGGACTTGGAAGATACATGTCTTTTAATTAAAGGTATTGGTACCGACATGATATCAGATGCTGTTTGTAACATTTTGAGAGGACCTTTAATCAAATATACTCAGGATATGTGTAAATATTATGGAATACCACTTGTAGACCACATTGATTCAGGCCCCATGTGGAATCCAGTAAAAAGTGAATGGAAAAATACTTTTGTATCCTTACCACTAACTAATTATGGAAAAGTTATCTTAGTTCCTAAACTATTGGTTAGACAGAAAGTCTCCTATCAATATGATGAGTATTATAGGCATTTTTTATTACCAGAGATGCAAATAGAAGAACTTAGGGCAAGAACATCATTAGTCGAGCTATTAAAAAATGGTACTGAACGTGTTACCAAAAAAGCGTTAATGGAAAAATATGGATCTGATAAGTTAGCCGTAGTAACCGAAACACTAAAACGCCCTCATATTTTAGATGAATATAGATATGAGAAAAGTTCCAGAGCCCCACTACCATTAACTCATGAGGACTTATCAGAAGTAGAGCAATCTGATAAACCTGATTGGGACTCTCTCATCAATGAATTAAGATCAATCCCAACAGGTAAAGATTCTGCTGGCAAGTACGAAATAATTATAGAAAAAATCTTCACATCGTTGCTGTACCCTTCTTTATGTTACCCCACAAAACAGAAGAACATTCATGATGGGCGTAAAAGAATAGATATTACATATACGAATGAAGCTAGAGATGGTTTTTTTGCATGGCTATCATTACACTACCCAAGCTCAATGATATTCGTAGAGTGCAAGAACTATGGAAAGGAGATTGGAAATCCAGAAATAGATCAGTTGTCTGGCCGATTTTCACCCAACAGAGGGAAAGTTGGTATATTAACATGTAGAGAGATAGAGGATAAGGAACGTTTATTTTTGCGATGCATTGATACAGCAAAAGATTCTCGTGGGTTTATTATCGCCTTAGATGATGATGATATCATCAATCTTATTTCAGAAAGAAAAGAATCATCTAAATTAAATGAATATAAAATTTTGAGGGACCGATTCAATTTATTAATTAGTTAAGGTGATGTGCTTAACACATAAATGACAAATACTTTATCCAGATAATCTTTCATGCCTACTTTTCTAATATTTCATTATTAATATCCTGCCAACAGCTGGCTGATAATTAGGAGAGTAGGCTCACAGATGATTAGTTCCTCCCGCCCCCCAGCGATTGAATAAATGCCAGGGTACGACGATTAAACTGCTCCGGCTGCTCCACATTGCAGACATGGCCGCACTGTTCGATCACAGCTAATGAGGAGCTGGCATCGCGGGCCACCTGCTCGCGCACCGGTGCCAGAAACATATGATCCTCCTCCCCCATCACATAGAGGGTGGGAATGGGCAGGGAGCGTTCGCGGAAGTAACGCATCAGCGGGTTAACCTCGGTGGCGAGGCGGAACCAGCGCTTGAACTCTTTCTGGCAGAGCTTGCGAGCCTCGCGCACAAAGAGGTTGCGCGACTCCTGATGGTGCTGGCGCGGCATGATGATGAAGGCAAACAGCCGGTAGAGCCACATATAGGGCAGGAAGTGCTGGCCGAGTCGGCCCAGTTGCACCAGCACCCGCGAGCGGATATCGAGCCGCAAAATGGCGCCCCCCAGTACCATGCTTTTCACCCGCTCCGGACAGAGCTCGGCCAGATGGCGAATAAGGATGGTGCCAAGGGAGATGCCGACAAAGTGGGCGCGGCGGATGTCGAGATGATCGAGCAGCCGAACGATATCTTCGGTCACTTCCCGAAAGCTGTAGTGGCCCTTGACCACCTGTTGCAGCTGGTGGGACTGGCCGTGGCCGCGCAAGTCCAGCAGCAGCACGTTGAAGTGCTCGCGATAGGCGCGCAGCTGCTTGAACCAGATGGAGGAGCTGCCACCGGCGCCGTGGACAAACACCACCCAATCCCGCTCGGGACCCAGTTCGAAAGTCTTGTGATACAACATCCAATAGGCTCCCTTGGTGATGGGGGGTATACTCGGCTGCGCGCATATTAACAGAACAGGCCCGCCGATAGATATGCGCCTGACATGACCCGGATCACCCCTTGCGCGAGAACTTTCCATGGATTTGACCCGTTTGCGCCACTTTCTGCTGACCCTGCCGGGCGCCACCGAAGATACCCCGTTTGGCCCGGAGATCCTGGTCTACCGCATCGCGGGCAAGATGTTCGCGCTGGTGGATTGGCAGGCCGAACCGCTTACCATCAACCTCAAATGCGAGCCCGAGCTGGCGTTGCTGCTGCGCGAGATCCACCCCGAGGTCAAACCGGGTTGGCATATGAACAAGCAACACTGGAACACAGTGACCCTGAACAACACCTTGCCGGATGATCTGTGGCAAGGCTGGGTGCACCACTCCTATGAGCGGGTTGTCGCGGGTCTGCCCAAAGCCAAACGGCCACAGGCGCCGCGCCCCCTCTCCCCCACTGACGACCCGACCTTATGACCCCAGCACTTAGTCCAGCACTTTGCATTGTCCCCCTTGGCGAGGCACATATCCCCGCCCTCGTGAGCCTGTTTGAGCAGGCGGTGCGACGCAGCGGCCCCGAGCACTACAGCCCCGAGCAGGTGGAGCAGTGGGCCCTCGGCTCACAACATCCGGGCTTTGTCAGCCAGCTGCGCGAGCACCACGGCTGGGTGGCGGAGCAGGCAAATGTGCCCCTCGGGTTTGTCACCCTGAGCCCCGATGGCCACCTCAGTCTGCTCTATGTGAGCGCCGGCCATCAGCGCCAGGGACTGGGCAATCTGCTGCTCACCACGGCGCTCGCGGGGGCCCGAGGGCTCGGTATGACACTAATCACCACCGAGGCCAGCGCCTTCAGTTATGAGCTATTTTTACGACATGGCTTTACGTTGACCGGGCTGGAGTGCGTGGAGCGGGGTGGAGTCAGTTTTACGCGCCATCGCCTGCACTGCTGCTTGCCAAGCTAGGGCAAGCCACTAAAATACGCTTAATTTTCGTATTGTTACTGTATTGAGGCAGCAACCATGGTGGTAGAAAGTGAAGGCTATATCTCGCTGATCGAGTATCTGGTGGAGAGTTTGGGATTGTTTGAATCCCAACAGCAGAACGATGGTGAAGAGACCATCGAAGATCTGGTCAGTGGCCGTGTTGCCAGCAACCTGATGGCCATTTGCGAGCAAAACCCCCAGCTCGATCCCAAGGTGCGTTTCGCCATCATGCAGGAGGCCGACGCCGTGGTCGCCGATCTGGAAGAGGTGCTCTCTGCCGTCTGGCTGCGCGCCCCTACCCCGGAACAGAAAACCTTCCTCATCGAGTTTATCGATCTCATCAAGAACCTGTTCGACAGCGCCATCGGCTGATCTGCCGTCCGGTTTTCCCGCCCAACGCAAGATTTCAGAACAGCAGATAAGGAAAAGGGCCGCCTTGGTGGGCAGCCCTGCTTGCTATCATTTTCAACCCGCCAGTGCGTTCATTCATCAGGCGGTTATCAAGGCAAGAAATGTGTCTGGACTTTGCATCCGATCCCTGGACGCTACCTAGTTAGTCCCGACTGGTCGCAATAAGTTCCCTCCTCCGACCATTTATTTTCACTTTTATTAAGAAATCGACTACAAACCTGTTCAGCGGTTCAGGCTGGGCGGCAAACAGACTCCAATGCCACCCAATCCGCAGTAGCCATCCGGATTTTTCTCCAGATATTGCTGATGGTAATCCTCGGCGTAGTAGAAGGGCGCCAGCGGCAGAATGCGGGTGGTAATGGCCCGGCTGTCGCCGCTTGCCGCCATCGCCTGCTGATAGGCCGCCATGCTCTGCTGGGCAATGATCTGCTGGCTCTCGTCACCATAGAAGATCACCGAGCGGTACTGGGTGCCAATGTCCCCGCCCTGACGCATCCCCTGCGCCGGATCGTGCTGTTCCCAGAACAGTCTGAGCAGATCGCCGTAGCGGATCACCGCCGGATCAAACACCACCTGCACCGTCTCGGCATGGCCGGTCAGGCCGCTGCACACCTCTTTGTAGGTGGGATTCTGGGTCACGCCGCCCTGATAGCCGGCCGCGGTGGAGTAGACGCCCGGCTGCTGCCAGAACAGGCGCTCCACACCCCAGAAACAGCCCATGCCAAACCAGGCGATCGCCATGTTTTCGGGCCAAGGCCCCTGGGTCGGGTTGCCATTCACCGCATGCTGCTGACCAATCACCATCGCTTCGCGTCGTCCCGGCAGGGCATCTGCCGGTGAAATAATCTGTTCCATGAATTCTGTCCTTGTATAAAACCCTGTGAAATCACACAGCTGACGAAAAGGAGCATCGAAGATAGCAGTTTATCGCGCCGGATCAACCGGCAGGCCCCTCCCTGCTCGCCCCAACGGCCATCTGCGCTTCCTGCCACACGTTCCCAATTCGCACGGCCAAGCCGCCCCTCGTAGACCAGAACGGCCAAAATCAATATTTAGTCTTGATTTGTGAATTAATTTTCATATATTGAGCCAGTCGCTGTTTTTTTATGGAAGAAATATCAAGTGCGTGAACGCGAACCCAGTCTGGTCAATGCCTTCCGGCAATCCACCCCCTATGTCAATGTGCATCGGGGTGCCACCTTTGTGCTGATGATGGGGGGAGAAGCCATCTGCCACCCCAACTTCGCCAATATCGTCAGCGATATCGCCCTGCTGCAGACACTGGGCATACGCCTGGTGCTGGTGTTTGGTTCACGTCCGCAAAACGATGAGGCGCTGGCCCGCGCCGGTATCGAGGCCCAGTACCACAAGCGGATCCGGGTCACCGATGACGAGAGTTTCACCATCATCAAACAGGTGTGTGGCGGCCTGCAATATGACATCACCGCCCAGCTCTCCATGGGGCTCGCCAACACACCCATGCAGGGGGCGCGGATCAGCGTGGTGAGCGGCAACTTCGTCACTGCCCAGCCGCTCGGTGTGGATGATGGCATCGACTTTTGCCACAGCGGCCGGGTACGCCGCATCGACGTGGAGGGGATCACCCGCCAGCTCGATCAGAAGAGTCTGGTGCTGATCTCCCCCATCGGCTGTTCGGTCACCGGCGAGAGCTTTAACCTGAGCTCCGAAGAGGTGGCCCGCCGGGTGGCGGTCGATCTCAAGGCGGACAAGCTCATCTGCTTTAGCAGCACCCAGGGGGTAATGGACAGGCGCGGCGAAGCCATCTCCGAGCTCTTCCCCGAGCAGGCCGAAGAGCTGCTGGTGGAGCTGGAGCAGGCTGGCGAAGAGATGTCCGGCACTGCCCGCTACCTGCGTGCGGCCATTGCCTCCTGCCGTGGCGGCGTGCCCCGCTCCCATCTGGTGAGCTATCAGGATGATGGCGCCATGCTGCAGGAGCTGTTCAGCCGTGACGGCCTCGGCACCCAGATCGTGCGGGAAAGTGCCGAGCAGGCCCGCGCCGCCACCATCGAGGATATCGGCGGCATTCTGGATCTGATCCGCCCGCTGGAGGAGGAAGGGATTCTGGTGCGCCGCTCCCGCGAGCAGCTGGAGATGGAGATCGACAAGTTCACCATCATCGAGCGCGATGGTCTCATCATCGGCTGCGCGGCCCTCTACTGCTTTATGGAAGAGGCGATGGCGGAGATGGCCTGCGTCGCCATCCACCCCGACTATCGCAACTCCAACCGGGGGGATCAGCTGGTGGCCAAGGTGGCCGAGCGGGCCAAGCGGCTTGGCATTCGCCGCCTGTTCGTGCTCACCACCCGCTCCATCCACTGGTTCCGGGAGCGGGGCTTCGATCCGCTGGAAGTGGAAGATCTGCCGGTGGCGCGCCAGCGTCTCTACAACTGGCAGCGCCGTTCCAAGGTTTTGTCAAAGACCATTGCCTAAGCCATTGATTCTGCGTTGAGTTAGCCGACAATTTGAACTTTTTCACAAACTCGATTGACAGTGCAATCCAACGCAGGGTATTTCTAAATGCACTCCACCGCCCTGGTGGAGCCAGAAGAGGAGCGCTGCCCAGGCAGCCTAAGGGAGGACGCCAGCGTCCGGTGAACTTGGGTCAGGGGGAGCAGCGCCGAGACGAGTGAGGAGACTGGTGACCTCAACGTCGGCTGCGGGGGCTGAATCCCCCGGGTTGTCATCGGTAGTGATCATCCCACACCGCGTCCTGTCAGGGGCGGTACGGGATGGGCTCTGCAGGTGGAGTGCTTCTGGCCGGGATAGCTTCGTTCATTCCTGCCATTTTCAGCCTCCTCCTCTCTTTTTTGCCCGATGGAACCGGAATCTTAAAATAAGACAGGAGTAAGCAATGAGCCCGATCAATGTCGCCAAGTTTGGCGGAACCAGTGTCGCCAACTTCCCGGCCATGAATCACTGCGCCGACATCGTGCTGGCCAATCCCGCCACCCGGGTGGTGGTGCTAAGCGCCAGCGCCGGTGTCACCAACCTGCTGGTCGCCCTGGCACAAGGGGAGCTGGACGAAGCGGGCCGCGACGAGCAGCTGGCCAAACTGGCCGGGATCCAGCAGGCCATTCTGACCGATCTCGGCAACCCTGTTGATGTGAGCGCCCTCATTCATGGCCAGCTGGACGAAATTCGCCTCATGGCCCAGCAAGCTCACCAGCATACCGATGCGGAGCTGGCCGACCGCCTCATCGCCTGCGGCGAGCTGATGTCTACCCGCCTCTTTACCGAGCTGCTGCGCCAGCGCGGCGTCAAGGCCCACTGGCAGGATGTGCGCCAGCTGATGCGCACCGACAGCCGCTTTGGCAAGGCCACCGTCGATCTGGCCACCACCCGAACCCTCTGCCAGCAGACGCTGGGCCCGCAGCTTGGCGACAGCCTTATCATCACCCAGGGCTTTATCGGTGCCGATGGCGATGGCCGCACCACCACGCTGGGTCGCGGCGGCTCTGACTACAGCGCAGCCCTCTTGGCCGAAGCGCTCGATGCCGCCAGTATCGAGATCTGGACCGATGTGCCCGGCATCTACACCACGGATCCGCGCCTCGTCACCCGCGCCCGCCCGATCCCGGAAATCAGCTTTGTCGAAGCGGCCGAGATGGCCACCTTCGGCGCCAAGGTGCTGCACCCCGCCACCCTGCAACCGGCGGTGCGCCAGAATATTCCGGTGTTTGTCGGCTCCGCCAAGGACCCTGCCGCCGGTGGTACCTGGATCCGCGCCAGCACAGATTCAAGCCCGCTGTTTCGCGCCGTCGCCCTGCGCCGCCAGCAGGTGCTGGTGACCCTGCACAGCCTCAACATGTTCCACGCCTACGGCTTTCTGGCCGAAGTGTTCGGCATTCTGGCCCGTCACCGCATCTCGGTCGATCTCATCACTACCTCGGAAGTGAGCGTGTCACTGACGCTGGATCACACCGGCAGCCAGAGCAACGGCGAACCGATCCTGAGCGACAAGGTACTGGCCGAGCTGGGCCAGCTTTGCAAGGTGGAGGTGGAAACCGGTCTGGCACTGGTGGCGCTCATCGGCAACCGGATGAGCGAAGTAAACGGGGTGGGCAGTCAGGTCTTTGACGCCCTGCGCGAGCACAACATCCGGATGATCTGCTACGGCGCCAGCGCCCACAACCTCTGCTTCCTGGTCAAGGAGAGCGAGGCGGGCAATATCGTCAACCGCCTCCATCAGGAGTTGCTGGACTGACCCTCACCGCGAGGCGAACCAGACCATGCAACAGGGCGCCCGCAAGGCGCCCTGTTCATTTGTACTCCGCAAAGGTATTGGCTCAGGCAAGGCTGGTGGCAGGCAACTGGCAGGCCACAGCTTCGCGGCGCAGCTGCTGCAAGCGGGCCAGCAGCCCGGTCTGGCCCAACTCCGTCTCCTGAGGCGAGAGATTGTCCACCAGCAGCGGATAGTGATCCGTCACCGCCTGCATCAACCAGTCGAGGCGACGCAGGGTGAGCGGGCCGCAGCTCTGGCCGCTCAGATCATCGGCCACATCGAGCCGGTGGCTGCGATACATGTCCCGCCACCAGTTGGCGACCAGCGCCTCGTCGCTCGCCAGCGCGGCGCTCCACTCCCCTTGCAGGGCGTGCAGGCGGGCCAGCACGGGCGCGCTGGCCCCTTCACGGATCAGGTGGTGGATCTCCCGTTTCACCCATTTCAGACAAAGCTCGCGCCAGTAGCGAAATTGCGGCAAAGGATCGGCCTCATCGAGCCAGAGTCCGGAGAGGGTACGGGTCTCCAACCGCTCCGGTACATGGAACTGCGGGTCGACCAGACCGTTGGAGTTGTATTCAAAGCGGGGATCGAAGGTCCACATATAGCCAAAGTCGAAAACGCAGATCTGCTCGCCGTCATCGAGCAGGTTGCCCGGGCTCGGGTCCCAGTCAAACCAGCCCCAGCGGGCCAGCTCCCCCTGCACCTCCAGCATCTGGGCCAGATTGCGTTCGTTGAGCTGATGGACCGGCACACCCCGCAACCAGGGGGAGACCAGCACCCCGGCCCGCGCCGAGCCAAAGCTGGTGCAGACCACGTGGGAGAGGACAGTAGGATGCAACTCGCGCAGCGCCTCGATTTCGCGCCGCCGCTCCAGCTCGGTCAGAAAGGCGGTCTTGCCATCGAGGTTGGCCACCAGTGAATCCTGACGGCGCCGCTTGAGGCACCAGTGATGCCCCTCCACCTTGAGGTGAAACACCTCGGCGGTGAGACCGTGGCGATAGACCTTGACCACAGCCGGATGGCTATCCTTCAGCTTGACCAGTTGGGCCAGCGGCAGCGGGCAGTCGCGCTCGCGTCCGATCCGGATCTCTTCCTTGCTCTCGAGCATACGCAGCAATCTGGCCTGACGTGCCATCACTTTGGGATTCATACATGTACCTCCAGTCGCTATCGAGAGACTAAACAGCAGATCCCTCCCAAGCCAGTGGCAAAACCCCATGATGACGCTTTCATCACATATTCCGAACAACCCCTCGATCGGGATCACAATTTGCAAGGTTGAGCTGTAACCAAATATTCATTAAGTGGTCATTAAATTGACAAGCTGAAACAAGGCCCGCACCATCGGGTCAAACTCTATGCGGATGAACGATCTCTCCCTCACTCGCTCAAAGGATGAGCTTATATGAATCGCCCCTCCTCAGGCCGCCCCCGCGTCCTGAGTCTGCCCTCTCTGCTGCTTGCCCTGCTGGGCGGATTGCTGCTGCTGACCCTGTTGTTGCCGCTGATCAATCCCGGCAGTTGGCTGGGCCGTGCACAGCCGCTGGTGCTGGGCCCCGCCGACAATCCGCTGGCTACCCTCACCCGCCACGCCCTGCTCTATAAAAGCGACAGCCGCGGCCTCTATCTGGTGGTACGCAGTCAGTGGCAGTTGCGAGGGCCGCTGCAAGCGGGGGACAAGGTGCGGGTAGAGCTGCTCAACGACAAGGGGGAGCGGATTGACCAGCTGAGTCAAGCGGTGGATAAACGTCAGGTGTGCCGCAATAACCGCTGCACCCTGGATCTCAACAGCACTCTGCGCGCCCCGGATGATGCGCTGGCCAGCCGCTATCAGCTGCGCATCGGTCTGCTGCTCAAGGATCGCCCCGAGAGCGGCGATTTCAGCCAGATCCTGCAAACCCTGCCGGAGCAGGGCTTCAACCTCACCTATCTGGTGGTGAGCCTGACCCTGGTGCTGGCCCTGAGCGCCGCCGTGCTCAAAACGGTGCTGCCAAAGCTGCGTCGCAGCCTGCGCTGGCGGATCATCGGCAGCCTGCTGCTCGGCAACCTCACCTTCGTGCTGCTGCACGGCTTCGTGGTGTTCAAGCTGGGGGAGTTTCTGCTCTGGTCAGGCTTTCGGCCGGAGCACTACTATCTGGCCTGGGGCAGCATGGTGCTGGGCTGGAGCCTCTGCGCGCTGGCGGGCTTCAACCTCTATATGGGGCTGGTCTTTACCGCGCTGTCAGGCATAGGTCTGCTGGCCAACTTTATGAAGATCGCCATCTACGGCGTGCCGCTCGGCGGGGATGATTTTGGCAACCTGCTGGCGCTGCTGCGGATCCTGCTCGACCAGCACCCCATCCTGCCCATCTTCACCGTGTTGCTGGCACTGTTTCTCTGCTGGCGCTTTGCCCTGTCACGCTGGGTGCTGCGCACAGCCGCTGCCACCGTCGCCTTCTTTGCCCTCTGCGTCTTTGCCACCCAGACTGGCAACAAGCTGCTGGGAGCCAACATTCGCTACGTGGATCGCGCGGTCAACTACCACAGGGACATCATCCGCTCCGGCCCCGGCCTCTATCTGTTCAATCTGGTGGACGAGATGCTGCAAAGCGGCAGCGTGTTTCGCTACCCCTTGCAGATCAACGAGCTGACCCCGCAGCTGAGCTATCCGCCCCAGGGCATAGCGCCGCGCTGGGATCTGGTGATCGTGCTGCAATATGAGTCGCTCTGGCTCGACTGGAAGGGGCGGATCTGCGCCCCGGCTCCCACCCTCTCCCTGCCCGCCAGCGTGCAGCAGTGGCAAAAGACCATCCACTCCCCCACCACCGGCGGCATGACGGTACTGGCGGAGTTCGAGATGAACACCGGCCTGCCGGTGGGCTTGCTCAAGCAGGGGGTGGTGCCCTACTACTACCTCTCGCAGCAGGTGCCGGGGCTGGCCCAGAGCGCAAGAAAGAGTGGCTACCAGACCCTGTTCGCCCACCCCTATGTGGAAAAATTCTGGGGCCGCGCCAAAGCGATCCCGGCGCTGGGGTATGAGGAGCGCTGGTTCGACACCCGCTTCACCACCCTCGAGCACAAGGGACTCTATATCTCCGATGATGCCCTCATCGACCACCTGCTCAAGCGCAGCGAACAGGATGACAAACCGCTGTTTGCCTATGCGGTCACCATGCAGGGGCACGGCCCCTTCGATGGCCCCCGCTATCAGGGGCAGGAGCGCAGCGGCGCCTGCCCGAACCAGAGCGAGAGCGACACCCAGCTGCTCAACACCTACTACACCGGGGTGGTGGATGCCATGGCCTCGCTGGAGCGACTGCTCAAGACCCTAGACCAGTCGGACAAGCGCTATCTGGTGGTGGCCTTTGGCGATCACCAGCCGTTTTTGATGTCTGCCGGCAAGGGCATTCACGGTGACAAGCCGGCACGCGATGCCACCTACCAGATCCCCATGATGGCCTTCACCCGCGCCGATGATCCCCTCAATCTGGCGACCCAGTTTGCGCCGGTGCGCCAGCTCTACCAGATGGGTCAGGCCACCCGCCAGCTGCTGGCGGGGGATATCACCCCCATCGAAGAAAAACCCCTGCTCCATCCGGTGCTGGGCGAGGAGAAAGGGTTCGACCCTTCAAGCCTGGTGCCGCAGATCCGCGCCAGCTTCCGGCCCGATGCCCTGCCCTGATCACGCCACACAAAAACAGACAAGGCCGCATCCGCGGCCTTGTTGTTGGACATTCATTTCGCCCTCATTTTGCTCGCCACCAGGGCTCCAGCAAGGTGAGTCTCTGCCTGTCGAGATCGAGCTCTGCCTCGATACCCAGCGGCAGCGTCAGCATGGGGTGGGTATGGGCGCAGTCAAACTCCGCCAGAATGGGGAAGCTCGGCTCCCCCACCACCTCCAGCAGGATATCGAGGGGGCGCTTGCCGCTACCCTGATCGTTGAACAGCTCGTGCTTGCCGAGGATAAGGGCGCCGATCCGCCCAAACACCCCGCACAGCTTGAGATGGGCAAAGGAGCGCTCCAGCGTCTCGGCAGATTTCAGGCTGTCCTCCAGCAGCAAAATGTCGCCGTGCTCGATGGCCGGCATATAGGGGGAGCCCCAGATCCCCGCCATGGTGTTGAGGTTGCCGCCAATCAGCCGTCCCTCAACCCGGCCTGAGCCGACCGAGATCAGCCGATTGGGCTGGCACTGCTTGGCCCGGGTCTGGCTTTCCCAATCGAGCCGTTCATCGCTCCATTGCACCGGGGTGGGCAGCGTGCAGGGGACGCCAGCTTCATCGGCCAATGCAATCTGTAAAAAACTGGCCAGCGTCTCATCCACCAGCGGCGGCAACTCGCCAAAGGAGGCCACCAGCGCCGGGCCATAAAAGGTAACCAGGCCAGTTTGGGCGTGGATGCCGAGCAGCAGCGCCGTCACGTCTGAGTAGCCGACGATGATCTTGGGATCGCGCCTCAGCGCCTCAAAATCGAGGTAGGGCAGCAGGGAGTTGGAGTTGCTGCCGCCAATCACCGACATGATGCAGCGTACTTCGGGGTCGCGAATAAGGGCATTGAGCTCCTCGGCCCGCGCGGCGATGGAACCGGAGCGCCAGTGATCCTGCTGGCCGGTGAGGCTGCCCGCCTTGAGCCTAAAGCCCTGCCCCTCAAGAAAGGCTTTTGCGCGGGCAAAACGGTTGGGTTCCCAGGCGGTCGCCGCGCTGGAGGGGGAGAAAAAAGCGATGGTATCGCCACGTTTAAGCAGCGGGGGAACCAATAACGTCATGACACACTCATCCTTGCCAATATCCAGCCATCACAGAGTTGTTGAGACTCCTACACAACCCCTTTGATCACAACGGGTTTATCACCATCGTTTAGAAATACAAAACACTTAATTCATTATTAACAGATATTCTAAACACCATCCCCTTCCTAGAATGACCTCATTGCGATGGCCAACCCCGGTTGATTGTCAGAACGGTCGGCCTGACAGCCCGGACGTTCTCTTTCCCACTTTTTCTCTCTGACTTATCAATGAGGTGCCTGTCATGAACAAAAACGCATCCCCCAGCGCATTGGTTGTAGAAGGCGGCGCCATGCGCGGCATATTTGCCAGCGGCGTGCTGGATGCGTTTATCGAGCATGACTATCGCCCCTTTGACTTCGCCATCGGCGTCTCGGCGGGGGCCACCAACTTGCTGGCTTATCTCGCCAGCCAGCATGGCCGCAGCCACGAGATCCTGACCAAACTGGCATGCAGCCAGCAGTTTATGGATCCCCTGCGCTTTGCCAAGGGGGGCAATCTGGTGGATATCCACTGGCTGTGGAACACCAGCTGCCGTAAGTATCCCCTCGACATTCACGCCTACCGGGAGACCGGCATCCCCTTCTATGCGGTGGTGACCAATACCCTGACCGGCAAGGCGGAGTACATCCGGGTCAAGCCGGAAAACATGAACGAGGTGCTGCCCGCCAGCTGCGCCATTCCCCTCGCCTCCCATGAATACCCGGAAGTGCACGGGGTACCGATGACAGATGGCGGGGTGGCCGACTCCATCCCGGTGATCGAGGCCTACCGCCGCGGTGCCCGTCACCTGACGGTGATCCTCTCCGAACCCCTTGGCTATCGGCTCAAGCCGATGCCCTTCCCCTGGATGATCCGCACCCTGCTCAAGACCCGCCCCGCGCTGGCACAGGCGCTGGAGCAGCGGGATCGCAGCTACAACGAGGCGCTCGATTTTATCGCCAATCCGCCGGAGGACTGCCAGATCGAGGTGATCGCCCCGGCCGACTACTTCCCCGTCTCCCGTTTCACCCGCGATATCAACAAGCTGGAGATGGGATACGTGATGGGCAAGTGCGCAGGCTATAAGGCCGCCCTGCTCAATTGATAAGGATTTTACAGGCATGACCCGACCTGCCGCGACGCACGCGCCGCAAACACAATAACAATCGGGTCAGTTGAGCAACATGAGTCATAAAAACAGACCGTGGCGAGGCAAGCGCGGCCAGAACCGATGCCAGACATCCTGACCGGCCCGCTCCTCATCCCTATGCCAGGGCATCTCACCCTCATACAAGGTGTTTATTTATGTCGTTTCTTCTCACCCATCCCGCGCTGGCGCAACTGTTCGAGCGGCTGCTGCCCGATTACCGGATCATGGCGCCCGCGGCCGAATATCGGGGCGGCCGCTTCTCCGACACCGACAACGTCACCTACCACAGCATCCGCCATCCGGCCGATCTGGTGTGGCAGGAGAAGTCCCACTTCTCCCCGAAAGAGGTGGTGCTCCCCATCACCCAGACCCTGTTCCACTTCGACAATCTGGAGCTGCGCGAATCAAAGGTGGAGGCCAAGCCCACCCTGCTGTTCTTGCGCAGCTGTGATATCCACGCTCTGCGCAGGCTGGATCAGGTCTACCTGAAAAATGGCCAGAACAGCGACGTCTACTACGCCAGACTGCGCAGCAAGCTCAAGCTGGTGCTGCTGGAGTGCCGCGAGAGCTTCGAGAACTGCTTCTGCGTCTCCATGGGCAGCAACGAGACCCAGGACTACGCCGCCGCCATTCGTCTGAGCGATGAGGGTGCCCGCATCGAGGTGAAGGATCCCGAGCTGCTCAGCTACTTTGCCGAACTGGGTGAATCCGATGACTTCACCCCGGAATTTGTCCAGAGCAACCCGGTCAAGGTACGCACCCCGGACAGCGTCTGTGACGACCCCCAGCGGATCCGCCAGATCCTCACCGCCCATCCGGTCTGGGCCGAGTACGACAGCCGCTGCATCAGCTGCGGCCGCTGTACCACCTCCTGCCCGACCTGCAGCTGCTACAGCGTGCACGACCTCACCTATGCGGAGAACCCCCAGCAGGGCGAGCGCCGTCGCCAGTGGGCCAGCTGCATGGTGGATGGCTTCAGCGACATGGCCGGTGGCCACGGTTTTCGCGCCAAGCATGGCGAGCGCCTGCGTTATCGCGCCCTGCACAAGGTCAACGACTACAAGGCCCGTCAGGGGGAGGAGCACATGTGCGTCGGCTGCGGCCGCTGCGACGATCGCTGCCCTCACTACATCTCCTTTAGCAACATCATCAACAAGATGACCGATGTGGTCGAACAGACCATCGCAGCCGACAACGCGCAGGGGGCGAACTGATATGTGCCAGTGCCAGCAAACCGCAACAGCAGAACCGCAGCAGGACGTGGTCGAAAACCGCCTGCTGCCCAAGGCCTACACCATTCTGGCCATCGAGCGCCACACCGAGCTGGAGTGGAACTTCCGGGTCTCCCGCGACTTTGATGTCCACTACGGCCAGTTTGTGGAGATCTCCCTGCCCACCGTGGGCGAAGCGCCCATCTCGGTCTCCGACTATGGCGATGGTTATGTGGATCTGTTGATCCGCAAGGTCGGGAAGGTGACCGATGCGCTGTTTGCCCTCGATGTGGGCGACAAGGTATGGATGCGCGGCGTCCACGGCAACGGCTACCCGCTGGAAACCTACCGCAACCAGCACCTCATCGTGGTGGCGGGCGGTACCGGCGTCGCCCCGGTCAAGGGGCTGCTGCGCCGCTTCAGCAAACACCCGGAAGAGGTGAAGTCCCTCGACATGATCCTCGGCTTCAAGAACGAGCAGGCGGTGCTCTATCGCCACGAGATGCCGCTCTGGGCCGAGCAGCAGAACCTCATCGTCACCCTGGACGAGGGCAAGGAGAGCGAGCAGTTTCGCATCGGCCGGGTCATCGACTACATCGACCAGCTGGATCTCGCTGACAAGGAGGATATCCAGGTGATCGTGGTCGGCCCCCCCATCATGATCCGCTTCGTGGTGCTCGCCTTCCTCGAGCGGGGCATCCCCAAGGATCGCATCTGGGTCGACTACGAACGCCGCATGGCCTGCGCCGTGGGCAAGTGTGGCCACTGCCGGATGGGCGACACCTATATCTGCGTGGATGGACCGGTCTTTCGTTTTGACCAGGCCCAGCATCTGATCGACTGAGGGAGAACACCATGAGTCTCGATATCGACATCATCAAGGCCCGCGCCAAGAACGAATACCGCCTCTCCAAGGTGCGCGGCGAAGCGATGATCAGCGTACGCATTCCCGGCGGGATCATGCCCGCCCACCTGCTGGCGGTGGCCCAGCAGATCGCCGAACAGTACGGCAACGGCCTGATCCACCTCACCACCCGCCAGAAGCTGGCGATGCCCGGCATCAAGTATCAGGACATGGACAAGGTCAACGCCGCCCTCGAACCCTTTATCAAGGAGATCGAGGTGGAGACCTGCGGCATCGAGGTAGAGGACACCACAGCCGGTTACCAGACCATCGGCGGGCGCAACATCGTCGCCTGTCAGGGCAATACCATATGCCAGAAGGGCAATATCGACTGCACCGGGCTGGCCCAGCGGATGGAGAAACACCTCTACCCCAACCCCTATCACCTCAAGATGGTGATCGCCGGCTGCCCCAACGACTGCGCCAAGGCCAACATGGCCGACTTCGGCATCCTCGGCATCGCCAAGATCCACTTCAATGCCGAGCGCTGCATCGGCTGCGGCGCCTGCGTCAAGGCATGTAGCCACCACGCGGTGGATTGCCTCGCCATCAAGCATGGCAAGGCGGTCAAAGAGGAGAGCAAGTGCATCGGCTGTGGCGAGTGCGTGCTGGCCTGCCCGACCCTGGCCTGGCAACGGGATCCCAAGCAGCTCTACATGGTCAAGCTGGGGGGACGCACCAGCAAGAAGACCCCCCGTACCGGCAAACTGTTCCTCAACTGGGTGACCGAAGAGGTGCTGCACGCAGTGATCAAGAACCTGTTCGAGTTCGAGGCCGAGATGCTGGATGGCAAACCCATCTATCTGCACATGGGTCACCTTATCGACCGGGCCGGTTATCACAAGTTCAAGGAGCGGGTGCTGCGCGGGGTCACCCTCAATCCGGAAGCCATGGTCGCTGACCGCATCTTCTGGGCCGAAGATCAGTACGTCGCCAACATGCACGTCAAAGCGGTGCAATAGGAAAAACCTCGTTTGGGGAAGCGTGATCAAGTGGCCGACACCGGTGGGGATCTGTCGTTGGCCCGGGCGTAGATCACCCTTCCCCTTTTTTATTCCCGTCGGGGGATCTTTCCCCCGACCATCCGGGGTGCGTCACGGCGCGCCCTGCTATCTCGCCCGGCGCGGCATTGCGAGCGGGCCAGCATCCGGAGCCTGTTATGGACTTTCTCCCTCTCTTCTGTCAGCTGCAAAACAAGCCGGTCCTGATCGTCGGCGGCGGTGAGGTGGCGGTGCGCAAGGCGCGTCTGCTGCTCGATACCAAGGCGAAGATCACCATCAATGCCCCCCATCTGGAACCCCAGCTGATGAGCTGGGCCGAGCAGGGTCGCCTGACCGTCTGCGCCGCCAGCTTTCATCCCGAACTGCTCGATGGCAAGTGGCTGGTGATCGCCGCCACCAACCAGCAAGAGGTCAACCATCAGGTCTTCAACGAAGCGAACCTGCGCCAGATCTTCTGCAATGTGGTGGACTCTCCGGCCCACTGCAGCGCCATCATGCCCGCCATCATGCCCGCCATCATCGACCGCTCGCCGCTGATGGTGGCCATCTCTAGCGCAGGCGCGGCACCGGTACTGAGCCGCCAGCTGCGGGAAAAACTCGAAGCCATGCTGCCGCAACACCTCGGCCAGCTCGCGGCGCTGGCGGGCAAGCTGCGCGAGCGGGTCAAACTCATTCCGGACAAGCTGGCCCGCCGCCGCTTCTGGGAGCGGCTCTTTAGCCATGAGCGACTGGCATGCCAGCTGGCGCGCGGCCAACAACAGGCCGCCGAGCAGAGCATCGCCGAGCTACTCGATGAGCCGCTGCAGATCAAGGGAAGCGTAACCCTGGTGGGCGCAGGCCCCGGCGATGCGGGACTGCTTACCCTAAGCGGTCTGCAGCAGTTGCAGCAGGCGGATGTGGTGGTCTATGACCGACTGGTCTCGCAGGAGGTATTGGCGCTTGTTCGCCGGGATGCCGAGCGGATCTTTGTTGGCAAGGAGGCGGGCCGCCACTGTGTGTCCCAGCAGGCGATCAACCAACTGTTGCTGGAACAAGCGCTGCTGGGCAAACAGGTGGTGCGGCTCAAGGGGGGCGATCCCTTTATCTTTGGCCGGGGTGGCGAGGAGCTGGAAACCCTGGCCGAGGCGGGCATCCCCTTCTCGGTGGTACCGGGCATTACGGCTGCATCGGGTTGCGCCGCCTACAGCGGCATTCCTCTCACCCACCGCGATCATGCCCAGCGGGTGCAGTTCATCACCGGCCACGATAAGGAGGGCAATATCGCCCAGGAGTGGTCGGCGCTGGCGGCCCCCCGCCAGACCCTGGTGTTCTACATGGGGCTGGCCCACGCCGCCCGCATTCAGGATGAGCTGCAAAACCACGGCATGCCCGGTCATACCCCGGTGGCGCTGGTGGAGCAAGGCACCCAGCTCAGTCAGCGGGTGGTGCGCGGCGAGCTGCAGCAGTTGGCCGAACTGGCTCGTCAGGTGAAAAGCCCGAGTCTCATCATCATCGGCTCGGTGGTCACCCTGGCCGACAAGCTGGACTGGTATGGGGAAGCCAACGCCATCCACGGCATCTAACCCCGCACAGCTATCACCCAATAGAGACAACAAAACAGAGAGCGGCCATGCCGCTCTCTGTTTTTTGCATCAATGACCAAGCCGTGGTACAGCACGTCTGTTACTCGAGCCGGATGGGGCCGGTGTTCTGAACATCGCTGTCATTCCAGTCGCTCTCATCGCGAATGCGCGGATCCCCCTGCAAGGTGTAGAGGATGGTGCCCTGACGAAACTGCAGCGCACCATCGGCCCGCTTGGCCTTCACCTTGACCCCGTTGACCCACACCTGTTCCTTGCCATCCACCTGAATATTGGCCACCGTGGCGCCTGTCTCGCGGTTCTTGGCTACCCACTTGCCCTGATAGGGCGAGTCTCCCTTGGCCATCGGCAGTGCGGCTGCCTTGCCCGCCGACCAGGCGTGCACGGTGCAAAAGCCGTGGGCTCGCCGATCATGCTTGATGACGTAATCCAGGATGGGTTCGCTGGCGGGCAGATCGAAGGTGATCCCGATGACCACCTTGCCGTTTGTGGCCGAATAGGCGGCGGGCGCCAGCGTTTTCAGGGTCGCCTTCTTGCCATTGATAAAGACGTTGCCCCCTTGCGACTTGACCCGGATATCGGTGGGGCAAGTGGCGCTGAAGTTGGGCAGCGCCGCGAGGGCACTGCCGGCATGGGCGGTCATGGCCAACATGACAAGGGTCAGCAGAGCGGGTGTTTGATTCATAGTGATACGCCTTCAAGAGAAGAGAACCTCGTCCGTGAGCGGTGTCGTTCCTGATGGCGGCACTCTAGCTTGACCCTCTCGGGCCACCCAGTGAAAAAAAATAAAACCGGTCCGTGGAATTATTAATAAATATAAATATTTAAAATCAATGATTTAAGTGATAACCCTGCCAGCCACCACGTATCAGACAGGCAATAAAAAAGCCGATAACCCGGTTATCGGCTCATTGCCCATGCAGAGGCGGAGGCCCGATCAGACCACCACAGCGGTGCCACTGATGCTGACCATCAGCATGCTGCCATTTTGCCCCACCACCTCGTAGTCGATATCGATGCCGACCACTGCGTTGGCACCAAGGGCCGCTGCGCGCTCTTTCAGCTCATCGAAAGCGATCTCGCGGGCACGGGCCAGCTCTTTTTCATAGGCGCCGGAGCGGCCGCCGATGATGTCGCGGATCCCGGCAAAGAGATCCTTGAAAATGTTGGCGCCGAGAATGGCTTCGCCAACCACGATGCCGCGGTATTCACGAATGGTTTTGCCTTCCAGCGTGGGGGTCGTCGAGAGGATCATCTTGAACTCCTGTGAGTAGCAGAAGGGCTCAGACTACCCCAACTGCCCGAAAATCCCAACCGGGGGGTGACCTGTACGACGCCGTCCTTAAAAATCACGACAGCCAGATAAAAAACACCGCGCACGGGGCGCGGTGTTTGTTTCAGAGGGCCATTGCCAACGGCAAGCCGTCACGGATTGTAAGAGACCACCGAGCCACTGAGGCCGGTCATCTGGGAGATCCGCCCCTGCATCCCTTGCAGTTTGGCCTTGGAGACATCCGGTCCGATAAAGACCCGGTTGAGCTGACCCTGCACCGGTGTGCGCGGCGAGGTGTGGGCAGAGTAGCCCGCCGCCCGCAGCTTGCTCACCAGTGCGTTGACACTGTCGACGTTCTTGAAGGCGCCAAGCTGGAGGATCCAGCTACCCTGTGCCGGTGCCGCAGCAGGCGCGGGTGTGGTCGGCTGGGTCATCTTGCTTTCAATCAGATCGTCGAGGGACTTGATCTGACCCGCCTGCTGCTTGGCCGGTGCGGGCGCTTTGGCCACTTCAACCGGTTTGGCTGGCGTCGGCTTGGGTGCTGGCTTGGGCGGTTCGACCGTTTTTTTGGCCACCACTTCCGGCTTGGGCTGTGGCTTGGGTTGGGCATTCTGTTGCGGCTGGACCGGCGCCGGTGCGGCAGGGGTTGTCGCCGGCTGTGCACCGTTGCCCTGACCGGCGAGGGTCATAGGGTCAGCCACCTCTTCCACTTGCCACTGCTGGGCCGCAGAGGCCTGTTGCTGGCTGGCCAGATGATCGGCTGGCAGGCTGCTGGCTGCCGAGACCTGCAGCGCAGGCTTGGCAGGCTCCAGCTCGGGGCGCAGCGGGATCTTGGCAAAGGCCTCCTCCTTTTGTGCCAGCTTGTGACCATCCAGCAAGTCCGGCAGGAAAATAACAACCAGGGCCACCAGGATGACGGTGCCCACCAGACGGTTTTGAAACTTCGAGGCCAAGTTGAATCCTACCTTTACGTAACTCAATATGCGATTTGGCTCCCCGCCCGAAGGCCGGGGAGCCGGGGTGTGGCCTAGACGGCGACACCCGCCAGAATGTCGGCGACAGTGTAAAACGAACCAAACACAATGACCATATCGTCCGGACTCGATGCGGCCAACGCTGCCTGATAAGCGGCGCTGACATCATCAAACTCCCTGGCAGGGTCCTTGCCCTCTCCCAACGCCGCAGCCAGCTGCGCAGCAGTGGCGGCGCGCGGGCCGGTGAGGCTGGCCAGATACCACTCGCCGATCAGACCATCGAGTTCGGCAAGGGATCCCGCCATGTCCTTGTCTTTGAGCATGCCGACCACGGCGCGGCGTACACCCAAGCAGGGCATCTTGCGCAATTGCGCTGCCAGATAGGCCGCCGAATGGGGGTTGTGGGCTACATCGACGATCACCAGCGGCGCACTTTGCAACTGCTGCATCCGGCCAGCCAGCCGGGCATTGGCCAGCCCGTCACGAATGGCGGACTCCGACAGCGGCAAGCCGAGGGATTCCAGCGCCGCCAGCACGGTCACCGCGTTCATCAGCGGCAGCGCCGGTTTTGGCAGATCCCGCCACTGGTTCAGTCCGTGATAATCCCAACCGCTCTCGTGCTCATCGCCACGAAAATCGATACCGACCTGACGCAGGTTGGCGCCAAGACGCTGTGCTTCACTCGCAATAGTCGCTGGCGGATTGGGCTCACCGCTGATGGCGGGCTTGCCAGCGCGATAGACCCCAGCCTTCTCCACCGCCACTGCTTCGCGGGTATCACCCAGCCAGTCGCAGTGATCGAGGGCAATGGAGGTGACCATCGCCACATCGGACTCCACCACGTTGGTGGCGTCGAGCCGACCACCCAGCCCCACTTCCAGCAGCAGCACATCCGGTGCGGCGCGGCAGAAGAGCCACAAGCCGGCCAGGGTGGCGAACTCGAAGAAGGTAAGGGCAATCTCGCCGCGGGCCGCTTCCACCTCGGCAAAGGCGGCGCAGTGATCGCTGTCGGGCAGCTCTTGCCCGTTGACCCGCACCCGCTCGGTAAAGCGCAGCAGATGGGGCGAGGAGTAGACGCCGACCTTATAGCCTGCGGCCATCAGAATGCTGGCCGCCATGGCACAGCTGGAGCCCTTGCCGTTGGTGCCCGCCACCGTGATCACCTTGAACGGCAGTTGGGTAAGCCCCATACGCCGGGCGACAGCACCGACCCGATCCAGCCCCATGTCGATATTGACCGGATGGATCTGCTCCAAATAAGAAAGCCAGTCGACAAGCGACCGGCTTTGGGATTGTTGCATGTTTGAACTCATCTTCACTCTTCGATGACGTGAGTATTCAGCATTTTGGCGAGCAGGCTGGCCAGACGGTTACGCATTTCACGGCGATCGATGATGATATCGATGGCACCCTTTTCCAGCAGGAACTCGGAGCGCTGGAAGCCTTCCGGCAGTTTCTCGCGCACGGTCTGCTCGATAACGCGCGGGCCGGCAAAGCCGATCAGCGCCTTGGGCTCGCCCACGTTGATGTCACCCAGCATCGCCAGACTGGCAGAGACGCCACCCATGGTGGGGTCGGTCAGCACGGAGATATAGGGCAGGCCCGCCTTGGTAAGTCGGTCCAGCGCAGCACTGGTCTTGGCCATCTGCATCAGGGAGAAGAGGGCTTCCTGCATGCGAGCACCACCAGAGGCGGAGAAGCAGACCAGGCCACGGCCTTCCTTGATGCACTCCTCGACGGCGCGCACAAAGCGGGCACCGACCACGGAGGCCATGGAGCCACCCATGAAGGAGAATTCGAACGAACAGGCGACAACCGGTACCCCTTTGAGGGTCCCTTTCATCACCACCAGCGCATCTTTCTCCGCCGTCTCTTTCTGAGCGGCAGACAAACGATCCTTGTAGCGCTTGGAATCCTTGAATTTCAGTACATCCTGCGGCTCCAGCTCGGCACCGATCTCGGTACGACCCTGCTCATCGAGGAAACTCTCGAGACGGGCGCGGGCGCTGATGCGCATATGATGATCACACTTGGGGCACACTTCGAGGTTGCGCTCCAACTCTGCCCGGTAGAGCACCTGTTCACAAGCACTGCACTTGGTCCACACCCCTTCCGGAATGTTGTGACGACGAGGCGCAGTGATCTTGCTCTTGGGAAGAATCTTCTCAAGCCAGCTCATGGAATTCCTTAATGCTTTTGTGCCTGACAAAACGCATCGAGCCTAGATTGTTCAATGACTTAATAGCTCGATGGCAACAAATGACGGGTCATTAAACCACAATTTTTCGGGCGCAGTTACTAAAAACTGGTCGTACCCGGTGCCGAGTCCGGCAGCCACAGCGGGCCGAGCGGCAACTGCGGTAGAGCAAACTCGGCCGGATAATCCACGTCGACCAGATAGAGGCCACCGGCCTTGGCGGTCGGCCCGGCCAGATTGCGATCCTTGGCAGCCAGCACCTCGGCAATCCACTCCACCGGTTTGAGCCCCTGCCCCACCAGCAGCAGGGAGCCGGTGATGTTGCGCACCATATGGTGCAGGAAGGCGTTGGCCTTGATGTCGAGCACGATGTAGGGGCCGGAGCGGCTGACACACAGATGGGTCACATTGCGCCAAGGGGTGTTGGATTGGCAGGCGACGGCACGGAAGGTGCTGAAGTCGTGCTCCCCCAGCAGGCTCTGGCCCGCCTGGTGCATCAACTCCGCATCGATGGTCTCGTGGTAGTGGCTGACGCCACTGCCGAGGATCGCCGGCCGGTAGTTGTGGTTGTAGATGACATAGCGGTAGCGACGGGCGGTGGCGCTGAAGCGGGCGTGGAAGCTCTCGTCCACCTGCTTGACCCAGCGCACGGCGATATCCGGCGGCAGGTTGGAATTGAGCCCCAGGGTCCAAGCCCCTTCGGCGCGGTTCGCCTCGGTATCGAAGTGGATCACCTGACCGGTCGCATGGACACCGGCATCGGTGCGTCCGGCACACTGGATGGAGACAGGGTGGTTGGCGATCCGGCTCAGCGCCGTCTCCAGTTCAGCCTGCACGCTGATCACTTCACGCTGACGCTGCCAGCCGAAATACCGGCTGCCGTCATATTCAATACCTAGGGCAATTCGCATGGATAAACTTGTCTTGTTGTGAAAACGCAGTGAAAGAAACGGGGCGGATTATACGCGCTCAGCCCGAAAAGTCCCACCACACGCCGCAATTGGCCTGGATGGTCAGCCTGCGCGGCCATGCTCACCCCATAACAAATCGCCAAAATATGAGGGGCAGCCTGCTGGCTGCCCCCGTTTTGCTGATCCCGTGATGGGAAATCCTTTAGCCCAACCGCTTGAGCAACTTCTCGGCTTCGGCGCGCTGGTGATCGCTACCCTGCTCCGCTGCCTCTTGCAGCAGCTCGCGGGCGCTATCCTTGTCGTCAATCTCGAGGTAGGCACGGGCCAGATCCAGCTTGGCACCCACACCGCCGTCGTCGGCATCCACGTCAAATCCGGTGGATTCCGGCAGCACCTCGGGGAAGCCATCCAGCCCCACATCCAGCGAGAACCCCTGATAAGGCTCCTGCTCTGGCGCGGTGGCATCTGCTTCGGCCAGCAGCTTGTCGATCTCGACGTAGCCACTCTCCTGTGCCTGCTCACGGGGCTGGAGATCTGCCGGATGTGATTCCACCTCGGCAAACGCATCTTCGAAATCGGAGAGCGCCAGCTCGTTGGGATCCCACTCCAGATCCAGCTCCGCTTCCTTCGCCTTTACAGGCTCAAGACCGAGCTCGGCCAGCATGGCATCCGCACTCTCGTCGGCGTCCTCTGCGGCACTGAGATCAATGGCGTTGTCATCTTTGCCAGCAGCAGGCTCGTCGTGGGCATTGTCGAAATCGCCGAGATCGAAGCTCGCCAGATCGTCGTCAGCTGAGCCGACTTCGTCGATGGAGCTCAAATCGGGCTCGAGGTCGGCGGAGAGATCCGCATCCAGCTCGGCAAACAGGGCTGCCTGCAGCTCCTCTTCGCTCATGATCTCGTCAGCGGCCTTGGGCTTGGGATTGAACTCGCTGGCCAGATCCATGGCGGGCTCGTTGGCCAGCGCGATGGGCTCATCCAGCGAGAGATCGAGATCCGGCACCAGATCCGGGTCACGACTGGCTGGCTGGGCCGCCATCCGCTCGGGCTCGAAGCCCTGCAGCTCCATCTCGCCCTCGTCGCTGAACACCAGATCGACATCCGGCTTGGCGGCCGGCTCGTCAGGCTCCATCGGCATAAAGCCATCCGGGGTGTTGAGATCCGGCACCGGGCGCACCGGCTCGTTGTCGGTCACATCGACGCTCAGCAGATCATCAAACTCGCTCTGCTCCTGATCCATCATCATGGCGGTGGATTCGGAGAGGCTCTTCTCCTGCTCTTCCAGTTCGCGGCGGGCACGGGCACGCAGCCACAGGGTCACCAGCGCCAATACCAGCAGCACCGGCAGCAGGATGATCATGGCGAGGTTGAGCGGTGAGGAGAGCAGGTCCATCAACCAGTTTTTCTCAGGCTCAGGCTCGGCTGCCACCGGCGGGACCGGTTGCGCCTTGAGCTCGGCAATCTCTTTTTGCAGCGCCGTCTGATCCTGCAGCTGAGCCTTGAGGGTCTCCACCTCTTCGGTCAGGGATTGCAGACGCAGCTTGAGCCTGTGGTTCATCTCGGTCACCTGGCCGAGCTGGGCATTGGCATCTTCCAGTGCCAGCGCCATCTCGGTGGCCGGTTTGCCCACCGGTTTATCCAGATCGGAAGGCAGAGGCGCTGGTGTGGTGCCTTCTGCAGAGCTAGGAGCAGGTGCTACCGCCTCTTTCGGCGCAGGCTCGCTCACCTTGGCCACTTCTTTGGTTTCAGCCGCCGGTTGCGGTGCCACCACCGGAGCTGGAATGGGGGCGGCTTTCGCCACTGGCAGCGGCGCAGGCGCAGCCTTCACCGGCTCGGTCTTGGCGGCTTCAACCTTCGTGGGTTTGGCGGCAGCCGGCTTGGCGGTGTGGGCCTGCTTGTCAGCCAGATATTTGGGGCTTAACCCCTTCCAGCTGGCGTTGTCGCTGCGGAACTTGGCGCGGGCCTGAGCATCGGTGATGACGCTCGCCTCGGCCGCGGTCGGCAGCAGAATGCGGGCCCCCACCAGAATGTGGTTGATATTGCCATCGGCAAAACTGCGGGGGTTTTTCTCGTAAATCGCCACCATGGTCTGGTAGACGCTGACCCGATTGGAGGGGCGATATTTGCTCGCCAGGCTCCAGAGGGTATCGGTCGGACGAACAGGGCCATAGCTACCGGCATTGGCAGTGACCTGACGCACCACCGGCTGGGCGGTTGTACGCACCGGTTGCGCGACGGGTCTGGCGACCGGCTGCGCCAGCGGCTGGGAATTGACGGCGGGAGGTGCGGGTTCGTCAGGGCCTTTTAGCTCGACAAAAAAAGGCTCCCGCGCCGAGTCTTCAGCCTGGACGGTGCCCAGCAGACCCAATGCGAGTAGCGTTGCCAATGTTATGCGGGAATGTCCCATATTCGTTCCTTCGTATGACGGCCCTATCACATTGAAAAATCTGGATAGTTACCCCAAAACAGTCGGTTCAATATAAATCAGGCTCGCCTGGCAAGCCAGCAGTCCGACACATTTAGCACCCAACTTGACCCTGAGTGTAGGAAAAAACTTAATCAGTTGATATCGCAACAGAATCTTGAAGTGACGGAGTGCGGCATGGGTCACAGGCCGGATGCGCAGCACTCCCTGCTGCGCATCTGTGGCATCTGACCAGCCTTACAGATAGTCGCGAACCAGCAGCTCGGCAATCTGTACACTGTTGGTTGCCGCGCCCTTACGAACGTTATCGGCCACGATCCACATATTGATACCACTTGGATGAGAAATATCTTGGCGCACCCGACCCACCAGCACCTCATCCTTGCCGGTTGCGTCACGCACCGGGGTCGGATAGTCCCCTTCGTCATCAAACAGGGTCACACCCGGCGCATTGCGCAGCAGATCCTTGACCTGTTCGGCATCGAGCGGCTGGTGCAGTTCGACGTGTACCGCCTCGGCGTGGCCGTAGAAGACCGGCACCCGCACGCAGGTGGGGTTCACGGCAATGCTGGCATCGCCGAGGATCTTCTGGGTTTCCCATACCATCTTCATCTCTTCACGGGTGTAGCCGTTGTCAGTGAAGCTGTCGATCTGCGGGATCAGGTTAAAGGCGATCTGTTGCGGATAGAGGGTCGGTTCCACCGGACGACCGTTGAGCAGATGAGCGGTCTGACCCGCCAACTCGCTGACCCCCTCTTTGCCGGAGCCTGACACGGATTGATAGGTGGCCACGTTGATGCGGGCAATGCCCACTTCGTCGTGCAGCGGCTTCAGGGCCACCAGCATCTGGATGGTGGAGCAGTTGGGATTGGCGATGATGTTGCGATTGCGAAAATCGGCCAGCGCATCCGGGTTCACTTCCGGGATCACCAGCGGGATATCTTCGTCGTAACGGAAGCAGGAGGTGTTGTCGATGACGATGCAGCCGTGTTCGGCAGCAATCGGCGCCCACTTGGCCGAGACCTCGGCACCGGCGGAGAAGAGAGCGATCTGCACCTGGCTCCAGTCAAACTCCTCCACATCGAGGATCTCGAGGTTCTTGCCGCCAAAGCGCACGGTATCACCGGCACTGCGGCTGGAAGCCAGCGGATAGAGGGTCGCTACAGGAAATTCGCGCTCTTCCAGGATCTCGATCATCGCCTGACCCACGGCGCCGCTGGCACCCAATACCGCTACATTAAACTGCTGGCTCATTCTGTTCTCCTCTGATAATGCTGCAATGGCGCCGGGTGGCGCCATGGTCGGCAGGCTCCCGCACGGCGAGATGACGCTGCCTGATATGGCTGAGCCGGCGCAGTAGTATCTGCGCCAGCTCAGTAAAAAAGCGGGTCGAGGTAGCCAGTACGGCTCACCCCTTCCGGTTATCTTCCAACTCCTAGTCCCCGATTCAGGGGCGTGACAGCGCAAATCCCAGCTCGCCCAGCGCCTGGTCGGCAAACGCCCCCTCGATCTGCAGGGAGGATAGTTCACGGCGCTCGGGGTAGTGTTTGCGCTGCTCGTCAAAGCTACCGGGCAAGCCGAGTCGGGCCCGGAAACGGGCATCATCGCGACGCACGTCATAGACCAGATGCACCAGCTGCTTGATCAACGCCTGATCCGGTGCGCGGCCCGGCACCACCGCCTGCACATCGGGGGCTGGCAGGAGCTTACTCAAATCCTGACGAGGCTGGCGTCCCAGCTGCTGGCAGAGCGCCTGGTAGAGCATCCAGGTACCGCGGGCCTTCCCCTCCAGGCTGTAACCGGCTATATGGGGGGTGGCAATCTCGGTATGGGGCACCAGCGCAGCCAGTGGCTCGGGCTCGTTCTCCCACACATCCATCACCAGTCGCAAAGGCGTATCGCCCAACTGACGCGCCAGCAGGGCCCGGTTATCCCACACCTCGCCACGGGAAGCATTGATCAGGATCTGCCCGGCAGGGCGCGCGGCAATCTGTTCGGCATCGAGCAGATGGTAGGTGGCATCCACTCCTTCGCGTGTGATCGGCACGTGGAAGCTGACAATATCGGCGCCAAGGGCGGCCTGATAATCGACAAAACCCGCTGCGGGATTTTCCCGCGCCTTGGGCGGATCGCAGCGCAGCACCCGCATGCCGATCGCTTGGGCCTTGCCAGCCACACACTCGCCAGTATTGCCCGCGCCAATCACCGCCAACGTCATGGCCGAGAGGTCGAGTTCGTAACGCTCCGCCAGCACCAGCAGGGCGGAGAGCACATAATCCCCCACCGAATACTTGTTGCAACCGGGGGCGCTGAAGAAGGGAATATTGCGGCTTGCCAGCAACGCCTTGTCCACATGGTCGGTGCCTATGGTGGCGGTGCCGACAAACCCGAGTTTGGGGCTGGTCGCCAGCAAATCGCCATTGACGCGGGTGACCGAACGCACCAGCAGCACATCGGCATCGAGCAGATCGCAGGCCTGCATCTGCCGTCCGGGCAAGGGGATCACCTCGCCAAATTCGGCAAACAGCTCCACGGCATGGGGCATATTCTCATCAACGACTATCTTCATCGGGCTCTCTTTGGTCACAACCGCCACGGGGGCGCCATTCTAGCGCAAAGCCGCCCGATATTTCAGCCTGTGATGCAATCCGGCGCGAAACGGGACCACATTGTGCGGCAGCCGTTCCATCCGCCCGCTCAAACAGAGGATGTGGCCACAAATGTGTAAGCAGAGGTAACAAACGTGCTGCTCGGCTTTGTCCGGGCATATCACGGTGGCACAATGCCCCTCTTTTTTCGCGATCGCCCATACCCACCATGCCGTCACACGCTTCGTCGCTCCCAACGTCAACCACTTCACTCACCCGCAGTCAGGTGCTTGGCTTCACTGCCCTGTTGATCCTGCCCCTGTTACTGCTCGCCACCCTGCCCTGGCAGCCTTTTCTGACCGGCTCCCTGCAATCAGGCTGGTTATGGTGGTCATACGCCCTTACCCGCATGGTCGATATTCCCGGGATCGGGGTCAGTGGCGCCCTCTTGCTGTTGCTGACCCGCTACAAACTGAAACTGGAGCTGACCCCCTTCATTGCGCTGGGGTGTGCGCTGGCGGCCCTGCTCGCCAGCGACTGGGTGATGAAAAGCCTTATCAAGCACCTGACCGAAGAGCCCAGACCCTATCTGCTCTGGCTGGAGAGTCAGTCGCTGATCCCGGCCATCAAGCACTTCTACGCCAGTAGCGTCGATGTGCGCAGCGAACAGGTTCACGCCGCCAGCCAGCGGCTGGCCCTGCCAGAGTGGCTCGGCCACCACTGGCAGGCAGAGGTGAACTACGCCTTCCCCTCTGGCCACAGCATCGCCGCTATCAGCCTGGCCCAATTTTTTGGCCTTATCTGGCTGGCCCGCGCCCCCACAGGCGTCTGGCTGCTACCGTTGTGGGCGCTGGGGATTGGTCTGTCACGCATGGTGATGGGAATGCACTGGCCGGTGGATGTGCTGGCCAGCGCCCTGCTGGGTACACTCACGGCGCTGATTGCCGCCCGCTGGTGGCTGCACAGATATTGAATCCGGCGCCATCTTGGCGCGGCATCCTGCGTGGGATGGGAGGACAAGCCTGTGCTTTTTTGCCATAATGCCGCCTCATTTTATCCCGACCGAGATCCCATGACCGACGCAGTTCATACCCTCAAGGGCCGTTTCCGTGGTTTTTACCCCGTCGTCATCGATGTTGAAACAGCCGGGTTCAACGCCAAGACCGATGCCCTGCTCGAAATCGCGGCTTACACCCTGAAAATGGATGAGCAGGGCTGGCTCGTTCCCGATCAGGTATTCCACTTTCATGTCGAGCCTTTCGAAGGGGCCAACCTGGAAAAGGCCGCGCTGGAGTTCACCGGCATCGACCCCTACAACCCGTTGCGTGGCGCTGTCTCGGAAAAAGAGGCGCTGACCGAGATCTTCAAGGGGATCCGCAAGGGGATGAAGGAGCAGGATTGCGGCCGCGCCATCATAGTGGCCCACAACGCCACCTTTGATCACGGCTTCGTGATGGCTGCCGCCGAGCGCGCTGGCCTCAAGCGCAATCCGTTCCACCCGTTTGCGACCTTCGACACCGCTGCTCTCTCCGGATTGGCGCTGGGTCAGACCGTGCTAGCCAAAGCGTGCCAGAGCGCCCGCATCCCGTTTGACAATAAAGAAGCGCACTCGGCCCTCTATGACACCGAACGCACCACAGAGCTGTTCTGTCATATCGTTAACCGCTGGAAGAGCATGGGGGGTTGGCCGCCAGCGCATCCGGATGATGACACAACCGATGCGCCTACCGATGATGATGGGCAAGAATAAACGGATGAAGGCTGCCACTGGCAGCCTTCGCTTTTTGGAGAAGTGATTGATTGCACGGCGCACCGGAAATCGCTATCAACGTCACTATCCACCGCTGCGCACGGGATGCACGGAGACAAACAGGTCACAAACCCTCATGTTGAGCAACCTTGTGCCACATGCTGCTGCGATATGAGGGGTTTGACTGATTTTTTTCTCGACATTTGTCACATTTTTCGCAAACTAACTCCCCTTCACATGACAGACAGCAATAACAAACTATAAGGAAATCAAATGAATCCAGTTGTTATCGCAGTCGGGCTGATGCTGGTGCTCAGTCTGCTGCGGATCAATGTGGTGGTCTCGCTGGCGCTGGGGGCCATTGCTGGCGGCCTGGTCGGTGGGCTGTCGTTGACCGATACCCTCACCACCTTCAGCGGTGGCCTGGGCGGTGGCGCCGAGATTGCTCTCTCCTACGCCATGCTGGGCGCCTTTGCGGTTGCCATCTCCCGCTCCGGGATCACCGACCTGCTGGCCCGCAAGGTGATCAGCCAGTTAGGCAAGGATGCCAGCTCGACCCGCATCATGTGGGTCAAAACCCTGCTGCTCTCTTCCGTGCTGGCCGTGGCGATCTCCTCCCAGAACCTGATCCCGGTTCATATCGCCTTTATTCCCATCCTGATCCCGCCGCTGCTGCATGTGATGGCGCAGATGCAGATAGACCGTCGTCAGGTGGCCTGTGTCATCACCTTTGGTCTGACAGCTACCTATATGGTGCTGCCGGTCGGCTTTGGTGGCATCTTCCTGAACAATATTCTGGCCAAGAACCTGATCGATAACGGCGTGCCCATCACCACCAGCCAGATCCCGCTGGCGATGGCCATTCCGGTCGCCGGTATGGTACTGGGCCTGCTGATTGCGGTATTCATCAGCTATCGCAAACCGCGCCAGTACGATCTGGCCAAGATCCTGGATGCCGAGCCCGAAGCGGTCGAGCTCAACCTTACCCACATCTGGGTAGCTCTGCTGGCCATTGGCGTAGCGCTGGGGCTGCAACTGATGACCAACAGCATCGTACTGGGTGCGCTAGCCGGTTTTGTCATCTTCACATGCGGCGGCGTTATCAAGTTTCGCGAAAGCCAGGATGCCTTCACTCAGGGGGTGCGGATGATGTCGCTGATCGGCTTCATCATGATCTCTGCCGCCGGTTTTGCCGCCGTGATGAAGGCGACCCACGGGGTCGACTCTCTGGTCCAGGTGGTCGCCTCCGGCATCGGCCAGCACAAAGGCATCGCCGCCTTCCTGATGCTGCTGGTGGGTCTGCTCATCACCATGGGGATCGGCTCTTCCTTCTCCACCGTACCCATCATCGCCACCATCTATGTGCCGCTCTGTCTGCAGCTCGGCTTCTCACCGATGGCGATCATCGCACTGGTCGGTACCGCTGGCGCGCTGGGGGATGCGGGTTCACCGGCCTCCGACTCGACGCTGGGCCCCACCTCCGGCCTCAACGCCGATGGCCAGCACGACCATATCTGGGACAGCGTGGTGCCCACCTTCATTCACTACAACATCCCACTGGTGATCTTCGGCTGGATTGCCGCCATGGTGCTCTGATATGTAAAGTCAGCATCTAACTGAACCATTCATAAAAAACCGGCCAATTGGCCGGTTTCTGTTTTTATGCGCTGGTGCTGTCTCTATTAACCCAGACGAACCCGGGCGTTGCGGAACATCCGCATCCAGGCGCCGTCCTCGCCCCAGTTATCGGGGTGCCAGGAGTTGGCCACTGTGCGGAACACCCGCTCCGGGTGCGGCATCATGATAGTGGCACGGCCATCGGTGGTGGTCACGGCGGTGATACCATCCGGCGAGCCATTCGGGTTGGCCGGGTACTGCTCGGTCACGCTGCCGCGGTTGTCGACAAAGCGCAGCCCTACCAGACCGCTCTGCTGCAGTGCGCTCAGGTGAGCGGCATCGCGCACCTCGACACGCCCTTCCCCGTGGGAAACGGCGATGGGCATCACGGAGCCTGCCATGCCGGCGAAGAAGGCCGACGGGGACTCCTGCACCTCAACCAGACTGAAGCGGGCTTCGAAGCGCTCGGAGCGGTTGCGTACAAAGCGCGGCCAGAGATCGGCACCCGGGATGAGGTCTCGCAGGTTGGACATCATCTGGCAACCGTTGCAGACACCCAGAGAGAGGGTATCGCCACGCTCGAAGAAGCGCTGGAACTGCTCGCGGGCGTTGTCATTGAACAGGATGGACTTGGCCCAGCCTTCACCGGCACCCAACACGTCACCGTAGGAGAAGCCGCCACAGGCCACCAGGGTCTGGAACTCCTCCAGCTTGATGCGACCGGAGAGAATGTCGCTCATATGGACATCGACCGCCGCGAAACCGGCACGATCGAACGCCGCCGCCATCTCCACATGGGAGTTGACTCCCTGCTCGCGCAGCACCGCCAGACGGGGGGAGACCCCACGGGCGATATAGGGAGCAGCCACATCCTCGGACGGGTTGTAAGTCAGCTTGGCATGCAGACCCGGATCGGTGGCGTCCTGACGGGCCGCGTGCTCACTGTCGGCGCACGCCGGGTTGTCGCGCAGGCGCTGCATCTGCCAGCTGGTCTCGCCCCAGATGGTGCGAAGTGCGGTACGGCTGGCACGATAGACCTCCTGACCGCCCCGCTGCAAGGTGATGAGATCCCCTTCGCGCACGGTACCGAGCACATGGGAGCAGGCCGCCAGACCGTGACCGGCCAGCAGGGTCATCACCGCCTCTTTGTCTTCACGACGCACCTGAATGACGGCGCCCAGCTCTTCGTTGAACAGTGCAGGCAGCAGCTCGCCGCCGATGCGATCGAGCAGGATGTCGAGGCCGCAGTGACCGGCAAACGCCATCTCGGTCAGGGTGACGAACAGGCCACCGTCAGAGCGGTCGTGGTAGGCGATCAGTTTGCGATCGGCCACCAGCGCCTGAATGGCGTTGAAGAAGCCCTTGAGCTGGACCGGATTGTCGAGATCCGGCGCCTTGTCGCCCAGCTGGCGATAGACCTGCGCCAGCGCCGAGGCGCCGAGGCGCTGTTTGCCGTTGCCAAGGTCGATGAGGATTAGGTCGGTTTCACCGAGATCGGTACGCAGCTGCGGAGTAACCGTGTTGCGCACATCCTCGACCCGGGCAAAGGCGGAGATGAGCAGGGAGAGCGGCGAGGTGACGCTTTGCTCCTTGCCATCCTGCTGCCAGCGGGTCTTCATGGACATGGAATCCTTGCCCACAGGAATGGTGATGCCAAGGGCTGGGCAGAGCTCCTCGCCCACCGCTTTGACCGCCTCATAGAGACCGGCATCTTCCCCCGGGTGACCGGCAGCGGCCATCCAGTTGGCGGAGAGCTTGACCCGCTTGAGGGAACCGATGTGGGCCGGCGCCAGGTTGGTAAGCGCTTCCGCCACCGCCATGCGAGCGGAGGCGGCGTGGGAGAGCAGCGCCACCGGGGTACGCTCGCCCATGGACATGGCTTCGCCGTGATAGCTGTCGTAGGTGGCAGCGGTGACGGCACAATCGGCTACCGGGATCTGCCAAGGGCCAACCATCTGGTCGCGATTGACCAAGCCAGTCACGCTGCGATCGCCGATGGTGATAAGGAAAGACTTCTCCGCCACGGTCGGCAGGCGCAGTACCCGCTCGGCCGCGTCACTCAAAGTGATGCCATCGAGCTGGAGCGCTTTGCCTTGTGCTGGCAGGGTCACCACGTCACGGTGCATCTTGGGCGCCTTGCCCAGCAGCACGTCCAGCGGCAGATCGATGGGCTGGTTGTCAAAGTGGCTGTCAGAGAGGGTCAGATGCTTCTCTTCGGTCGCGGTGCCAATGACGGCATAGGGTGCGCGCTCACGCTCGCACAGCGCCTTGAACAGCGGCAGCTTGTCCTGCGCTACCGCCAGCACGTAACGCTCCTGGGATTCGTTGCACCAGATCTCCAGCGGGCTCATGCCCGGCTCGTCGCTCTGGATGGCGCGCAGATCGAAACGACCACCGCGCTCACCGTCGTTGACCAACTCCGGCATGGCGTTGGAGAGACCGCCCGCCCCCACATCGTGGATAAAGACGATAGGGTTGTCGTCACCCAGCTGCCAGCAGCGATCGATCACCTCCTGGCAACGGCGCTCCATCTCGGGGTTGTCACGCTGCACCGAGGCAAAGTCGAGATCTTCGGCTGACTGGCCGGAGGCCATGGAGGATGCGGCACCACCGCCCAGACCGATGTTCATCGCCGGCCCGCCCAGCACGATCAGCGCCGCGCCGACCGGGATCTCCCCTTTCTGGACATGTTCGGTGCGGATGTTGCCGATGCCGCCAGCCAGCATGATGGGTTTGTGGTAGCCACGCACCTCGACGCCGTTGTGGCTCGACACCTCCTCTTCGAAGGTACGGAAGTAGCCGAGAATGGCCGGACGGCCGAACTCGTTGTTAAACGCGGCGCCGCCGAGCGGCCCCTCCTGCATGATGTCGAAGGCACTGACGATACGGCTCGGCTTGCCGAAATCCTGCTCCCAGGGCTGCTCGAAGCCGGGAATGCGCAGGTTGGAGACGGAGAAACCGACCAGACCCGCCTTGGGCTTGGCACCGCGACCGGTGGCACCCTCGTCGCGGATCTCGCCGCCGGAGCCGGTGGCTGCGCCCGGAAACGGGGAGATGGCGGTCGGGTGGTTGTGGGTCTCCACCTTCATCAGGATGTCGACCTGTTCCTGGTGATACTGGTATTCGCCGTTGGCCGGGCTCGGGAAGAAGCGGCCCCCCTGGCTCCCTTCCATCACGGCGGCGTTGTCTTTATAGGCAGAGAGGACATGATCCGGCGTCTGCTCGAAGGTGTTCTTGATCATTTTGAACAGCGACTTGGGCTGCTGCTCACCATCGATGGTCCAGTCGGCATTGAAGATCTTGTGACGGCAGTGTTCGGAGTTCGCCTGGGCGAACATGTAGAGCTCGATGTCGTTGGGGTTGCGACCCAACTTGGTGAAGTTCTCCACCAGATAGTCGATTTCGTCGTCGGCCAGCGCCAGACCGAGCGCCACGTTGGCTTCGGCCAGGGCTGCGCGACCACCGCCCAGCACATCCACCAGGGTGAAGGGACGCGGCTCGTGGTGAGCAAACAGGGCGGCAGCTTCGCTCATCTCGGCAAACACCACTTCCATCATTCGATCATGGAGCACGGCGGCAATGGCGCTGCGCTGGGCGTCACTCAGCTCACCCTGCTCCTTGATGGTCAGGTAATAGGCAATACCACGTTCCAGCCGCTTGACCTGTTTCAGGCCGCAGTTGTGGGCGATGTCGGTTGCTTTGGAAGACCAGGGGGAGATAGTGCCGGGGCGGGGGGTAACAAGAAACAGCTGACCGCTGGGGGTGTGTTCGGGGATGGTCGGGCCGTAGCGCAAGAGCTGGCCCAAGGTCGCTCGCTCGGGGGGAGAGAGGGGGCTTGTCAGCTCGGCAAAGTGCACGTATTCGGCATAGACATCCTCTATCTCTACTCCGCTCTCTACTCCACTCTCGTTTCTCATCTGTGCGAAGCGTTGCAGCAGTTTTTGGACACGAAAATCAGACAGTGCTGGGGCACCACGCAAGATATCCATATGACCTTTCTCACCAAGTTTTAAAGTGGGGGGGAATTGAGACGCGCGTATTATAGGGATCTGGCTCACAGCGGACAAACGTTTTTCTCACTTCGTGCAGTGTGACTCTGCGCACACTCTCTGGTATAAAGGTGCCTCTTTTTTGACAAATGCCGATTTTTTCAACAAAGGTACTCACCTACTTGCGCTGCATTTTTCGACTGTTTATCGGGCTGTTGTTGACGCTGACACTGGTTGGCTGCGACTTCTATAGCCCCTCCAGCCAGCTGGAGCAGATCCGCCAGCGAGGCGAGATCCGGGTTGGCACCATCTATGGTCCCACCTCTTATTACCAGCGTGACGACCTCGCCCAGGGGTTCGATTACGAGCTGGCGCAAAATTATGCCGACTGGTTGGGGGTGAAACTCACCATCATCCCGGTCGACACCACTGACCAACTGGTTACCCTGCTGAAAAAGGGCAAACTCGATCTGGCGGCTGCCGCCATCATGGTCACCCCCGAGCGACGCGAGCTGTTTCGCTTCGGCCCGGGCTTCTATCAGGTCTCTCCCAAACTGGTCTACCGCAACGGCAAACCCAAGCCAGCCTCATTGAACGATATCAAGGGCAAGCTGGTGGTGGCCGCCGGCTCCACCGGGGAAGATCTGCTCAAAGAGATGAGCAAAGAAAATCCGAAACTAGCCTGGAGCACCAGCGACAACGCCGATGTGGAGGAGCTGCTCAAACAGGTGGTGGATGGCAAGATTGACTACACGGTGGTGCAGGATACCGTGCTGGCCCGTACCCAGCGCTACTACCCGGAGCTCACCGAGGGGCTGACCCTGGCCCAGAAGCAGACCGTTGCCTGGGCCATGAGCAAGCTGCCCGATGACAGCCTCTATGCCAGCGTGATCGACTTCTTCGGTCTGCGCTTTATGGATGGTGCCATCGCCAAACTGGACGAGAAGTACTTCGGTCATGTGCAGAACTTCGACTTTGTCGATACCCGTACCTTCCTCAAGCGCGCCAAGAGCCTGCTGCCCAAGTACCAGCCGCTGTTCCAGACTCACGCCAAGAATATCGACTGGCGTCTGCTCGCCGCCATCAGCTATCAGGAGTCCCACTGGGACCCGCAGGCCCGCTCCTACACTGGCGTGCGCGGCATGATGATGCTGACCGAGCCCACAGCCAAGGCGATGGGAGTCAACGACCGGCTTCATCCGGAAGAGAGCATCAAGGGTGGCTCCCTCTATCTACAACAGATGATGGAGAAGGTGCCGGATTCGGTGCCCGATGACGAGAAGGTGTGGTTTGCCCTCACCGCCTACAACATCGGTTACGGCCACATGATGGACGCCCGCCGCCTGACCAAAGAGCTCGGCAAGAATCCTGACGCCTGGAGCGACGTGAAAGAGGTGCTGCCGCTGCTGCAGCAAGCGCGCTGGCACCGCAAGGTGCGTTATGGCTATGCCCGTGGCAGCGAGGCGCGCAACTATGTCAACAACGTGCGCCAGTACTACCAGAGTCTGCTCTGGCTCGACAACGAGCAACAGAAGGCACATCAGCGGGAGAGTCTCGACAACGACAGCGAGCCCGAGCTGGCCGAGCGACCCACCGCCATTGCCGAAGTGGTCAATCAGATCACCATGCGCTAACCAGCCATTATTCGGCTGTTTTCACGCAAACTTCTCTGTTACCATCGATTCACATCGGAGCCTATCCGAAATCGCATTGTTTTCATTATGTTGAGAGATTAAATAACAGCAATTTCGGATGGGCTCCATCAATGACCCAAGGCCGGGATGGCCACCTGAGTTGGGAGGAGACCAAGATGCAAAAACGTAGAAAAATCAGTCTGGTCAGAAAAGCGAAGTGCAGCTGGAGCCCCAGACGCAAACTCAAGCTTAATGACATCAAGCGCAACCTGTGGCGCAGAAATCGATCCTATACCCTGCTTATTGCAGAGCACACAGCATAAACCCGGCATTCGCCGGGTTTTTTTATCTTCTTTCTCACCTGATTATCATCTTACACCAGCGCCGCCTTGAACTGTACCGTCCGCTTGGAGATCAGCGAGTTGCAGTGGTTGCAGAAGTAATCCACCGCGCCGCACGCCTTGAGACGCTCCAGCTCCTGCTGGCAGGTGGGGCAGATGGCCGTGACGCGAACAGGGGCCTGACACTGGCCACAGGTTTGCTCCTTGCTGCGGGTATCCAGTTCAGCCTGGCATGATGGACAAAGCAGGGCTTCCATAATCAACTCCTCGAAAGTGGATCTGCCATGGTCTTGTTCCATGGCAGATCCCCCTCCCCTTATTCCTCACCTTAACATGGCGAGGATAACAAAGCGGCTGCCGGTGAGGGCAGCCGCAAGGACTTATTTCTTCTTCATTTTCAGCAGGCGTTTGCGCTGACGTTCCTGACTCAGGGTCATGGTGTTTTTCTTGCCTTCAAACGGGTTGACCGACTCCTGGAACTCGACCCGGATCGGCGAGCCCATGATCTTGAGGGACTTGCGGAAGTAGTTGATCAAATACCGCTTGTAGGAGTCCGGCAAGTCGTTCAGCTGGTTGCCGTGGATCACAATGCGCGGCGGGTTGTAGCCACCGGCGTGGGCATACTTGAGCTTGACGCGGCGACCATTGACCATCGGCGGCTGGTGATCTTCCTGCGCCATCTGCATGATGCGGGTCAGCATGGCCGTGCTGGTACGACGGGTGGCGGACTGGTAAGCCTCCTGAATGGATTCAAACAGATGGCCGACACCACTGCCGTGCAGGGCGGAGATGAAGTGGACGCGAGCGAAGTCGATGAAGCCCAAGCGACGATCCAGCTCGTTCTTCACATCCTCTTTCACCTTCTGATCCAGACCATCCCACTTGTTCACCACCAGCACCACGGAGCGACCGGCGTGGAGCACATAGCCAAGGATGCTCAAGTCCTGATCGGTGATGGTCTCCTGGGCGTCGATCACCAGCAGGCAAACGTTGGCATCTTCGATAGCTTTCAGGGTCTTGATAACGGAGAACTTCTCAACCGTCTCGTGCACCTTGCCACGACGACGCACACCGGCGGTGTCGATAACCACATACTTCTGCTCGTCACGCTCCATCGGAATGTAAACGGAGTCACGGGTGGTGCCGGGCATGTCATAGACGATGACCCGATCTTCACCCAGCATGCGGTTGGTCAGGGTAGATTTACCGACGTTGGGACGACCAACGATGGCGAACTTGATGGGCAGGTCGGCGAACGGGGTCTCCTTGGTGTCCTCTTTGGTATCGAGTTCACCGGCAGCCACCATGCGCAGCAGGGCTTCTTCGTCGAAGTCCTCCTCTTCCTCATCCTGCGCATCTTCATCGGTAGCGGAGTCGACCAGGGTCTCCAGATGGGGAGCCAGGGCCAGTTCCAGCAGGCTCAGCACGCCACGACCGTGGGCGGCCGCGATCTGGTAGACCTCGCCCAGCGCCAGACCGTAGAACTCGGAGACCGCGGAATCACCGTCGATACCGTCGGTCTTGTTGGCCACCAGAAATACCTTCTTGTGGGCCTTGCGCAGGTGCTCGGCGATGGCTTGATCCGCCGCAGTCAGACCGGCACGGGCATCCACCATGAACAGCACGACGTCCGCTTCTTCGATGGCCAGCAGGGATTGCTCGGCCATCTTCAGCTCGATCCCCTCTTCGGTGCCATCGATACCGCCGGTATCGACCACGATAAATTCCAGCTCGCCCAACTTCGCCTGACCGTATTTACGGTCCCGGGTCAGACCGGGAAAATCGGCAACCAGGGCATCCCGAGTACGGGTCAAGCGGTTAAACAGGGTGGATTTCCCCACGTTGGGGCGGCCCACCAGGGCTACTACAGGAGTCATAAAAGCCTCATTCTCAAGACGACAAAGGCTCCGGGTCCGAAGACCAGGAGCCGGATATTCACATTATCGGACGATCAAGGACGCTTGAGGGCGTACAACTTGCCGTCACGGCTCTGCACATACAGGGTCTCGCCATCCACCAGCGGGGCGGTATAGAGACCACTGCTATCGAGCTGCTGCATCGCCTTGATGGTACCGTCGGTACGATCAAGCCAATACAGGTATCCTTCCACATCACCCACCACCACATAGTCACCGAAGATGACAGGTGCAGTGACGGTACGATTTTCCAGCTGGGTGTTGGACCACAGCTCCAGACCGTTGCGACGGTCGATGGCAAACAGGTGGCTGCGACTGTCGGTCAGCACGATGGCATTACCGGTCATCGCCAGATCGCGATAGCCGGAATACTTGCGCTTCCACACTTCATCGCCGGTCATCAGTTTGCGTGCCATCAGCTGACCGTTGTAGGCGATGGCGTAGAGCTCATCACCGGCGATCAGCGGGCTGGCATCGACGTCAACCATGCGGTCCAGCTCGGTGGCACCGCGCGGATCAGCAACCTTGGACTGGCGCACAGGCTGACCGTTGCTCAGCAGGGCGATGCCCACCTTGCCATCGGCACGACCGTAAATCACGGCGCCGTTGGTGATCACTGGTGCACCGGCACTGCGCAGGGTCAGCGGCGGCTGCTCTTCGGAGAGCGACCACTGCATCTTGCCTTCATCAGTGTCGAGGGCGATCAGGCGACCGGAGGTGGTCAACACCACCACGCGGCCATCTTCCACCGCAGGGCTTGCCACCACTTCGCCGGGCACATTGGTCTGCCACAGCACTTCACCGTTCTCTTCGTTCAGGGCGTAGACCACCCCGTTCTCGGAACCGAGGAACAGCTTGCCGTAACGGGAGACCAGACCACCGGAGAGACGAGCGCTACGCTTGTCGGCGTTGACCGGCAGGTCGGCCAGATCGACAGTCCAGAGGCGATCGCCACTGGCACGGTCAAAGGCGCTGACATCGCCGTCGCGGGCCGCCGCGTATATGCGATCCTCTTCCACCACCGGCTTGAGCTGGGAGTAGAAGTCACCGATGCCATCACCCACAGTGGATGACCATGCGGTGTCGGCAGTGAAGGCAGATTCAACCTTGGGCAGCGGCGCCATCGGGTTGAGGTCCTCTTCAGAACTGAACAGGGAGCAACCCTGCAGAGCGAAGGAGACCGCAGCCCCCAGCACCACCATCTTGAATAGATTACGCATCCGGTGCCTCACCAGTCGCAACGGCCGGCAGGGCCAGATCGTCCATTTTCAGCTTGAGCTCGGCGCTACCCTGCAGGCCGCCGGCATCGGCCGCCGCCTGATAGGCATCGCGAGCCTCTTCGGTCTTGCCCTGCTTTTGCAGCACATCACCACGGGCTTCGGCTACCTGCGCCTTGAAGGCCTCATTCTGGATGGTTGCCAGCTTGGCCAGCGCTTCATCTGCCTTGCCCTGATCATTCAGCACACGGGCCAGACGCAGCGCCGCGATGGGACGAATGCTCTCGTCACCCGTGGTCGCCACCAGCTCCAGCTGCTCGGCAGCCAGATCCAGCTTGCCCGCCTTGACGGCAGCGGCAGCCAGTTGCAACGCGGCCAGTTCACCGTAGGAGTCACCCTTGTTGGCGGTGACAAACTGCTGTGCCTGCTCGAAACCTGCGGCATCGCCCTTGGCCAGTTGCTCAATCACCTGGTTGTAAGAGTGGGAGGAGGCCTCCATGGTCTCTTGCTGGTGCTGGTTGTAATAGCGCCAGCCGAACAGACCGACCAGACCGATCACGGTCCCGGCAATCACCGAGGTTCCGTTCTCTTTCCACCACTCCTTGATAACCTCAACCTGTTGTTCTTCGGTGGTATAGACTTCCACAGCTTACTCTCCTTTGGCTGCCAGCAGGGCAATGGCGGCGTCAACCTTGACGGTCTGTTGCTCGGCCTGACCACGCAGATATTTGATAGTGATCTCCCCGTTTTGCACCTCGGTCTCACCAAGGATCAGGGCGATTGCCGCGCCGCTCTTGTCGGCACGTTTGAGTTGTTTCTTGAAGTTGCCACCACCGCAGTGGCTCATCAGGCGCAGGTCAGGCAGGGCATCGCGCAGACGCTCGGCCAACTGGAAGCCAGCCTGCTCAGTCCCCTCGCCCACCATCGCCAGATAGACATCCACCGCCGGGCGGATATCGGCGTTGAGCTCGAGAGTTTCCAGCATCAGCACCAGACGCTCCATGCCCATGGCAAAGCCCACGGCCGGGGTCGGTTGACCGCCCAGCTGCTCTACCAGACCATCGTAGCGGCCACCGGCACAGACGGTGCCCTGGGCACCCAGACTGCTGGTGACCCACTCGAACACGGTCAAGTTATAGTAGTCAAGACCACGCACCAGACGCTCGTTCACTTCGTATTTGATACCGGCAGACTCGAGCAGGCGCTTGAGCCCCTCGAAGTGGGCCAGGCTCTCTTCGCCCAGATGGTCGAACAGGCGCGGGGCACCCGCCAAAATGGCCTGCACCTTTTCATCCTTGGAGTCGAGCACCCGCAGCGGGTTACTGTACATGCGGCGCTGGCTCTCTTCGTCCAGCTGCTCCTTGTACTGCTCCAGATAGGCCACCAGCGCATCGCGGTAAGCGGCACGCTCGGCGCTCTGACCCAGGGTGTTGAGCTGCAGGGTGACATGCTCGCTGATGCCAAACAGACGCCACAGGCGGTGGGTCAGCATGATCAGCTCAGCGTCAATGTCCGGCCCGTTGATGCCGAACAGCTCGACACCGAACTGGTGGAACTGGCGATAACGGCCCTTCTGGGGACGCTCGTGACGGAACATGGGGCCCATGTACCACATCCGGCGTTCCTGGTTGTAGAGCAGACCGTGTTCGATACCGGCACGGACGCAGCTGGCGGTCCCTTCCGGACGCAGGCTCAGGCTGTCGCCGTTGCGATCTTCAAAGGTGTACATCTCTTTTTCGACCACGTCGGTCACTTCACCGATGGCGCGCTTGAACAGATGAGTCTGCTCGACAATCGGCATGCGCACTTCGCTGTAGCCATAGCTGGCAACGACCTGGCGCAGGATCTGTTCAACCTTCTGCCATACCGGGCTCTGCTCCGGCAGGCAATCATTCATACCGCGAATAGCTTGGATCTGTTTTGCCACGTTGATACTCGAGAAAAAGAGGTAAAATTTGGCCGCATTATAGGGATTTTCCCCCCCAAGGTAAAATCAGGGAATCCGGATGCGGGATTTAAAATCAGTCACCTGGAAAAAGGGCCACCCAATGTGGCCCTGTTTCGCTCACTCCTTGTCCATCGGGATCCGGTTGGCGGGATCCAGCATGGCGGCGCGGGCGCGAATGCGGCGCTCCAAAGTTGGAATGAGATCCTTGTTGTCGAGCCGATCGACCCGCTGGCCCCCTTCATAGAAGGCACTCTTGTTGGCGGCACCCGCCAGACCAAGGTCGGAGACCAGCGCTTCGCCCGGGCCATTCACCACACAGCCGATGATGGAAACATCCATCGGGGTGATGATGTCTTCGAGCCGCTCTTCCAGTGCATTGACGGTAGCGATCACATCGAACTCCTGCCGTGAGCAGGATGGGCAAGCGATAAAGTTGATGCCACGGGAGCGAATACGCAGGGATTTGAGGATATCGAAACCGACCTTTACCTCCTCCACCGGATCCGCCGCCAGCGAGATACGCAGGGTATCGCCGATGCCGTCGGTAAGCAGCATGCCCAGACCGATGGCAGACTTCACCGCGCCGGCACGGAAACCGCCCGCTTCGGTGATGCCAAGGTGCAGCGGCTGCTCGATCTGCTTGGCCAGCAGGCGATAGGCACCGACTGCCAGGAACACATCAGAGGCCTTGACGCTCACCTTGAAGTCCTGGAAATCGAGGCGATCGAGGTAGTCCACGTGACGCATGGCGGACTCCACCAGCGCTTCGGGGGTCGGCTCGCCGTACTTCTCCTGAATATCTTTCTCCAGCGACCCGCCATTGACCCCGATACGGATCGGGATATTGAGGTCGCGCGCGCAATCGACCACCGAGCGCACCCGCTGCTCGTTGCCGATGTTGCCCGGGTTGATACGCAGGCAATCGGCACCGTACTCGGCCACTTTCAGGGCGATGCGATAGTCGAAGTGGATATCGGCCACGATGGGGATGCGGGTCTGCTGTTTGATCAGCCGGAAGGCTTCCGCCGCTTCCATGGTGGGCACGGAGACACGGACGATATCGGCACCGACCCGTTCGATCCGCTGGATCTGCTCGATGGTCGCAGCAACATCTGTGGTCTTGGTGTTGGTCATGGTCTGCACGGTAATGGGGGCATCGCCCCCAACCGGTACATTACCAACCATGATCTGTCTGGATTTACGACGAATGATGGGAGATTCGTGAGAAGACATGGGAAACAGATTACTCCTGCGGCAGTGAGAAGCGGGCTGTACGACCGTTGTTGTAACGGCTCATATCAAACGACTGACCCTTGTAGTCAAGCTTGACGGCCATGGGCGCGCCAATGATGAACTTCAGGGGCTCGGCGCCTTCCAGCACCAGCTCGTCGTTGGCCTTCTTCAGACCACTGAACAGGGTCTTGCCGTTGGCATCCTTCACATCCAGCCAGCAATCGGCGGTGAAGCTCATCTTCAGTTGCGGCGCCGTCGCCGGATCAACGACAGCCTCTTCAGATTCAGTGCCATTGGCGCCAGATACCGCTGCATCGGTCGCAGTGCCGACAGCCGCGCTGACATCGCTCGGGGCAACAGCCGCAGAAGCAGGCGCCAGGGTAGCAGTCGCATCGGAGACCACCGCAGGGGCAGCCACGTCCGTGGCGGCCGGTGCGATGGCAGCGCCTTCCACCGGAGCGGTGTTGATCGCATCGGGCGGCGTGATGGCAGGTTCAGCCGGAGTCGAACCGGTTGCACTCATCTCGGTGGCTGCCAGCGCTTCATCACCGGCGGAGCGACGGGAAGTACTCTGCCACCACCAGGCGACCGAGAGCGCAATCAACACCAGGATCACCAGCCAGGTCACCACCTTGAGCCGACTGTCGTTGGCTTGCTGGCGGGAGCGACGGGAGAAGCTCTGCATGTCGATATTGTCGGGAGGAGTAAGACCCAGCTTGTCGTAAGCAGCCAGAATGGTCTCGTCGGGGATCCCGACCAGCTTGGCATAGGTACGCAGATAGCCCCGAATAAAGGTATGGGAGGTGTGCTTGTCGTAGGTATCCGATTCGATAGCGGCGATCAGGGTCAGACGAAGGTGAATGCGGGACGCAACCTGTTCTCGTGTCCAGCCAAGCTGTTCACGGGCGTTGCGCAGCAATTGGCCTGGGCCTACTGCCTGGGAGTCGTCTTGGAAATCGTGTGGCTGTTCAATAGTCATTGGCTAAATAACGCTTGGCTTGTTGCGAAGTGGGATATTGCCTTACCAGCTCAGTCCCGAATTGGTGAAGTAATGCCGGCTTGTCCATCGCCTGTGCCAGCCGAAGTCTCAACCAGAGACTCTCCTCGTTCTCGTCTGACACATCGGCAAAACGGGCGAGGTAGGATTGCACATCAGGCAGCTTGCCATCTTTCATGGAAAGCTCGGCCAAGTCCAGCAATAACCCTGGATTGCGGGGATTATACCCCAAGGCCAGGCGATAGTACTCGCCTGCTTTATCATTTCTGCGATTTTGCAGCGCACAAAGTGCCGCATTTTCATAGGTATCGGCAATTTTTACGTAGCCTGGCTGAATTACAGCCTGGTTGAACGCCTGATCTGCCTCTACATACCTGCCGCGATCACAGAGGAAGGCACCATAGTTGTTCATTGCGTCAGCATTGGACGGATCCATGGCAAGGGCGTTCTTGTAATGGGTCTCGGCTGCCTTGAAATCTCCTACCTTCTGGTAAAAGTAGGCAAAACCGATCTGGATCTGGGGGTTGGAGGGGTCATACTGGAGGGCGCGGTCAAGATTGAACTTGGCCTGCTCGGCATTGCCCTGACGCAGGTACTGGATACCCAGGTCGAGGCGGGTTTGGGCAGCCGCCTTGAGGTCAGGACCCACTTCACGCTGGGTCGAGTTCTGGCCAGCGTAAGTGGTCTCGGTCACACAGCCTGGCAGCGCGCAGAGCGCTGCCACTACGATCAATGTACGTGTATCCATTCCCTGTCTATACAATGGCTTAGCATTTAAACCATTTTGACGGAAATCCCATCCTGTTGCATCCGATTTTTGATAGTTCGCTTGGTACGGTCAATCACGTCACCCACCAGCTGACCACAGGCGGCATCGATGTCATCACCACGGGTCTTGCGAACGATCACGGTGAAACCGTACTCCATCAGCACCTTGGAGAAGCGATCGATACGGCTGTTGCTCGGCTTGCCGTAAGGGTTGCCCGGGAAGGGGTTGAACGGGATCAGGTTGATCTTGCTCGGAGTGTCCTTGAGCACCTTGGCCAGCTCGTGAGCATGCTGCATATCGTCATTGATATGATCGAGCAGCACATACTCGACGGTCACCCGACCACCGTTGGCATTGGATTTGGCCAGGTAACGACGGACACCGGCGAGGAACTCCTCGATGTTGTACTTGTCGTTGATCGGCATGATCTCTGAACGCAACTTGTCGTTCGGGGCGTGCAGGGAGATAGCCAGCGCCACGTCGATCTGGTCACCCAGCTTGTCCAGCGCAGGTACCACGCCAGAGGTGGAGATGGTCACCCGGCGCTTGGAGATGCCAAAGCCGTAGTCATCCATCATCAGACGCATGGCGGGCACCACGTTGGCGAGGTTGAGCAGCGGCTCGCCCATCCCCATCATCACCACGTTGGTGATGGGACGCTTGCCACCGACCACGCGGGCCGCACGCCACACCTGACCGATGATCTCGGAGACTTTCAGGTTGCGGTTGAAGCCTTGTTGGGCGGTAGAGCAGAACTTGCACTCCAGCGCACAGCCAACTTGAGAGGAGACGCAGAGGGTCGCGCGGTCATCTTCCGGGATGTAGACGGTCTCTACCTCCTGATCGCCCACCTGCAGAGCCCACTTGATGGTGCCATCGGCAGAGCGCTGCTCGCGGCTGATCTCGGGCGCCTTGATCTCGGCGATCGCCTTGAGGCGCTCTTTGAGCACCTTGTTGACGTTGGTCATCTGATCGAAATCATCACACCCAAAGTGATAGATCCACTTCATGACCTGATCTGCCCGGAATGGCTTCTCGCCCAGTTCGACGAAAAAGGCACGCATGGCATCCCGATCAAGATCCAGCAGGTTGATTTTTGTTTCGCTCATCAATGGCCTCAGTTCAAACACTTCATCAATTATTGGCTGACGACGTCAGGGGGCGGCATTGTACAAATAATGGGTCTGGCTTTCCACCTGGAGAATAGAGGGATATTGCGTAAACGGCGAAAACAACAAAGGGAGCCTAGGCTCCCTTGGGTCATCATCCACGTAAATCAGCCGCGCGGGCAGATCTCGTTGTCAGAGAAGAAGTAGGCAATTTCGCGGGCTGCGGATGCCGGTGCATCGGAGCCATGCACTGCGTTGCGATCGATGCTCTCGGCATAACAGGCACGCAAGGTACCAGCCAGCGCCTCTTTCGGGTTGGTAGCCCCCATGATCTCGCGATTGCGACGGATGGCGTCTTCCCCTTCCAGCACCTGCACCATGACAGGACCAGAGGTCATGAAGCTGACCAGATTGTCATAAAAAGGCTTGCCCTGATGCTCGGCATAGAAACCGGCAGCCTGTTCACTGCTCATGTGCAGCATTTTGGATGCCACCACTTTCAAGCCTGCGCTTTCGAAACGGCTATAGATGGCACCGATCAGGTTCTTGCTGACAGCATCCGGTTTAACGATAGAGAAGGTACGTTCGATGGCCATTGATATCTTTCCTTAACTACAGAGTTTTATTGTTAGAATCCATGTTCGCTGGCGATTATACGTAAACAAAAACCGGAAAAACACACAAACGAGCAACTTTTTATTAAACATCACTCCCTTGCAATCAACATCCACACTCATCTTGACCGAGCAGAGCCGGAAAATATGTGCGCTTGCGCACGATAGTTACCTTAAGCCGCCAAAACCCCATCTTTTGTTCACAATTCGAACAGCATGAAAAAGGCACCCGAAGGTGCCTTGTCTCGCCTATTTGGCTTCCGCCAGCAAGGCCCGCGCTATGGTGCGCATCCCCAGGGTATTGGCCCCCGGCGCCCAGAGGGCATCGCCGTTGTCACTGAAGCAAGCTGCCAGATCGATATGCAGCCACCCCATCCCTTCGTTGGCAACGAAACGGGAGAGAAAACCCGCCGCGTTGGAGGCGCCACCCGGCCCGCCCCCCTTCACTGGACGGCTGTTGGCCGTGTCGGCGTAATGGGAGGGGCACTGCTGGCGGTGCCAGGGCTCCAGCGGCAGCGGCCAGGCAGGCTCATGCTCGGCATCGGCATAGGTCATGGCCCGGCTTACCAACCCTTTGTCGAGGCCGAACAGAGCATTGTAGCGCCCACCCAGCGCCATCACGGCTGCGCCGGTCAGGGTCGCGGCATCGATGATCAGCGGTGCGCCGGACTCGCTCGCCAGTTGCAGGCCGTCGGCCAGCACCAACCGCCCCTCGGCATCGGTATTCACAATCTCGACCGTGGTGCCGTTCTTGTAGGTGAGGATGTCGCCCAGCTTGTAGGCGTGGCCGGAGACCAGGTTCTCGGCGCAACAGAGGATCAGCTTCACCCGCTTGTCGAGCCCGCGCAGCATAGCCAGCGCCAGCGCACCGGTGACAATCGCCGCACCACCCATGTCGCACTTCATGGTGAGCATCCCCTCGGAGCTCTTCATGGAGTAGCCGCCGGAGTCAAAGGTGATCCCCTTGCCCACCAGCGCTGCCGCTACCGGCGCCTTGGGGTCACGCCCCGGGTTGAAGTCGAGCTCCAGCAATACCGGTTCGCGCGCACTGCCGCGGCCCACCTGATAGAGGCCGACCCAGCCCGCCTGTTGCAGCGCTTCGCCTTTCAAAATGCGATGACTCACCTTGTCCGGCGCCAGCTCGGTAATAAAGGAGGCTGCTTCCACCGCCAGCTCCAGCGGGCCCAACTGCTCCGGGGTGGCATTGGTCATCTCGCGCACCCAGCGGCCGCAGAGCCAACGCGCTTCCAGCTCCTCTCTGTCCTCTTCCGAGGACATGGCCCACTGCAGTTGCACCTCCGCCTTGGGGGTTTGCAGCCCTTGGGCAAAAGCCCACTGCTGTTCACGCTCCCAGTGACCAGCCAGGATCACTTTCTGGATCCCCTGCTGGCAGAGGCGACGGGCCGCCTGCTGGATATCGAGCAGCGGATTGGCCGTCACCAGATGGATCACCATGCCGTCGGCGCGGTGAGAGAGCAGCGCCCCCTCCCCCCACTCGGCCGGTGCAAATTCACGACTCAGCCAGACATTCATGCGGTCACCTCCTGCAGCCAGCGGGCGATGGTACGCAGACCGTGCCCCTTGGCGCCGGTCGCCCAGAGATCATTGCCCGATTTCTGATAAGAGGCTGCCAGATCCAGGTGCACCCAGCCCTTGCCCTCATCGCGCACGAAGCGGGAGAGAAACGCAGCAGCTGTGGTGGCACCGGCCGTGCCCTCTGCCGAGGCGACGTTGCCCAGATCGGCAAAGGCCGAGGTGAGCTGGCTGGCATGCCAGGGCTCCAGCGGCAGTGCCCACGCCTGCTCGTTTTCCACCTTGGCGGCGGCCAGCGCGCGCTGCTGCTCGGTCTCATCGAGGGCAAACACCGCATTGTAGTCGCGCCCCAGCGCCATCTTGGCGGCGCCGGTCAGGGTGGCTGCGTCAAGGATATAAGCCGCACCGCTGTCGGAGGCCGCCATCAGGCCATCGGCCAGCACCAGACGACCTTCCGCATCGGTGTTCTGGATCTCGACCGAAACCCCATTCTTGTAAGTGAGGATGTCGCCCAGCTTGAAGGCGTGGCCGGAGACCAGGTTCTCGGCGCAGCAGAGAATGAGCTTCACCCGCTGGTTCAGACCGCGGCTGATAGCCAGCGCCAGCGCACCGGTCACCATGGCCGCGCCGCCCATGTCGGACTTCATCGGCAGCATGTTGTCAGAGGACTTCATGGAGTAGCCACCGGAATCAAAAGTGATCCCCTTGCCCACCAGCGCCGCCACCACGGGCGCATTGCGATCCCCGGTCGGGTTGTAGTCGAGCTCCAGCAGCACAGGCTCGCGCTCGCTGCCACGGCCAACCGACCAGATCCCGATATGACCGGACTCGCGCAGCGCTTCACCGGCGGTGATGCGGGCAGTAACCTGATCCCCGGCCAGACCACGAATGAGTAACAGGGCCGATTCCGCCAGACTCATGGGGTAGATCTCTTCCGGACAGCCATTGGTGATCTCACGTACCCAGCGAGCCGCCTTGAGCAGCGCATCCAGTTCACGGGCTTCCGCGTCGCTCTGCTGGCCGAAATCCAGCTCACGCGCCCCCTTGGCGGCGTAGAACCCTTGGGCGAACGCGTAGCGACGCTCCAGATCCCAGCCTTCACCGACCAGCGTCACCCGCTTGATCCCGCTCGATTCGAGGCGACGGGCGGCGCGCTGAACGGTGCGCAGAACATCCTTCTCCTGACCGGCGGCACCAAGATGGATCAGTGCCTCGTCGCCATTGAAACTGAGCTGGGCGCCCTCGCCCCAATAGGCGGCCGCAGCCTGGGTGGATAACGCTACCTTCATCATGTCAGCCATCGTGTTTGCTTCCTTTTTACTGGCACTATGTATAAGCACTCTTTATGGGAAAGAGCTTATTGGCAAAGAGAGAATAACGAATACAAAAAAGGCCGTGCCCCCGAGGGTCACGGCCTTCCACCATATCACTGAAGCACCACAGGATGCTGCACGTGCAATTCACTCATGTGTAATTAATGGCGTTCAGAGGCAAGGTTCAGGGTGTACTTGGGCAGTTCCACCACCAGATCCTCGTCCGCCAGTTTTGCCTGGCAGCTGAGGCGCGATTCCGGCTCCAACCCCCACGCCTTGTCCAGCATGTCGTCTTCCAGCTCGTCACTTGGCTCGAGCGAGTCAAAGCCTTCACGCACCACACAGTGGCAGGTGGTGCAGGCACAGGACTTCTCGCAGGCATGCTCAATCTCGATGCCGTTGCGCAGCGCCACATCCAGAATGGTCTCGCCGCTTTGCCCCTCGAGGGCGGCGCCATCCGGACAGAGTACGGGATGAGGAAGAATGATCAGTTTTGGCATATTACACCTTGTTGACGTTTTGTCCGGTCAGCACCTTGCGGATGGAGGCGTCCATCCGGCGGGCTGCAAACTCGCCACTGACAGCATCGGCTGCCTCAATGGCTTCTTTGATTTGATGGGTTGCGCCGCTGTTGCGCATGGTCAGCAGATGGGCGATGGCGGCATCAATCTCGGCACGCTCGGCAGCATTGAGCAGGGCATCGCCATCAGCGGCCAGCGCGGCATTGAGACTCTCGACCACCCGGTCGGCTTCAACCTGCTGCTCGGCCAGCATGCGGGCATCCATATCCTGCTGGGCATTCTCGATGGAGGCACTCAGCATGTTGAGGATATCCTGCTCCGCTAGCCCGTAAGAGGGCTTGACCTGGATCTCGGCCTGCACGCCGGAGGATTTCTCCATGGCGCTGACCGAGAGCAGACCATCCGCATCCACCTGGAAGGTGACGCGAATATGGGCGGCGCCGGCTGCCATCGGCGGAATACCGGTCAGGGTAAAGCGGGCCAGGGAGCGGCAATCGGCCACCAGCTCGCGCTCACCCTGTACCACGTGAATGGCCATGGCGGTCTGACCATCCTTGAAGGTGGTGAACTCCTGGGCACGGGCAACCGGAATGGTAGTGTTGCGCGGGATCACCTTCTCAGCGAGGCCCCCCATGGTCTCCAGACCCAGCGATAGCGGGATAACGTCCAGCAGCAGCATCTCGGCATCGGGCTTGTTGCCCACCAGAATATCGGCCTGGATGGCGGCGCCAATGGCGACCACCTTGTCCGGATCGATGCTGGTCAGCGGCGTACGCTGGAAGAACTCGCCCACCAGTTCACGCACCAGCGGCACCCGGGTGGAGCCACCGACCATCACCACTTCCAGCACTTCCACCTGCTCGAGACCGGCATCGCGCAGGGCGCGGCGACAAGCCAGCAAGGTCCGTTTCACCAGCGGGGTGATGAGTTCATCAAACTGGCTACGGCTCACCGAACCCTGCCAGCCAGCAACGGTGCACGCCACCTGCTCGGCATCGGTCAAGCCGTGTTTGACGGCCGCGGCCACATCCAGCAGCTCGCGCTGCAGATGGGCATCCAGCTCGCCGGTCAAACCGGCTTGCTCCTTGATCCAGTCCGCCAGCAGGTGATCGAAATCATCGCCGCCGAGGGCCGAATCACCGCCGGTCGCCATCACTTCGAACACACCGCGATGCAGCCGCAGGATGGAGATATCGAAGGTGCCGCCCCCCAGATCGTAAACCGCAATCACCCCTTCCTGACCAGAGTCAAGGCCATAGGCAATCGCGGCCGCGGTCGGCTCGTTGAGCAAGCGCAATACGTGCAGACCTGCCAGACGGGCCGCATCCTTGGTGCCCTGACGCTGGGCATCATCGAAATAGGCGGGCACGGTAATGACCACGCCGTCGAGATCGCCACCCAGGGTCTGGGCGCCACGCTCGGCCAGCTTTTTGAGAATTTCGGCCGAGACCTGCACCGGATTGACCAGCCCCTGACGGGTATGCAGTTGCGGCATGCCATTGTCGGCGGCAACAAACTGGTAAGGCTGCTGGCGGGTATCGATATCGGCCAGCGCCTTGCCCATCATCCGTTTGACCGAGACGATGGTGTTGTGAGGATCGAGCGCCGCTTCGCGCTTGGCATCAATTCCGACTCGGATGGCGTCGCTTTGATAATGCACCACTGACGGGAGCAGGTCGCGCCCTTGCTCATCGCAAAGGGTATCGGCGTGACCACTGCGAACCGCAGCGACGAGAGAGTTGGTGGTGCCGAGATCGATGCCGACGGCACGTTTGTGCTGATGAGGAACAGCGCTCTGGCCGGGTTCGGCGATTTGCAGTAATGCCATGGGTAATGAAACTTCCAGCGTTAAAGGATCAAGACTCGAGAAGCGAGTCTTCGAATCGTTCCAGCTCTTCGAGGAGCTTGTCGACAAACTTGAGTTTGCGAACGCAATCAGCGGCAACGAGATCTCTGCCGGCGGCAAGAGACTCGGTCAGCTGCTGCATCAACATCTGGTGATCATGCCTGATCTCGCTGCGAAAATCCTTGATGGCGCGCTCAGGGTCGGCGTCATCTTTCAGCTCGGCCAGACGCTCGCGCCACTCCAGCTGCTGCATCAGAAACGCGGTATCTTGCAGAGTCTGCTGTTCACCGCGGATATCGGTGCCACGCAGGGAGAGCAGATACTCGGCACGGCGCAGCGGCGCCTTGAGGGTGGTGAATGCTTCGTTGATCTGGGCGGCACGTTGCACCGCAATCAGCTGCTCCCGTTCGGGGGCGGTGGCAAAACGATCAGGATGGAATTGGGTTTGCAGCTGGCGGTAGGTATCAGCCAACTGACGGGTATCGAGCTCGAAGCCTTCAACCAGCCCAAACAGCTCGAAATGATTCATGCAAACCTCTTGGAAACGTTCGCCACTAACTCACTCGCCCCTGGCAAATGAGATGTGGTTGAACGGGTCATCGGCGACCCGCTCAACCACAGACGAAGGATCATTGACGTCAAACATCTCAGACACTGAAGCTTTCGCCGCAACCACACTCGCCTTTGGCGTTGGGATTGTTGAACTGGAAGCCCTCGTTGAGGCCCTCCTTGACGAAATCCAGCTCGGTGCCATCCAGATGGATCAGGCTCTTGGCATCGACAATAATCTTGACGCCCTGCTGCTCGAACACCTGATCCTCATCGGTCAGTTCATCAACGAACTCAAGCACGTAGGCCAGACCGGAGCAGCCGGTGGTTTTGACGCCGAGGCGCAGGCCAATGCCCTTGCCCCGGTTAGCCAGAAAAGAGGAAACCCGTGCCGCGGCGGCATCTGTCATGGTAATAGCCATACTGCTCTCCGGCGCTTAGAGACCTTTCTTCTGCTTGTAATCGGCGATGGCGGCCTTGATGGCGTCCTCAGCCAGAATGGAGCAGTGGATCTTCACCGGTGGCAGGGCCAACTCTTCAGCGATATCTGTGTTCTTGATGCCAGCCGCTTCGTCCAGGGTCTTGCCCTTGACCCATTCGGTCACCAAGGAGCTGGAGGCAATGGCGGAACCGCAGCCGTAGGTCTTGAACTTGGCATCTTCGATGATGCCTTCGTCGCTGATCTTCAATTGCAGCTTCATCACGTCGCCACAAGCGGGCGCACCGACCATGCCGGTTGCAACGCTGGGATCATTCTTGTCGAAACCACCGACGTTGCGAGGATTCTCGTAGTGGTCGATTACTTTTTCACTGTAAGCCATATCTCACTCCTGCTAATTCTGTTGCTCACTGACCAGATGGATCAGTGATGAGCCCATTCGACCGTGTTCAGATCGACGCCGTCTTTGTACATCTCCCACAGAGGGGACATCTCGCGCAGACGACCGATGGAGTCACGAATAAGCTTGACCGCGTAGTCAATCTCTTCCTCGGTGGTGAAGCGACCCATGCTGAAACGGATGGAGCTGTGTGCCAGCTCGTCGTTCAGGCCCAGTGCGCGCAGCACATAGGAAGGTTCCAGGCTGGCGGAGGTACAGGCCGAACCGGAAGAGACCGCCAAATCTTTCAGCGCCATGATGAGGGATTCCCCTTCCACATAGGCAAAGCTGACGTTGAGGTTGCCCGGAACACGCTGATCCAGATCGCCATTGATGTAGACGGCTTCAATATCCTTGATGCCATTCCACAGACGCTGGCGCAGTGCCAAGATACGCTCGCCTTCACTCACCATCTCTTCTTTGGCGATGCGGAAAGCTTCGCCCATCCCGACGATCTGGTGGGTCGGCAGAGTACCGGAACGCATGCCGCGCTCGTGGCCACCGCCATGCATCTGGGCTTCCAGACGAACGCGGGGTTTGCGGCGAACAAACAGCGCACCGATCCCTTTCGGACCATACACCTTGTGCGCAGAGACGGAGAGCAGGTCCACTTTCAGTGCTTCCACATCTACCGGGATCTTGCCCACACTCTGAACGGCATCTACGTGCAGCAGGATCTTGCGGGAACGGCACAACTCGCCAATGGCGGCAATGTTCTGAACCACACCGATTTCGTTGTTCACATGCATGATGCTGACCAGGATGGTGTCATCACGCATGGCATTCTCGATCATCTCGATAGTGAACAGGCCGTTGGGCATCGGCTCAAGATAGGTCACCTCGAACCCTTCACGCTCCAGCTGGCGACAGGTATCGAGCACCGCCTTGTGTTCGGTCTTGGAGGTGATGATGTGCTTGCCCTTGCTGGCATAGAAGTGGGCAACACCCTTGATGGCCAGGTTATTGGATTCGGTCGCACCGGAAGTGAAGACGATCTCGCGGGGATCGGCACCGATCAGATCTGCCACTTGATTACGGGCCAGATCCACCGCCTCTTCGGCTTGCCAGCCAAAGCGGTGAGAACGGGAAGCCGGATTGCCGAACAGGCCATCCATGGTGAGACACTGCATCATTTTTTCTGCGACACGCGGGTCCACCGGACAGGTTGCCGAATAATCAAGGTAAATAGGCAGTTTCATGTTTTTCTCCGTCACAGTCAGGGTCATACAGAGTCCCGCTGTGGAAAGCACGTTTATAGTTGGACTTTCAAGCTCACATCGCCGTGTTCTGCCCGATCAACCAGGGACAACACGGTCTTCATTTGTTCATCTTGCTTGCCGGCAATGCGGCGCACATCGGCCTGGCGTACCAGCTCTGCCAGCGTGATATCCCCGAGGAAGCTGGAGATCCGCTCACTCAGGTCGCGCCACAGGGAGTGAGTCAGGCACTGGGTACCGCCGTGGCAACCGCCCTTGCCGAGGCACTTGGTTGCATCGACCGACTCATCGACCGCGGTGATCACCTGACCAACCGAAATCTCGCCTGGGGCCAACCCGAGGCGATAACCACCACCCGGGCCACGCACGCTGCTCACCAGACCATGTTTACGCAGGCGGGCAAAGAGCTGCTCTAGATAGGACAACGAGATGCCCTGGCGCTCGGAAATATCGGCAAGGGGGACGGGCCCCTGCTCTGCATGCAGCGCCACGTCGAGCATGGCGGTTACAGCGTAACGTCCTTTTGAAGTCAGTCTCATGTGCCTTACCGTCTTGCGAAGCAATTTAATGGGGCACATGGTCACATACCCGACCAAATCAGTCAAGTATATGGTTGAGTAAATCAGTCGGATTAATCCGGTACGCGCGCTTTCTGCACCGAGGTCAGAATACCGCGCAGAATGTTGAGCTCAGCTGCTTCCGGCCGAGCCCGATTGAACAGGCGACGCAACTTGCTCATCACATGACCCGGATGGTCATCGGCAATAAAACCGGTCTTCATCAGGGTTTGTTCCAGGTGCTGATAAAACCCTTCCAGCTGGGCGGCACTCGGATAGGCCATCTCATCTTCAGGCTCGGCGGCCTGCCCCTGCAGCCAGCGCATCCGCACTTCGTAACAGAGAGTCTGCACCGCCATGGCCAGATTGAGGGAGCTGTAATCAGGATTGGCCGGAATGGCCACGTGGTAGTGGCACTTTTGCAATTCGTCGTTGGTGAGACCGGTGCGCTCGCGACCAAACACCAACGCAACCGGGTGCTGCATCCCCTCAACCACCGACTTTTCGCCGGCCTCACGGGGATCGAGCATGGGCCAGCTCAGGGTTCGCGAGCGGGCGCTGGTGCCAATCACCAGACCACAATCGGCGATCGCGTCGTCCAGAGTCGGGACGATACGGGCATTGGCAAGCACATCGCTGGCACCAGCAGCCAGGGCGAAGGCATTGTCATCCGGCAAGGCTTGCGGATCAACCAATACCAGCTGGGTCAACCCCATGGTCTTCATGGCTCGTGCCGCAGACCCCATGTTGCCGGTATGAGAGGTGTTTACCAAAACGATACGAATCTGATCCAACATGCCCAGTCAATCTTCAGTCAAAAATGGCGCGCAATTGTAACATAAGAGAACGCCATGTTGGCACCGTAAAAGCCGAGCCATTTCAGAACAAAACCACCCGTTTGTATAACAAACCAGCATGAGGGAAGTGAGAGGGGGGGACTAAACTTGATGGATATCCGATAAACGGCACAGGAGACACCGCGCCATGCTTCCTCCCTTTATCTATGAGAGATTGCCCAGCCTCTACCTGCTGGCAGCCATTGCCATTATTACGTTGAGTGAACAGCCCCTGCTCTGGTTTGCTGGCGCCTTGCTGTTTATCGCCGGAGCGGTGACCTGGATGATGCGCTCCAGCTACCGGCGTACCGATCTGATTATCTTTCCGAGCAAACGCTGGCTACAGCCGGAGTGGCTGTATGAAGCGCAACCCTTTATCTGGCTGGCTGCGGGGCTGGCCATGTCACAGCTGCCCGCCCCTGCGGCACTCATCGCCTTGGTGCCCTGTCTGTGGGCCTGTCGCTGCCTCTGGGCACGGCACCATTATCGTCGACATGCCCATGGGGTGATTGTCCACTTAAGACGGGATCCCGCCCGGCGCCGTCTGCACCGGAGCCTGCGCTGACTCGGTGCGGGCGCGTTCGATAAACGTCGCCAGATCCATCAGGGGATACTTCATCAGGCTCGGCAAGCCATCGAGATCCAGACTGTCCATCAAGTTTTTCACCTCAAGGCCCAGTTCGGTATCCCCTTCTATCTTCAGCTTGCGCTGGAAAAAAAGCGAATCCGGATCCTCTTTGCGACCGGCAATCAGGATCAGGTCATTGGCGGTACCGCTGAAGCAGACATCGGCCTTGTCACACTCGCGAGCTACCACCAGCTGGCCATTCTGCTCACTGATAAACCAGCACAGCTCCAGATCAGAGACTTCTACTTTCAGCCACTTGTCTGCCAGAAACTCGAAATCCCCATCTTCGATAGCCTCTTTGAAAACCCGGGCCAGTAAACTCTCCATCAGCTGCTTTTGCAGATTGAACGGAACCAGCTTGAGAGGATGGCGCAAGAAGCGCGGAGCCTGTTCGACCAGGCGACGTTGCAGTTGTTGAAACACGATAGACTCCCTTTTTTTAGCATTCAAACACAGGGAGAGTGGCAAGATCCTGTTGGAAATCAAACTTGTGCAGGGTTACCTCAAGAAGGGTAAAGCCACACAAAGCTGCCTCAGGTCAAAAAGCGGGAGTGCATGGCTGCATACAATCAGGGCTCGTTTGCCCTTCATATGCACTCTCGGAGCGTACCAATGGAATTACTCTGTCCGGCAGGCAGTTTGCCGGCACTGAAAACCGCCGTGGATAACGGGGCCGATGCCGTTTATATCGGTTTCAAGGATGACACCAATGCCCGCCACTTTGCCGGTCTCAACTTTACCGACAGCAAACTGGAGAAGGCGGTGGATTATGTGCATCAACATGGTCGCAAGCTGCATATTGCCATCAATACCTTTGCCCATCCCGGGGCCGATGTGCGTTGGAAACAGGCGGTTGATCGCGGGGTGGCCCTCGGCGCCGATGCGTTAATCATCGCTGATCTCGCCGTGCTGGAATATGCAAACCGCCACTACCCCGAGATGGAACTCCATGTCTCGGTGCAGGCCAGCGCCACCAATGCCGCCGCCATTCGCTTCTATCAGCAGCAATTCAATGTCACACGGGTGGTGCTGCCCCGGGTGCTCTCCATGCATCAGGTCAAGCAGCTGGCCCGCGAGACCGATGTTGGCCTCGAGGTATTCGCCTTTGGCAGCCTCTGCATCATGGCCGAGGGGCGCTGCTATCTCTCCTCCTACATGACTGGCGAGAGTCCCAACACCGTCGGCGCCTGCTCACCGGCCAAGTTCGTCCGTTGGGAAGAGACCCCGAATGGTCTCGAGTCGCGGCTCAACGAGGTGCTGATCGACCGCTATGGCCCGGGCGAAAATGCCGGTTACCCGACCCTGTGCAAGGGGCGTTTCGACGTGGATGGGCAGACCTACCACGCGCTGGAAGAGCCCACCAGTCTCAATACCCTGGGCCTGTTGCCCGAGCTGTTCAAGACCGGGATCCAGTCGGTCAAGATTGAAGGGCGCCAACGCAGCCCCGCCTATGTGGAGCAAGTGACCCGGGTGTGGCGTGCAGCCATCGATGCCTATCAGGCCAATCCCGAGGCCTATCAGGTCAAAGCTGAGTGGGATGCCCAGCTCGCCCGCGTCTCCGAAGGTAGCCAGACTACCCTCGGCGCCTACCATCGTCAGTGGCAATAAGGAGTCCACCCATGCAATTTTCTCTCGGGCCTCTGCTCTTCTACTGGCCCAAAGCCGATACCGAAGCCTTTTACCATGCCGCTGCCGACAGTCAGGCCGACATCATCTATCTGGGGGAGACCGTCTGCAGCAAGCGGCGCGAACTCAAAGTCGATGACTGGATTGCGCTGGCCCGTCAGGTCGCCAACTCCGGCAAGCAGGTGGTGCTCTCGACCCTCGCCCTTATCTCCGCCCCCTCCGAACTCAAGGAGGTTAAGCGGCTGGTCGACAATGGCGATCTGATGGTCGAAGCCAACGATCTCGGTACGGTGCAACTCGCCTGGGAGGCAGGGATCCCCTTCGTCTGTGGCCCCGCCATCAACGCCTATAACGCCGATGTGCTGCGCATGCTGCTCAAACAGGGGATGAAACGCTGGGTCATGCCGGTGGAGCTCTCCCGTGACTGGCTGATCCAGCTCAATCAGGATCTGGGCTCCCTGCGCGACCAATTTGAGGTGGAGGTGTTTGCCTACGGCCATCTGCCGCTCGCCTACTCGGCGCGCTGCTTCACCGCCCGATCCCTCGACAAGCCCAAGGACAACTGCGAGCTCGCCTGCATCAACTACCCCACCGGACGACTGGCCAACAGCCGCGAGGGTCAGCGGGTGTTCAATCTCAACGGGATCCAGACCCAGTCCGGTTACTGCTATAACCTGGGTAACGAGCTGGCTGGTATGGAAGGTCTGGTGGATGTGGTCAGACTTTCACCGCAAGGGATGGAGACGCTGGAGATGCTGGCCCGCTTCAAAGCCAACCGGCAGGGCAATCAGCCCCTCGCTCTGCAGCAGAATCGCGATTGCAACGGCTACTGGCGCCAGATCCCCGGCATGAGCCTGGTGGAGTAAACCCGCCATTCGC
>NZ_JAYJLJ010000021.1:0-70254 GCF_051948815.1 Aeromonas sp. Lyrl_2
AAAAAAACGGCGCCACTCAATGAGTGACGCCGTTTTTTCGTTAAGCCGTGTTAGCGAGCCTGAATAGGTGCAGTCACGTACTTGAACAGGAAATCAGCCACCTCTTGGCGCGCCGGGCGCTGAGGTTGATTGATCATCTGCATCATCACATAGCCAAAACCGGTCAAAGAGCGGGCCAGATCCTGTGCTGACAGCACGCTGGTGATCTCCCCTGCATCCATGGCGGTTTGCAGCTCGCTGGCGATCAGCTCAAGGCAGTGATCGAGCAGCCGGGTATAGCGGGGCCATACCTCTTCCCGAACCGATGAGCTCCACTCCAGCCAGATACCGGCATAATCCGGTTGATCGTAGGCGGCATCGACAGAGAGGCGTACATGACGCTGGATCTTGTCGAAAATGGAGCCTTGGTCACCGTATGCCTGCGACAGCATCTGATTCACAAAGCGTTCGATCTCGGCCAGCACCTCATCTACCAACTCCTCGCGGGTGTTGAAATAGTTGAAGACGGTAGCCACAGAGACCTTGGCCTGTTCGGCTATCTCGGCGTGACCTGCACGGCCAATGCCGCGACGGGAGAACACCTCGATGGCACATTCCATCAATTGGGAGCGACGAGCTTCCGGCGACAGCCGGGTACGACGTCTTATTTCTGCGCGTGGTTCCATAGTTTTTATCATCTAATAGTTATTGATTATGGTGTTTATAGTATTTTAACTAATCATGCCTGAGTGCCTGCTAACTCTATCAATTAAAATAAGCCGATAAAAGCACCACGTATCTCTAGCACCCTTCAACATGAGTGGTAGAATCATCGGTTTTGATATTCATGAACGGCCAAATCCCCTTTGGCCTTATGGGAGTAAGTGATGAAACACACCGTCGAGGTGATGATCTCCGAGGCTGAAGTAGCCGCCCGGATCGCCAAATTGGGTGAAGAGATCACCGCCCGCTATCAGGGTTCTGACGAAGTCGTGATGATTGCGCTGCTGCGCGGTTCCTGCATCTTCCTGGCCGACCTCTGCCGCCAGTGCCAGCTGCCCATCACCCTGGACTTCATGACCGCCTCCAGCTACGGCTCCGGCATGCACAGCACCCGTGACGTCCGCATCCTCAAAGACCTGGACGACGACATCAAGGGCAAGGATGTGGTGATCGTGGAAGACATCATCGACACCGGTTACACCCTCAACAAGGTGCGCGAGATCCTCTCCCTGCGCGAGCCGAAATCCTTGGCCATCTGCACCCTGCTGGACAAACCCTCCCGCCGCGAAGTGCAGGTGCCGGTCGACTGGATTGGCTTCGCCATTCCGGACGAATTCGTGGTCGGCTGTGGCATCGACTACGCCCAGAAGTACCGCAACCTGCCGTTTATCGGCAAAGTGGTACCCCAGGAGTAAGCCAGGTTCAGGAATATCACGGGTGAAGCGGCCTTGCGCCCTTTACTCTGTGCAGGCGGCCTTGGCCGCCTTTTCTGTATCGAGCCGGATTCAACCATCACAGAGGTTGCAATGAACGCACTGGAAATCAGCGGCCTGAAAAAGACCTATCAGGGGGGCGTTGAAGCCCTTAAAGGCATCGATCTTACCGTCAGGCAGGGGGATTTCTTCGCCCTGCTCGGCCCGAACGGCGCGGGCAAATCCACCACCATCGGCGTCATCAGCTCGCTGGTGAACAAGAGCGCCGGCAAGGTGAAGGTATTTGGCTACGACATCGACAGCGATCTCGAACAGGCCAAGGCCCAGCTCGGGCTGGTGCCACAGGAGTTCAACTTCAGCCAGTTCGAGAAGGTGATCCAGATTGTCACCCATCAGGCCGGTTTCTACGGCGTGCCCAAGGCAGAAGCCAAGATCCGCGCCGAGAAGTACCTGCGCCAGCTCGATCTGTGGGAGAAGCGCGACATGCCTGCCCGCACCCTCTCCGGCGGCATGAAGCGCCGTCTGATGATCGCCCGCGCCCTGATGCACGAGCCCAAACTGCTGATCCTCGATGAACCGACCGCCGGGGTCGATATCGAGATCCGCCGCTCCATGTGGACCTTCCTCAAGGATCTCAACGAGCAGGGCGTCACCATCATCCTCACCACCCACTATCTGGAAGAGGCCGAGATGCTCTGCCGCAACATCGGCATCATCGACAAGGGTCGGCTGATCGAGAACACCAGCATGAAGAATCTGCTGGGCAAGCTGGGTCGCGAGACCTTCCTGCTCGACCTTGCGCCAGGTTCTGCCGTACCCGAGGTGCCAGAGTTCAACGGCCGCATGCCGGATGAGCGCACTCTTGAGGTGGATCTCGACAAGAGCCAGTCACTCAACAGCCTGTTCGAGCAGCTGTCGAACCAGCAGGTGCAGGTCGTGAGCATGCGCAACAAGGCCAACCGGCTGGAAGAGCTGTTCGTCAATCTGGTCGAAGAGGGGAGAAAAGCATGAATCTGGCCATCTATTACATCGCCTTCAAGAGCATTCTGGCAAAGGAGGTGAGCCGCTTTACCCGCATCTGGATCCAGACCCTGGTGCCACCGGCCATCACCATGAGCCTCTACTTCGTCATCTTCGGCAACCTGATCGGTTCGCGCATCGGTGACATGGGCGGTTTCACTTACATGGAGTTCATCGTGCCCGGCCTCATCATGATGTCGGTGATCACCAACTCCTACTCCAACGTTGCCTCCTCCTTCTTCAGCGCCAAGTTCCAGCGCAATATCGAGGAGATGCTGGTGGCACCGGTGCCCAACTACGTCATCATCGCCGGTTACGTGGGCGGTGGCGTGGCGCGCGGCCTCTGCGTCGGCCTTATCGTCACCCTGGTGTCGCTCTTCTTCGTGCCGCTGCAGATCCACCATCTGTTCAGCGTCTGCGTGACCGTGCTGCTGACCGCCATCCTCTTCTCGCTGGGTGGCCTTATCAACGCGGTGTTTGCCAAGACCTTCGACGACATCAGCATCATCCCCACCTTCGTGCTGACGCCGCTCACCTATCTGGGCGGGGTGTTCTACTCCATCAGCCTGCTGCCCCCCTTCTGGCAGGGCGTCTCCCAGGTGAACCCCATCATCTACATGGTGAACGCGTTCCGTTACGGCTTCCTCGGCATCTCCGACGTGCCGCTCGGCACCGCCTACCTCATCATCATCGGCTTTATCGTGGCCCTCTACGGTATCGCCTGGTGGCTTATCTCCCGCGGCACCGGGCTGCGTCACTGATGACCAGAACGGGCACCTCGCGGTGCCCGTTGTTTATTCTCATCCTCCTATCTTCATCACACATCAGATAACCTCCCTGTTATTAAGGCTTTATCCGGCACCTTGTGATCCACCGCAATTTTCGGATTACCCCCAAAGGTATAATTCCCGCGGTTGGAAGAGCCGTGATGGACGGCCTCTTCCTCTCTCTCATTTCCCAGCAGGACAGGATCGCTTATGTCACTGATCACCGAGTTGCCAGCCATTTTCGAGAGTTTTTCAGATGCCCGTCGTCAGGGCTTTCTGGCTGTGATGGCACTCAAGGAGCGACAGATCCCCCTGGTTGGTACCTACTGCACCTTCATGCCGCAGGAGGTGGCGATGGCCGCCGGTGCCGTGGTGGTATCGCTCTGCTCTACCAGCGATGAGACCATCGAGGAGGCCGAGAAAGATCTGCCCCGCAACCTCTGCCCGCTGATCAAGAGCAGCTACGGGTTCGGCAAGACCGACAAATGCCCCTACTTCTACTTCTCCGATCTGGTGGTGGGTGAGACCACCTGCGACGGCAAAAAGAAGATGTACGAGTACATGGCCGAGTTCAAACCGGTGCACGTGATGCAGTTGCCCAACCGCGCCGATGACGAGGCCTCCCGCACCCTGTGGCGCAGCGAGATCGTCCGCTTCAAGGAGCTACTGGAACAGCAGTTTGGCCAGCCCATCAGCGAGCAGGCGCTGCGAGAGGCCATCGTGCTGAAAAACCGCGAACGCCGCGCACTGGCCGACTTCTACCGGCTGGGCCAGCTCAATCCCCCGGCACTGAGCGGCACCGACCTGCTCAAGGTGGTCTATGGCGCCACCTTCCGCTTCGACAAGGAGCAGCTCATCAGCGAGCTGCAAGAGATGACCCGCCGCATCAAGGCCGAGTATGCCGAGGGCAAGCGGCTCGATGCCCGTCCGCGCATCCTCATCACCGGCTGCCCCATCGGCGGCGCCGCCGACAAGGTGGTGCGCCTTATCGAGGAGCACGGCGGCTGGGTGGTAGGTTACGAGAACTGCACCGGCGCCAAGGCGACCGAGCAGTGCGTCAGCGAAGAGGGTGACCCGTTCGATGCGTTGACCGACAAGTATCTGGCCATCGGCTGCTCCTGCATCTCCCCCAACCACCAGCGCATGGCGTTGCTGAGCCAGATGGTGGAGGAGTATCAGGCGGACGGGGTGATCGATGTGATCCTGCAGGCCTGTCACACCTATGCGGTGGAGTCACTGGCCATCAAGCGCCACGTACGAGAACGCCACGGTATCCCCTACATGGCGGTCGAGACCGACTACTCCAGCGCCGACAAGGGACAACTGGCCACCCGGCTGGCCGCCTTTATCGAAATGCTGTAAGGAGGCGCCGTGTCACTCTCCATCGGGATTGACTCGGGCTCCACCGCGACCAAAGGGATCCTGTTCGACAACCGGGATGGCGGACGCATCGTCCGCCGTTATCTGGTGCCGACCCCCTTTCGTCCGCTGGCTGCCATCGAGCAAGGCTGGGAGGAGCTCTCGGCCGATTTGCCAGAGCGCCCCCACCTGACCCTGACCGGCTATGGCCGGGATCTGGCGTCGTTCGCCGATCGCCGGGTTACCGAGATCTCCTGCCACGGGCTGGGGGCTCGCCTGCTCTGCCCATCGGTACACACCGTCATCGACATCGGCGGACAGGACAGCAAGGTGATCCAGCTCGATGGCGAGGGCAACCTCACCGACTTTCTGATGAACGACAAGTGCGCCGCCGGCTCCGGTCGTTTTCTCGAGGTGATCACCCGTACTCTGGGGGCTCGGGTCGAGCAGCTCGACGAACTGTTGGAGGGCGCAGAGCCCCACGACATCAGCAGCATGTGTACCGTGTTTGCCGAGTCGGAGGCAATCAGCCTGCGCTCGGCGGGCATTCCGGCCGAGTCGATCCTCGCCGGTATCGTTCGCTCCATGGCCCGGCGCAGTGCCAACTTCATCGGCCGCCTCGGCGCCAGACCAACCGTGCTCTTTACCGGCGGTGTCAGCCACTGCGCCACCTTCCGCCACTATCTGGCCGATGGGCTGGGCTGCGAAGTCGCCACCCATCCGGATGCCCAGTTTGCCGGTGCGCTGGGGGCAGCCCTGTTCGGCGCTCGCGCCAGCACGGGAGGTACATCATGAAGCAGGAGTTCCTCTACCTGTTCCACTCCACCCTCGGCACGATCAGGCTGCGCAAGCGGCTGGAGCAGCACGGCCAGTCGTTTCGGGTCTGCGATGTGCCGCGCCTGCTCAGCGCCGGCTGTGGCCTCGCCATTCGCCTCCACTGCCCGCCAGACGAGTGGCAACAGTGGTGTCAGAACGGTGAAACCGCCGCCGTCTTTCGCTGCGAAGCGGACGGCGACTATCACGAGCTGGCCCGCTATCCGGCCGATAGCCCGGACATGGCGAAGCAAACTCCAGTGGTTGGCAGTCGGAGTCATGGATGATAAAGAGCTATCCCATGGCTGTTTATCTGCGCATGCTGGCCAATCTGGCACTCGGGGGATTTTTCCTCGCCTCCGCCGGGTTCAAGCTGATATCCCCCGCCCTGTTCATCGAACAGATCGCGGCCTTCGGGCTGATCTGGCCGTCACTGATCCCACCGGTGGCCTGGGGGCTGATCGCGCTGGAGCTCTGCGCAGGGCTTGCAGTCATAGCCAACCGGCGCTGGGGATTGTGGCTGGTGATCGGGCTGCTCGCCCTGTTTATTCCGGTGTTGGGCTATGGCGTTGCCATCGGGCTCGACATCTCTTGCGGCTGTCTGGGCAGGGCTGATCTCAGCTCGTTGCCGGAGGCCATTGTGCGGGATCTGCTGCTACTGACGCTTGCGGGCGCCCTGCTGCGAACTTCCCGCCCCATTTTTCCCGTTCTAAAGGAGTAGTGACATGATGACATTGCGATCCCGCACCCTGCTGGCCTCGCTGATCGCCGCCAGCTTTGCCCTCGGTGGCTGTGGCGACAACCAGTTCGAGCAGGAGGTGAAGCTGGAGCAGTCGGCGGTGCAGCTGGCGCAAGAGACGCAGCAGGGGGGCTATCAGCTGCTGACCGTGGCCGAGCTGAAGACCCGGATGGACAAGGGCGAGGAGCTGGTGATCATCGACACCATGCCCTATGAGGACTCCTACAAGAAAGAGCACATCCCGAGCGCCAAGAACTTTGTCTTCGTGAAGGAGGCCAAGGCCGGTGACAACTGGAGCGAGATTGTCGAGGGGAACGGCACGGCGGAGCAGTTCCAGGCGCTACTGGGTGAAGACAAGTCCCGTCCTGTGGTGATCTACTGTGGCTTCGTCAAGTGCGGCCGCAGCCACAATGCCGCCGCCTGGGCGGTAACTCAGGGCTATCAGCAGGTCTATCGGGTGCCGGGCGGCATATTCGCCTGGAAAGGAGCCGGTTACCCCGTCTCTGCCGAGTAATCGCGTCTGCCCACAAGGCAACACAGCCGATATGAAAGAAGCCCGCAACTGCGGGCTTCTTTCATATTACGTGGCACTCAGGGTTAGCTGACGGCCTGCTCCAGTGGCTGCGGCTGCTCCGCTTGGGCCAGCTGCTGCTTGCCCAGCAACCGTTTGGTGATCATGGCCGCCATGATGGAGCCGTTGACGTTGAGAGCGGTGCGGCCCATATCCACCAGCGGCTCGATGGCGATCATCACCCCCACCAACGCGATGGGGAAGTTGAGGGTGGAGAGCACGATCAGCGCGGCGAACGTCCCACCACCGCCAACGCCAGCCACCCCGATGGAGCCCAGTGCAATCACTGGCAGCAGAGTCAGCAGAAACAGGGGATCAAAGGGGTTGATGCCGAGCATGGGGGCGATCATCGCCACCATCATGGCCGGATAGATGCCAGCACAGCCGTTCTGGCCGAGGTTGGCACCGAACGAGGCGGCAAAGTTGGCGATGCTGGAGGGCACCCCAAGGCGCTGCTGGGTCTCGATGCTGAGCGGAATGGAGGCGGCGCTGCTGCGGGAGATAAAGGCGAAGGTGAGCACGCCCCACACTTCCCGAAGATAGTGCAGCGGGTTCTGGCCGATCAGCAACAGGATCACCATGTGCACCGCAAACATCGCCAGAATGGCGACGTAGCAGACCAGGATAAAGCCGAGCAGGCTGAGGATCTCGCTCAGGGGATAGTGGGCCACCACCCGGGCGATCAGCGCCATCACGCCATAAGGGGTGAGGGCAATCACCACCCGCACCATCTTCATCACCCACAGTTGCAGGGTATCGATGGCGACGGCGGCGCGAGCCCCCGCCTCCGGGTGCTCCGCCTTCATCTGGAGCAGAGCAACCCCGGCCAGCACGGTAAAGATCACTACGCCGATCACCGAGAGGCCGCGGCTACCCGCCATATCGGCGGCAAAGTTGGTGGGCACCAGCGAGAGTAGCAGGGCAGGCAGAGTCTGGGCACTGTCGATGGTGCTCATACTCTGTTGCAGGGCTGCCGTATCGCTGCCGTGACTCAACAACCCGGCTGCGGTGAGACCGCTCAGGTGGGTGATGGTCATCCCCACCACACCGGCGATCATCACCAGGGTCAGCATGGAGCCGATCAACACAGCGCTGATCTTGCCGAGGGACTGGGCCTGCTCCAGCTTGTTGATGGCGGAGAGGATGGAGGTGAACACCAGCGGCATCATCACCACCTTGAGCAGGCTGACATAGCCGCCGCCGATGATATTGACCCACTCCAGGGTCTGTTGCACGCCGGCATCATCGGCGCCCCAACCCAGTTGCAGCGCCAGTCCGAACAGGGCACCAAGCAACAGACCGGCGAACACCTTGCGCGAGAGCGGCACAGTAGAGGGAATCCGGGTCAGGGCAAAACAGAGCAGACAGAAGAGCAACGAAGCAAACAAGGTAAACATAAATAAACACCTGTAGCGGCCATCAGGGCCGATTGTGGACAGCGAAAACAGAGGGTGCGAGCGGGGTCGCGGGGGAGAACGCCGGAGTGCAGGCGTGAAAAAGCAGCGGACGCCCGAGGGGGCGTCCGCTGGCAATCGGGGGTATTACTTCTTTACGGGGGCGTCGTACTGTTCAGGTTCGTCGCTATAGACGCAGACATTCCACTTCGCGGCCAAACCATCTTCCGCCAGACAGTAACGCTCGAAGAAAGCCTTGATCTCCGCGCGCTGGCAGTGGGCTTCGAAAGCCGCCATATCTTGCCAAATCTCGTTGAACACGATGGGGAAGCTCTCCCCCTCGGCAAACGGGCTCGCGATGTGGCGGGTCACCCGATATTGCAGGCAGCCATCCTCACGCAGGGTGTTGGGCTCGAGCGCCTGCAGCACCTGAAACAGGGCCTGCTCCTGACCGGGTTTAGGCAGGAATTGGGCAATGCAGTAAACCTTCTTGGACATGGAGTCCTCCTGGTTGTGGCGGGCTCAGGCTTGCTGCAGCGTGACCACTTGATTGTCGATAAGGCGGGCCTTGCCAAGATAAGCGGCCATCAGGATCACCAGCTGCGCGCTCTCGTCTGTGGCGGATTCGAGGGTGGCGGCATCGACGATGTCGATGGCATCGGTACGAAAACCGGCGTTGTCGAGACGCTGGCTGGCCTGCGCCACCAGCGACGGCAGGTGGTGATCACCCGCTTCAATCTGCTCGGCGATCCAGTTCATGGTGCGCGCCAGCTCGGGTGCAATGGCCCGCTCGGCGGCAGTCAGGTAGCCGTTGCGGGAAGAAAGTGCCAGCCCGTCTTCGGCCCGCACGGTGGGCACGCCAACGATCTCGATGGGCATCGCCATGTCGGCCACCATCTTGCGAATGAGCGCCAACTGTTGGTAATCCTTCTGGCCAAAGCAGGCCACATCCGGCTGCACCAGATTGAACAGCTTGGTGACGACTGTGCTGACACCACGGAAGTGACCCGGGCGCAGCGCCCCCTCCAGCAGATTGGAGAGGCCCGGCACCTCGACGAAGGTCTGGCTGGCCAGCCCCTGCGGATACATGATCTCCGGGGTCGGGGTGAATACCATGTCGACGCCGGCCGCTTCCAGCGCAGCGCAATCCTGCTCCAGAGTTCGCGGGTAGTTGGCAAGATCCTCGGCCTTGTCGAACTGCATCGGGTTGACGAAGATGCTGACCACCACCTTCTCGGCGTGGCTGTGCGCCTCTTTCACCAGCGTCAGGTGGCCCTGATGCAGGTTGCCCATGGTGGGCACGAATGCGATGGCACGCCCTTCACGGCGCCATTGGCTGATCTGCTCACGCAGAACGACGGGATTATTTACGACCAACATCAGCAGTTCACCTTCCGATAAATCAAAAAGAGAGACGGGTTGCATCTACCGGTAGCGCTCGGGCGGGATGGGGCACGAACATGGCTATCAGCAGTTCACCTTTAGATGAATCAATAAGATACGGATTAGCTATACGGATTAACTGTGCGAGGCTGACAAGCAGAAACGGGGGCCGCAGCCCCCATCATGCAACCGCCGGGATCAGTTGAAGCAGTGCTCCGGGCCGGGGAAGCTCCCCTCGCTCACCTGCTGCACATAGAGGCGGATGGCGGCACGCACATCGCCGGTCTCGGCCAGGAAGTTCTTGGTGAACTTGGGCACATAGCCGGAGGTGACGCCAAAGGCATCGTGCATCACCAAAATCTGACCGTCGGTCGCGGGGCCGGCACCAATACCGATCACCGGGATGCGAAGCGCCTTGGTGATGCGCTCGGCCAGCGCAGTGGGCACACACTCGAGCACCAGCAGCTGGATACCGGCCGCTTGCAGTTCGAGGGCCTGACGGTAGATCTCCTGCGCCTGAAACTCGTCACGCCCCTGCACCTTGAAGCCGCCAAAGACATGAACGGATTGCGGAGTGAGGCCGAGGTGACCGCACACCGGCACCCCGTTGCGGGTGAGGTGGCGGATGGAGTCACACAGCCAGTCGCCCCCTTCCATCTTCACCATGCGGGCACCGGCCGCCATCAGGCGGGCAGCGTTCTGGTAAGTCTGCTCGGGGGTGGCGTAGCTCATGAACGGCATGTCGGCGACCACCAGTGCCTTGCTGGCACCGCGCGCCACACAGCGGGTGTGATAGACCATCTCATCCATGTTGACCGCCAGGGTATCCTGACCCCCTTGCAGCACCATGCCCAGCGAATCGCCGATGAGCAGCACGTGGGCACCCTCGTCGTCGAACAGCTTGGCAAAGGTGGCGTCATAGGCGGTGATGGCGGTGAACTTTTGACCTTCCTGCTTCATCTTCAGCAGGCTGGCGGTGGTGATCTTGCTCATAGAGGCTCCTGTACGTCTGCACGCGGGGCAATGATGGCCAAATCATTGTGCGGGCAGCGGGCAACCAGTCGGGCGAGCGGGGTGCCGCAGGGCAGCACCAGAGCAGGCGCAATTTCGGCAAGGGGCAGCAGCACGAACTCCCGCTCCTTCATGCCGTAGTGGGGTACGATCAGGCGCTCATGGTTGATCACCTGATCCCCATAGAGCAGCAGATCGAGATCCAGAGTTCTCGGCCCCCACCGCTCATCTTTGCGCACACGTCCCTGTTCCAGCTCGATTTTTTGTAATTGATCCAGCAGCGCAAGGGGCGCGAGCCGGGTATTGAGCCGGGCCACGGCATTGACGTAGTCCGGTTGGTCAGCAGGCCCCATGGGGCGGCTGCTGTAAAACGACGAGGCCTCCACCAGCACAGATTCCGGCAACCTTGCCAACGCAGCAACGGCGCGACGAGCCTGACCCAGCGGGTCAGACAGGTTGGAACCAATGGCGATGAAGACCTCGGTCATCACGTCTGTTGTCACTCGGCCACTTTCGGTTTGCGGCGACGGGGGCGACGACGGTTGCGGCTGTTGCTGCTGCGCTTCTCGCCATCGTGGCTACGGACCTCGCCGCGCTCACCGCTGGCCGGGCGACGGGTCGCTTCACGCTGCAGTTGCGGGCGCACATCCGGATTGGAGGCAACATAGCGCTCCCACCAGCTGGCCAGCTCGCCGAGACCGCGCTCGACCCGGTTGCGCAGCAACAGGAAGTCGAACGCCGCGCGGAACTTGGGATGCTCCATGGCGCGCTCAGGGTGCTTGCCCTGACGACGGGTTAACCGCTGTTGCAGTGCCCAGATGTCGCGGACATCTGTGGTGAAACGGCGTGGAACGGCGATGATCCGCACCTGATTGTCCAGTACCTCGTTGATCGCCAGCATGAAGGCGTCATACCAGGGCAGGCCGCTCTCGTTCTCCAGCACCCGACCACGGGCCTCGACGCAGCCCCACAGCAGGGTGGCGTAGAGGAAGGCGGGGGTGACGCGCTTGTCTTCACGAACCCGGGTGTCGGTATCGATCAGTGCCTGCTCGATAAACTGTTCGTAGGGCGAGTTGCCGTGCGGGGTAAACAACGCCGCTACTTGCGGGAAGAGCTGTTGGAACAGGCCATACTCACGCAGCAGCTTGTAGGTCGCCAGACCGTCGCCAGCCAGGAACAGCTTGAGGGTCTCCTCAAACAGGCGGGCAGCCGGGATGTCTTGCAACAGTGGCGCCAGCTCCTTGATGGGGGCGGCGGTACGCGGGCTGATGGTCATATCCAGCTTGGCGGCGAAGCGCACGGCGCGCAGCATCCGCACCGGATCTTCACGATAACGGGTCTCGGGATCGCCGATCAGCTCAAGCTTGCGCTCGGCCAGATCTTCCAGACCCCCTTCGAAATCGTGCAGGGTGAAATCTTTGGCGCTGTAGTAGAGGGCGTTGACGGTAAAGTCGCGGCGCTCGGCATCCTCTTCGATGGTGCCGTAGACGTTGTCGCGCAGCAGCATCCCTTCATCAGACTGGGCCGACACATGTTTGCTGGTATTGACCTGATGGTGGTGACCCCGGAAGGTGGCCACTTCGATCACGTCACGACCAAAGACAATGTGGGCCAGGCGGAAACGACGGCCAATCAGGCGGCAGTTGCTGAACAGCGCCTTGATCTGCTCCGGCGTCGCATCGGTTGCGATGTCGAAATCCTTGGGCGTCTTCCCGAGCAGCAGATCCCGGACTCCGCCGCCGACCAGGTAGGCCTCATAGCCCCCTTTGTTCAGGCGATAGAGCACCTTGAGTGCATTCTCGCTGATCTCTTTGCGCGAAATAGGGTGCTGATCACGGCTTAAGGTACGACGTTGACCGGCGACACGGGCTGGAATGGGGGATTCCACCGACTGCTCGCCGTCTTCCTTGCCGAGCACCTTGCGGCAAAAGTTTGCGATCTGGGAAAAAATGGTACACCTCTTCATGACTTCTAAATTGACGGGAGGCCAAAAAATAGCGGCCTATCATAGCTCACGCCTAACCAAATGAAAAACCGTGCTGACAATTGATCCCGCATGAAACCGTCTGCCAGCGAAAATAGCGGTCTATCTGCACATAGCTCACGCACTGTTACACGAAAATCGGCTCTTTTTACTCAAGGTCCAGCGGGATTTTCTCGCTGGCGGGCACCCGTTCTAGCTGCCAGTTGGCGATGCCCCACCCGATGATCTCGTCGATCCGGCTTGCCATCAGCTCGGGCGGCGGGCACTGGCCGAGGAAGTGCAGCGCCTGCCACAGGGCCGGTCGCACCTCATCGAGCGCCAGGGCCGGCGCATGGTTCTGCTTGGAGAGCTTGTTGCCATCTGCCAGCACCGCCAGCGGCAGATGCACCCAGTCGGGCACCGGCGCCCCCAGGGTCTGGTAGAGGGCAATCTGGCGCACCGTGGGCTCCAGCAGATCGGCACCGCGCACTATCTCGGTGATGCCGCTGTCCATATCATCCACCACCACCGCCAGGTTGTAGGCGTAGAGCCCGTCGCGGCGACGGATAATGAAATCCTCCTCGGCGAGCGCCGCCGGTACCGCGATATGGCCCTGCAAGCGATCGTCGAAGTGGTAGACCGGATGGTGCTGGCGCAGCCGGGCGGCGCAACCTTCGGCCGCAAGCCCCAGCGTGCGGCAGTGGCCGCTGTAGAGACCGCCCGCGGCCATGATTTCGCGCCGGGTGCAACGGCACCAGTAGAGGTCCCCCGCCCGATAGAGCTGGTCGATGATCTCGTCATAACGGCCGTGGCGCGCGCTCTGGAACATCACCTCCCCATCCCACTCGAGGCCATATGCCTCAAGGGTCTTGAGGATCAGGGCCGCAGCCCCTGCCATCTCCCGCGGCGGATCGATATCTTCGATGCGTACCAACCAACGTCCCTGCTGCGCTCTGGCCTGCAAAAAGCTGCCGAGGGCGGCGATCAGCGAACCGAAATGAAGCGGGCCTGAGGGTGAGGGAGCAAAGCGGCCGACATAGGGGCGCGCAAGGGGTGAGGACGGGGGATTCACTGGCATGACTGTTCGGGTAAGCGATTCATTGAGGCTGCATTCTGGGGCGCGACCGCCAAAAGCTCAATAAAAAAGGGAGCCCGCGAGCTCCCTTTTTTATATACCAGAGGGTCGGGATCAACCGGCCATCTGTTTTTCCTTGATCTCGGCCAGCGTCTTGCAATCGACACAGAGGTCGGCAGTCGGACGGGCTTCCAGACGACGGATACCGATCTCGATACCGCAGTGTTCGCAGTAACCGAAATCATCGTCTTCAAGCAGCTGCAAGGTCTTCTCGATCTTCTTGATCAGCTTGCGTTCACGGTCGCGGGTACGCAGTTCAAGAGCGAACTCTTCTTCTTGCGCGGCACGATCCACGGGATCCGGGAAGTTGGCTGCCTCGTCTTTCATATGGTCGACGGTACGATCAACTTCCTGCATCAGTTGGTTGCGCCAGGCACCCAGGATCTTGCGAAAATGCGCCTTTTGTTGGTCATTCATGTACTCCTCACCCGGCTTTTCCTGGTAAGGCGCGACACCCGCAATGGCCAGGGGGCCCAGAGATTTCCTGTTTTCGCCTGTTGGCATGCCCTGTCTCCTAATTCAGCACGCTACCCGTGCCATCCATAAATTGAGGGCGACATCTATAGCAGAAGGGTAACGGGTAAGCAAACGAGCCGTACCAATAATGTTACCCACTCCAATATTTATGCACTCCCCTCGGGTAACAGGTGACCAGATTCAAACGGGATAAACCCTTGAGCCACCATGCCTTGCACCCCAACATGGGGCCGATAGCATAAAATTTCAACCCCCGCCGCGATTGCCTGCTCAATTAGCAGACTATAGTGCGGATCTATATGGGTTGCAGGGCGCATCCGGCTTATTCCGGAGTGCAACACCATAAAGAGCAGCACGGCCCTGTGGCCTGCCGCTTTCATCGCCATCAACTCGCGTAAATGCTTGGCACCACGGGCGGTGACCGCATCGGGGAAGTAGCCCATACCAGCCTCCTCCCGCTCGTCGAGCAGGGTGACCGATTTTACCTCGATGTAACAATTGCCCTTCTCGTCATCTTCCAGCAACAGATCGATGCGACTGTTCTCTTCGCCATACTTCACCTCGGTGCGCAACCGGCTGTACCCCGCCAGCGGAGCGATAGCCTCCTGCTCGATCAACTCCCGGGCGATCTGGTTGGCGCGCGCCGTGTTGACGCAGATAAAGTGGCCCGCCGGGCTCTCTGCGATCTCCCAGCTGTTGGGCAACTTGCGCTTGGGGTTATCGGAAGTGGAGTACCAGACCCGGGTGCCCGGATCGGCACAACCGGTCATGGCACCGGTGTTGGCGCAGTGGATAGTGATGACCTCGCCGTTATCGAGTTGCACATCGGTCAGAAAGCGCTTGTAGCGGGCCACCAGCTGGCCCGATTGCAGGGGGGGATCAAAGATCACGGGTTAGCCCTCCGCGCGTCTTCTTTTACCCGGGCACGCAGCGGCCAGCAGGCAAGCGGCTCGTAGCGCACCCCGTCCGGAGCCGAGACGGATTGATAGAGGCAGAACTCATCGGCTTGCAGCAGAAAATTTGGGGCTGGCAGGATGGCTGGCGCCTCGCCCGCCTTGCGCGACAGGGTGACATGGGGGCGATAACCCTGCTCGCCATTGCCAAGGCGCAACTTCTCACCGTGGCGACGCAGCGCCTTTGCCAGCACGTTCAGCTCGTTGGGCCACTCCTTCGGGCCAATCCAGGCAGCCTTGGCCCTGCTGAACCAGCCGGTCTCATCCAGCCTGATGGTGAGCGGCGGACAGTGCTGACGCTCCACGGCGGCGATCAGGCGGCGGGTGGTCAACTCATCCGCCTCCCCCAGAAAGGCGAGGGTCAGGTGGAGGTTGGCTTGCGGCACCGGCTGACCGGGCCAGGGCTGCTGATCGCGCCAGGCGATGAGCTCGGGAGCGAGCTCCTTGACGGGCAGGGCAAAGAAGAGTTTGGCCATGTGGTGATAATGCCTTTTTCACGCTCATTGGATGGGCCCATTCTATGGCAGCTATCCGGCCATGTCTCGCCAGCCTCCCGCCCGAGTGGCCATATCCGCACATCCACTCACGGTGGCGCGGGTGGCTGTGGCAGAATAGGCGCCGTTTTACCGGTTGCCACAGAAGGTGCTCATCGCTTTGTCCCAGCTCCCCATCGTTTCGGTATTGCCCGAACTCTTTGCCGCCCTCGACAGCCACACCAGCGTGATCCTGCAGGCGCCCCCCGGCGCGGGCAAATCGACCCAGCTGCCGCTGGAGCTGGTGCGTCAGAACCGGCTGCCCGGCCGCATCATCATGCTGGAACCAAGGCGCCTGGCTGCGCGCAATATCGCCACTTTTCTGGCCCGTCAGCTGGGGGAGAAGGTGGGCGAGCGCATCGGCCTGCGGGTGCGTGGCGAGAGCCGCACCAGCGCAGCAACCCGGCTCGAGATCGTCACCGAAGGGGTGCTGACCCGGATGTTGCAGCAAGACCCGGAGCTGACTGGCGTCTCGCTGGTGATCTTCGATGAGTTCCATGAACGCAGTCTACACGCCGATACCGCGCTGGCCTTCGCCATCGAGAGCCAGCAAGGGCTGCGCGATGACCTCAAGCTCTTGATTATGTCCGCAACCCTGGATGGCATGGCACTCGAGACCTTGTTGCCGGATGCCCCTGTGGTTCGCTCCGAGGGGCGCGGTTTTCCCATCGACTATCACTACCGCCCCGCCAATCGCCAGCAGTGGCTGGAGCCGCAGGTCAGCGCCGTAGTATTGGAGGCGCTGGCCGCCCACCGCGGCAGCCTGCTGGTCTTTCTGCCGGGACAAGGGGAGATCGAGCGGCTGGCACAGTGGCTGGAAGGGCGGCTGCCGGATGATGTGACCCTCGCCCCCCTCTACGGTCGCCTCGACATGGCAGCACAGCAGGCGGCCATCGAGCCGGCACCTGAGGGCCGCCGTAAGCTGGTGCTCACCACCAATGTGGCGGAAACCTCCCTCACCATCGAGGGGATTTCGGTGGTGATCGACAGCGGGCTGGAACGACGGGCATCGTTCGATCTGAAAAGCGGCGTCACCCGACTGGAGACCCGCCAGATAGCCAAATCCTCCGCCACCCAGCGGGCAGGCCGTGCTGGTCGCCTCGGCCCCGGCGTCTGCTACCGGCTCTGGAGCAGCGAGGTGCAGGAGCGGCTCGCCGAGCAGAGCCCGCCAGACATCCTCACTCAGGAGCTGACCGGCCTGCTGATAGATGCCGCCCAGTGGGGCGCCAAGGTAGAAGATCTGCCGCTTCTCGATATGCCTCCCGCCGCCGCGGTGGCCAGCGCCCAGCGGCTGCTGGTGGCTCTTGGTGCCATGAAGCCGGAGGGTGAGCAACAACTCACTCCCGCTGGCCGCGCCATGGCCGCCTTCGGTACCCACCCTCGTCTCGCCCGCATGCTGCTGCGCGCCCGCGAGCTGGAAGCTGAAGGTCTGACAGGGATTGTCGCCGATGCCGCTTATCAGGTGGCGTTGCAGGAAGAAGATCTGCGAGGATCGGAGCGCCTTTCTGTGCTGTTCCACCGCCGTCAAAGTGCCCTGCGCCAGAGCGCGGCCCGCTGGTTTGAACGGCTTGGCGCCCGCCCTGCCTGTGCGCAGGGTCAGTGGCTGGGGCTGCTCTGCGCTCTCGCCTGGCCGGATCGCATCGGCAAACTGCGTAGCGGCAGTCGCTATCAACTCAGTGGTGGGGTGAGCTGCGATCTGGTAGAAGGTCATCCCTGTCAGGGACAAGCCGCCCTTATCGCCATCGAGATGGGGCAGAACGATCGCGGCAGCCGCATCTTTATCGCCGAACCGGTCGATCTGGACGAGCTGGTACGCCTGCTGCCGGAACTGGTGAGCGAACGGCAGTGGTTCGACTGGGATGAGCGGGAAGAGCGGGTGCGCGCCGAGCGCCAGCAGGTGATCGGCGAGCTGGTGCTGAGCCAGCGACCGCTGACCGAACTCTCTGACGAGCAGAAAGGACGCTGCCTGCTGCAAGGCATTCGCCGCAAGGGGCTGCATGTGCTGCCGTGGGACGAGAGTAGCGAAGGGCTGCTGGCTCGTCTGCGCTGTGCCCGCGACTGGCTGTCTGATGAGGGGTGGCCCGCGATGGATGACGAAAGCCTGCTGGCCACGCTGGAACAGTGGCTGCTGCCAGCGGTGAGCGGTATGACCCGGCTGGAGCAGCTGAAGAGGCTCAATATGAGCGACATCCTGCGCCAATCCCTGCCCTGGCCGCTGCCCAAGCGGCTGGACGAGGCGCTGCCGAGCCACTTTGCGGCACCGACCGGCAGCCGGGTGCGGATCCGCTATCAACCGGGGCAAGCACCGGTGATCCCGGTGCGCATTCAGGAGATGTTCGGCCAAGGTTCGACCCCCTGCGTGGCCGATGGCCGGGTACCGCTGGTGGTGGAGCTGCTCTCCCCCGCCCAGCGACCGCTGCAGATCACTGCCGATCTGGCTGCCTTCTGGGCTGGCTCTTACGAGCAGGTGAAGAAAGAGATGAAGGGGCGCTATCCCCGCCACTACTGGCCGGATAATCCGCTGGAAGCGATGCCGACCAAGGTCACCAAGAAGAAGATGGGCATCTAGGTTCGACGGGTTAATCCCGCTCGGACGTTCGCGAATGCGACATAACAAGTAGAAAGGAAAGCAAAGAGGATTTATGGCAACCCAACGACGCAAGCGAGCCCCCAAGAAGGCAGCGCCCAAACGCACCATCTGGCGCAAGCTGTTCTGGCTTGGCTTCAAGCTCTCCCTGGTGGTGGCGGCCTTTATGGTGGTGTTTGGCATCTACCTCGATACCAAGGTGCGCGAGCGCTTCGATGGCGAGAAGTGGCAACTGCCGGTGATGGTCTACAGCCGTCCGCTGGAGCTCTACCCCAGCCAGCGCCTGTCGCGGGACCAGATGCTGCGCGAGCTCAATATGCTGAGCTACAAGCAGGTACGCCAGCCTCACACGCCGGGTGAATACACTATCAACGGCAACCGCATCGAGCTGATTCGCCGTCCGTTCGAGTTCTATGACGGCGCCGACGGAGCCCGTGGCCTGCGCCTCACCTTCAACGGCCCGCGCCTCGAGGGGATCCAGTCGCTGGAGAACCAGCGCCAGCTCGGTTACGCCCAGATGGACCCGGTGCTGCTCGATCGCCTCAATACCGAGGATCGGGAAGATCGCCTGCTGGTGCGTATCGCCGAAGTGCCCGACAGCCTGCTAGTGACCCTGCTCACCACCGAAGATCGCGACTTCTACCAGCATGGCGGCGTCTCGCCAGTGGCCATCATGCGGGCCATGTTCGCCAACCTGATCGCGGGTCGCACCGTGCAGGGGGGCAGTACCCTGACCCAGCAGCTGGCCAAAAACTTCTTCCTGACCCGTGAACGCAGCCTGTGGCGAAAACTGCAGGAAGCCTATATGGCGGTGCTGATCGACTATCGCTACAGCAAGGACGAGATCCTGGAGTCCTACCTCAACGAGGTCTATCTGGGGCAGAACTTCTCGCAAGGGGTCTACGGTTTCGGCCTCGCCTCCTACTTCTACTTCGGCATTCCGGTCAACGAGCTGGATATCGATCAGGTCGCCCTGCTGGTCGGTCTGGTGAAAGGCCCCTCCTATTACGATCCCTGGCGCTTCCCTGAGCGGGCCAAGACCCGCCGTGATCTGGTGCTGAAGCTGCTGATGGATCACGGTAGCCTGACCCAGGCCGAGTATGAACTGGCCAGCCGTCAGCCCCTCGGCATCATCGCCCGCGGCCAGATGAGTTATGGCCGCACCCCGGCCTTTATGGGACTGCTCAAGCGAGAGATCCAGAGCCGCTTCGGCGCCGATCTGCTCAAGCAGTCCGGCCTCAAGATCTTCACCAGCCTCGACCCCATCGCCCAGCATGCGGCCGAGCGGGCGGTCGAATCGGGCCTCGCCGATATCGAGAAACTGCGCGGCAAGAAGAAGCTGGAGGCGGCCATGGTGGTCTCCGACTGGCACAAGGGCGAAGTAGTCGCACTGGTGGGTGGCCGCGATCCCCGCTACGCCGGGTTCAACCGGGCGCTGGATGCCCGCCGCCAGATCGGCTCGCTGGTGAAACCGGCGGTCTACCTCACCGGCCTCTCCAACGGCCTGACCCTGGCAACCCCGCTCAAAGATCAGCCGATCCGCATTCGCGGTCAGGATGGTCAGGTCTGGACGCCGCAAAACTACGATCGCAAGTTCCGCCAGAGCGTGCCGCTGATGGATGCATTGGCCAGCTCCCTCAACGTGCCGACCGTCAATCTCGGTCTGCAGGTGGGGCTGGAAAAAGTGGTCGATACCCTGCACAAGCTGGGAGTCCAGCAGGAGATCCAGCCCTATCCGTCGCTGGTGCTGGGGGCGGTCGCCCTCTCCCCGCTGGAGGTGAACCAGATGTATCTGCCCATCGCCAATCAGGGGCTAACCCAGCCGCTGTCGGCCATTCGCGCCGTAGTCAACGGGGATGGCAGCCTGCTCTATCAGCATGATCAGACCGCCAAGCGGGTCACCGACCAGCAAGCAAGCTGGCTGACCCTGTTCGCCATGACCAAGACGGTGAGTCAGGGCACGGCCCGCGCCCTCAGTGCCAAGTTCCCGGGCGCCACCATGGCGGCAAAGACAGGCACCACCAACGAGCTGCGCGACTCCTGGTTTGCCGGGATGGACAACAACGAGCTGGTCAGTATCTGGGTCGGTCGCGACGACAACACCCCGGCGGGCTTGACCGGTGCCAGTGGTGCCCTGCAGCTCTTTAGCGGCTACATGAGCCAGCGCGGCGTCAACAGTCTGGGATTGAAGATGCCGGAAGGGGTCACCTGGGCCAACTTCTCCCGCGCCAGCGGCACCCGCGTCACCAGCGACTGCCCGGGCAGCCTGCAGGTGCCGGCCAAGGCATCCACCATGGGCTCCCCGGCCGGCTGCGCCAGCAGCGCGACGCCGCGCAGTGCGCTGGATGAATGGTTCGGCGGTTTCTTCAACTAGATCAACGACACGGGCAGCGCAGGCTGCCCGTTCACTATGCTGCTGACAAGGAAACACCATGACCTTTCCGCTGTTTGACTCCATCCACCATGTGGCCATCATCGCCAGCGATTACCCACGCTCGCGCCACTTCTACCACGAGGTGCTGGGGCTGCCCATCATCGCCGAGACCCTGCGCGAAGAGCGCCAGTCGTGGAAACTGGATCTGGCCCTGCCGGACGGCAGCCAGCTGGAGCTGTTCAGCTTCCCCTCGCCTCCCGAGCGTCCCTCTCGCCCCGAGGCGTGCGGCCTGCGCCATCTCGCCTTTCGGGTCAGCGACCTTGACCGGGTCATCGCCCACCTGCTGGCCCATCGGGTCGAGGTAGAGCCGGTGCGGGTGGACGAGCTGACCGGCAAGCGCTTTACCTTCTTCGCCGACCCCGACGGCCTGCCGCTGGAGCTCTACGAAGCGCCGCGCTGAGCCTGCATCGACCAAACAATCAGCCAAACAACAGCCGCCCGGCGAAACCGGGCGGCTTTTCTTATTGCTTCAGGTTATCAGGCGGTAGTCAGCATAACGACAGCCAGCGCCATCACCATCATGCCAGCCCAGCCGATGGGCTTGAGCCGCTCACCGAAGAAGAGCAAACCGCCCAGCGCCGTACCGACGATGCCGATAGCCCCCCAGGTGGCGTAGGCAACAGCCAGGTCAATCTGGCCGCCACTTACCGCTTCCGAGAGCAGGGTAAAGGCGCCGAGTACCAGCATGATCCCCAGGAATCCCCACCCCTTGTAACGAAAACCCTTGGAGCGGTTGATAGCCATATTGGCGCCGATATCGATCAGTGCTGCACCCAGTACAATCACAAACGGACTCATGCTGTGGCCTCCGCTTCTACTGACTTGTCTGCGGGCTCATCATGGGTCTCCCCCATGGTCACCATAACAATCCCCACTATCGCGAGAGCCAGGCCAATCAGCTCCTGAACGGTCACATCGTAACCAAGGAACATGACCGACACTATGGTGATCAAGGTGATCCCGAGCCCCTCCCAGAGCGCAAACGCAATACCAATGGAGATTGTTTTGGCGGCTTTCGCCAGCAACCAGTACGAGAAACCGATCAACAGCCACATCGGGATGTAATTCATCCAGCCAGCCCCCTGCTCGGGGATCATGGCCATGCTGGAGGTACCGGCGACCTCGGTCACGATGGCGCCGGTCAAAAACAGCCGGGCCAGAAACATACGACTTAATAACATATAAGATGCCTTTGTTGCTTCGACGGGAGAGATGGTAAACGGGGAGAAGCAACTTGCGACAATCGCTCAGCGTCGATTATTCCGACGCCGCAGGTTTGCCTTGCCTTGGTTTGGCACGCTAAGGTGATGGTGAAAAACTCCGCCACAGCCTGTAAAACATGAAGCTATATCAAATAGAACTCTTTGTAGAGTCCGCCAATAGCGGTTCTATTGCCAACACCGCCCGTCGCCTCGGCAAAAGCCGCAGCGCCGTCAGCACCGCCATCGCGGCGCTGGAAGTTGAGCTTGGCGTCGAACTTTTTGAACGAGGTGCCAATCAGAGTCGTCTGACCGAGATCGGCGAGCTGGTGCTTGATGATTGCACCCGCCTGCTGCAGGCAGCCAACAGCCTGCAGCAGAAGTGCAAACATTACGCCTCGGGGGCCGAAGTGGCGCTGCGAGTCGCCCGTGATGACGCCATTCCCGAGCCGGTGTGGCGCGAGATGCTGGCCAGCCTGCACAACCAGTTTCCCGGCACCAGTATCTCGCTGGTGCTCGCCTCTCCGCCTGAACTGCCGGCGCTGGTGGAAGAGGGATTCGTCGATGCTGCCTTTGGCCTTATTACCGAAGATCAGGAGCGCAGCGGCCTCAATATCGACGTGCTCAACCCGATCCGCACCCTGATGGTGGTGGCACCCAGCCATCCGCTGGCCGGACTGAAGCGGGTCAAACAGCAGGATCTGACCGATCACACCCAGGTCACCCTCTCGTATGTAGATGAATTTTCGGTAAAAAGTCTGCTACCTGTGGGAGGCCAGCATATCGGCCTCTCCAGCTTCGAGTTGATGCGCAATGCGGTGCTGGACGGGCTGGGCTGGGCAGTACTCCCCTCGCCGCTGATCCAGAGTCAGCTGCGACAAGGCTCCCTGCTGACCCTGAAACACAAGTTCAGCCTGCAGTGGCGGGATTACGGGGTCTATCTGGCGGAAAACGCCTATCACGGCAAGGTGTTGGCCTGGTTGAAGAAGTCGATCCAGGGGTATCTGGAACCTTTCGAGTAGCGATAAAGAGGCGGAGCCAGCTCACGATATCTACTTATCCTGATGATCCGAGCGGATGTGATCGTGCATACTGTTCACATACTCATTGAGCGCCGGAGGCGTAACCGATATGAGCAGTGCCCAAGACAAGGACGATATCTTGCTGGACGACGACATCATCGAACTCGATGATGAGGAGGTCGTGGTCCCCAAGGCACTCAACCCATGGCAAGTGCTGATCGTGGATGATGAGCCGGATATCCATCATGCCACCCGCCTGGCCCTCTCCAACATTCACTACAAATCCCGTCCGCTGGAGCTGCTCAATGCCTACAGCGGCGCCGAAGCTGGCCGCATGCTGGAGGCCAATCCCAGGATTGCGCTGATCCTGCTCGATGTGGTGATGGAGACAGAAGACGCAGGTCTGCGGCTGGTACACCGGATCCGCAACGAAATGCACAACTCACTGGTGCGGATCGTGCTGCGTACCGGCCAACCCGGCCAAGCCCCCGAGCAGCGGGTGATCCTCGATTACGACATCAATGACTACAAGACCAAGACCGAGCTGACGGTACAAAAGCTCTACACCACCGTCATCGCATCCCTGCGTTCATACGAAACCCTCAGTGCCATCGACAAGAGCCGCCAGGGGCTCGGAAAAATTCTGGAAGGGGCGGGCGATCTCTACCATCTTCATTCACTCAAGGAGTTTGCCTCCGGCGTGCTGAAACAGATCAGCGCCATTCTCGATGTGGGCACCGAAGGGGCTATCTGCGCCGAGCGCCGTCCCGGCGAACAGGGGCTGGAGATCCTCGCCGCTACCGGCGACTACGAGACTCTGCTGGATGATGGCAAGATCACCGACTTCCCCACCCTCAATGACTCGGTCCTGAAGGCACTGGCGGCGCGCAGCAACCGTTTTGAACACCCGCAGGACTCCCTCTATATCGCCGCCCAGAATGGTCGCGAGTTCGTGCTGAGTTTTACCCCGACCCAGCCCCTCGATCCCCTCGAGTGCGACCTGCTGGATGTCTTCTGCCAGCGCATCTCGGCGGCCTACGACAACCTCTATCTCTACAACCAGTTGCTGCGCGCCCAGGAGGCCACCGTGGTGGCGCTAGCGGCGCTGGCGGAGTTTCGCGACTCCGATACCGGCGAGCATGTCTTGCGGGTGCAGAAGCTCTCGGATGCCATCGTGGCCGAATTGAAGCAGATGGCGGCCTATCCCGAGCAGCTGACCCCGGAGTTTGTCGAGATGATCGGCATGGCCTCCATCCTGCACGATGTGGGCAAGGTGGGCACCCCGGACCATATCCTGCACAAGCCCGGCCGTTTCGACCCGGAAGAGCGGGCCATCATGGAGCAGCACGCCGGCATCGGCGCCAATATCCTGCACAAGGCGGGCGAAATGGTGGAGGGAACCAGCTACCTCTCGCTGGGGGCAGAGATCGCCCGGGGCCACCACGAGCACTTCGATGGCAAGGGCTACCCGCAGCAGCTGGCTGGCCAGCAGATCCCGCTGTCGGCGCGGATTGTGGCGGTAGTCGATGTATTCGATGCCCTGCTCAGCAAGCGCCCCTACAAGGAGCCCTGGACGCTGACGCAGACCATGGAGTATATCCAGTCCCGCTCCGGCACCCAGTTTGACCCTCATGTAGTGACAGCCCTGTCGCGACTGGTCAACGAATCGAGACTCCCCTACTCGCTCTGACCCTCTTTGCTCGCAACTCCACATGCCCTGCCGGTGACCAAGGTCAGCGGCAGGGCATCAAAACAGCCGTTTTGTTGCATCCCGCACACATCAAAGCGCCGCAAAGCGGAAACATCCCCCTTCTTTGTTAGCGATAGCCGCTGAAATATGGTCATTTAACATCACATCGCTATAATATCGGCCTGCAAACCTGATACTAACAACGAAGGAATTATCATGAGCCTGAACCTGGTACCGGCCGGCAAGAGCCTGCCCGACGATATCTATGTCATCATCGAAATCCCGCAGAATGCCGACCCGATCAAATACGAAGTCGACAAGGACAGCGGTGCTATTTTCGTCGATCGCTTCATGTCTACCCCGATGTTCTATCCGTGCAACTACGGCTACGTGAACGCGACTCTCTCTCTGGATGGTGACCCCGTCGACGTACTGGTTCCGACCCCCTACCCGCTGCTGGCCGGTTCCGTCATTCGCTGCCGCCCGGTTGGCGTGCTGAAGATGACCGACGAATCTGGCGAAGATGCCAAGATCGTTGCCGTACCGCACTCCAAGCTGACCAAGCAGTACGACCACATCCAGGATGTGAACGATCTGCCGGAACTGCTGAAAGCTCAGATCCAGCACTTCTTCGAGCGCTACAAAGAGCTGGAAGCGGGCAAATGGGTCAAGGTGGAAGGCTGGGGCGACAAGGCCGCTGCCGAAGCCGAGATCAAGACCTCTGCCGAACGTTACGCTGCCAAGTAAGCGTCACTTCGCTTGTAAAAAAGGCGCCTTATGGCGCCTTTTTTGTCGGTGTTTGCGGCAGCTGACCGGCCGCATCTTCGGCAGGATTGCCCTGAATGTATATTTCACGACCATCTTTCTGGTAGGGACGATAGTAATCACCGCCACAGCGATAGCCACCGCCCGGCTGGCTCATCAGCTCGCAGTTGACCGGTAACACCTCCAGCCACTTGATGGCCTGCTGGTAGCGCAGCCACTCCTGCCATTCGTGTTCGCGCGCCAGCTGGTCACGCAGGGCAAAGGTATCCGCAATGGACATCCCCTTGTTGACGATCACCTGACCCGCCATGGCTGGCAGGCTGAGCAGCCCAAACAGCACTATGATCCAAGGCTTCATAACCCCTCCAGAGTGACTTAATTTCACAATTAAATTAAAAGTCACATCAATCTGTTATCCAGATCACAAAACGAAACATCACCAAAGTGGTGCCGGCTCACCTAGTTGTTAATTATCGTCCACGGCAGGAAGCACCACCATGAAGCTGACCCCCGCGCTGTTGCTCAGCCTCACTCTCAGCACCACCCTTGGTGCTACAAGCAACGCCAGCGAGATCAACATGAGCTGGCAGTGGCAATCCACCGATGGCCAGCGCAAGCACTTCCAGCTGACCACCGACGATCAGGTGATGGCCGCCAGTCGCCACGAGATGAGCCTGCTGAAGGCCTCTCTCACCAATCCGCTGGAGACCCTTTACGCCTATATCAGCCCGCGGCTCTACAACAGCATCAACCTGATAAATCAGAGCAGCCCCGAGACCGCTACCAAATTTCGCAATCTGGAGCAGGCCTTCACCCTGCGGGACGACAGCATGGAGTCGATGCTGTTCTGGCAAGCCTACCAGCAGTATCAGGAGGATGCCTTCTACCAGATGAGGGTGGTGCCCTGCGTTCATCCGGCCAATCGCAAGCTGCCTTGCGTGCGCCCCGATTACTCCCAGCTCTTCTACCACTTCAAAGGGCACCTCAAGCCACTGGCGCAGCAATTTGCGGCCAAGGATCTCGCCACCAGCGTCAGCCTGCTGCAGGAGTGGCTGAACGCCATCCCCACCCAGCCGGAGCAGCTGGATCACTTCGCGCCGCCGCTGCAGGCGCTGCAAGATAACAAGGCCGACAGCGACGAGAAGGCGCTCTTGATGGCCAGCCTGCTGGCAGAGCTGGCGCCGCAATATGTGCTCAGCATCATCTATCCGGATATCAGCATCGGCAGCGTCTCCCCTGCCTGGCTGGCCATTACGGCAGACAGTGGCGTACCCGGTGATGTGGTGGTGATCAACAATCAGCGCCATGTGCTGCTGACCGGCTCATCCCTGCTGGCCCAGAAGATGACCATGGCCAAGATCCCCCTCATCAGCGAGTCGCTCTACTGACGCAGACAGCTCAGACCAGCTGCCAATTCATTGATTTTTATCGATGTCATGCCATCCTTGCCGCCCTTGCCAGCCAACCACCTGACTGGCGGGGCGCCGACGCTTCTGAATTGCGATCTTATTTAACACTTTTTAAACAGATCCGATCAGTTTAGGATGAAGCTCGCCCATTCCCTCAATCCGAAACTCGTTATAACATAACAAATGGAGTGTCATCAGGATGAAACATCTCGTACTTACTTTGGCGCTGCTGCCATCTCTGGTCTTTGCTCACAACTTCAAGGATGGCAACCCGGTGCCGCTGGTCAATGTCAGTGACAAGGGTGAGCTGGTACTGAACGGCAAGGATATCGGCTACCAGCCGTGGCAGAGCACCTCGCTCACCGGCAAGGTGTTCCTGATCCAGCATATTGCCGGTCGCTCCAGTGCCAAGGAGCTGAACGCCCCGATGATCGAGGCGATCAAGGCCGCCAAACTGCCGCAAGACAAGTACCAGACCGTTACCGTCATCAACAGCAATGACGCCATCTGGGGCACCTCCGGCTTCGTGAAGAGCAGTGCCGAGGACAGCAAGAAAGAGTTCCCCTGGTCCGCCATGGTGCTGGATGCCAAGGGCATGGCGCGCAACGCCTGGGATCTGACGCCGGAAAGCTCGGCGATCATCCTGCTGGATAAAGAGGGCAAGGTGCTGTTTGCCAAAGATGGCCAGCTCGATGCCAACAACATTGCTACCGTGATGGGGCTCATCAAGTCCCATCTCTAAGTCAGAGAGAAAGGGCGCTGATGGCGCCCTTTCCATAAGGGTCTATGGGTCGTATCAAGCTGAAAATCTGGATCTTGCTGCTGGGCTGGTTATGGCTGCAGCCTGCCCTTGCCCGGCACCAGTTTGAATCCGTCCTGCCCGGCCACGACGACCATCACTGCCTGGTTTGCGCCCTCCATCTGGATGGCAAACAGGTCATCACCGCCACCCCCTATTGTTTCCCCAGTTCGACCTCTGTTCTGCCCGCTGTTGCAACCATGCAACGCTCGGCGGATACCGCCACGCTTCACAGCTATGCCATCCGTGCGCCGCCCGCCTCTGTTTTTCTCTATCCCTTTGTTTTATTTCGCTATTTGTTTTGAAAAAGGATTAAAGATGAAAGCAGTTACTCTGTTGCTGGCCGCAGCGGCCTTTGGCGCACACGCAAATCACGACGAACACGAGAGCCACAGCCACGGCGCCCACGAGCATGGCCACGGCCACCTCAATCTGGTGGTCGATGGCGACCAGTTGATGATCGAACTGCAGGCACCCGCAGCCGATCTGGTGGGCTTCGAGCACGCCGCCAAGAGCGATGAAGAGAAGGCGCAATATGCCAAGGCGGTCGCCCGCCTCCAGCAACCTGACGCCCTGTTTCGCTTCGACCCGGCCGCTGGCTGCAAACTGACCCAGCAGGAGCTGCAAGCTGCCAAAGAAGAGCATGATCACGACCATGACCATGACCATGACCATGACCATGACAAGGCTGCCAGCGACAAACATGAAGACCACCATGATCATGACGAAGCGGGTCACGCCGATATGGGCGCCATGTATACCTACACCTGCGCCACCCCGGCCAAACTGACCGGCCTTGAAGCGACCCTGTTTAGCGTCTATCCAAGCCTTGAGAAGCTGAGCGTGCAGGGGATCCTGCCCACCGGCCAGACCGCAGCAGAACTGACCCCGTCCGCCAACAAGCTGAGCTGGTAACGCCATGAAAAAAGCCGTGGTTGAGATCCGCGATCTGGCCTTTGCCTGGCCAGGTGGCGATGCTGTACTCGATCTGCCCGCCCTCACCATCCGCGAGGGTGAGAGGGTCTTTATCAAGGGCCCGTCGGGCTCTGGCAAGTCGACCCTGCTCGGGTTGCTGGCCGGGATCCAGACCGCCAACCACGGCACCCTGGAGGTGCTGGGCCAACCATTGGCCCGGCTCTCTGGCCGTGCCCGTGACCACTTCCGGGCGGCCAATCTGGGTTATATCTTCCAGCAGTTCAATCTGCTGCCCTTTCTCTCGGTGCAGGACAACGTGACCGCTGCCCTCACCTTTTCGCCCGCCAAACGGGCCCGCCTGCAAGGGAGTCCGGAGCAGGAGGCGCGCCGTCTGCTGGCGGAGCTGCAACTGCCGGATGACGCACTGCATCGCCCCGTCCATGCCCTCAGCATTGGCCAGCAGCAGCGGGTGGCTGCCGCACGGGCGCTGATCGGCTCGCCGCCACTGGTGATCGCCGACGAGCCCACCTCGGCCCTCGACACCGACAACCGGGCCGCCTTTATCAAGCTGTTGTTCGAGGAGTGCGACAAGCAGGGCTCGACCCTGATCTTCGTCAGCCACGATCCTTATCTCGAACCCCTGTTCCCGCGGGTCGAAAACCTGCAACAGCTCAACCGGAGGGCATCATGCTGAGCACCGTTCAACGCTGCGTCTCCCTGATGAATGCCATGCGTACCCACGCGGTACGACAACAAAACAGGAGGGTCACGTGCTAAAGCTCGCCCTGCAAAGTCTCTGGGCCCGCCGCCTCACCGCCGGGCTCACCCTGCTGGCCGTCGCCATCAGCGTCACCCTGCTGCTCGGGGTGGAACGAGTGCGCACCCAGGCCCGTGAAAGCTTCTCCAACACCGTCTCGGGGACCGATCTCATCGTTGGCGCCCGCTCCGGTCAGGTTAACCTGCTGCTCTACTCGGTGTTTCGCATCGGCAACCCCACCAACAACGTGGGGTGGGATTCCTATCAAGCCATCAAGCAGAAACCCGGCGTTGCCTGGACCATCCCGCTTTCCCTTGGTGACTCCCACAAGGGATTTCGGGTGCTCGGCACCAATGGTGACTACTTCACCCACCTGAAGTACGGTCAGCAGCAGTCGCTGCAATTGCGGGAAGGGCGGCCATTCGACACGCCGTTTGAAGCGGTACTCGGCGCCCAGGTGGCCGAGAAGCTCGGCTATCACCTCGACCAATCCATCGTCATCGCCCACGGCGCTGGCAACACCTCGTTCAGCCAGCACGACAATCTGCCATTCAAGGTGGTGGGTATTCTGGCGCCGACCGGTACGCCCATTGATCGCACCATCCATGTGCCGCTGGCGGGGATCGAGGCGATCCATCTGGGCTGGGATACCGGCCGCCACAGCAAGAACGTGACGCCGGAGCAGGCGCTGGCGCAGGATCTCACCCCGAAAACCATCACCGCCTTTATGGTGGGCTTGAGCAACCGGATCCTGGCGTTCCAGCTGCAGCGCAGCGTCAACACCTATCCCAAGGAGCCGCTGATGGCGATCCTGCCGGGCGCCGCCCTGCAGGAGCTGTGGAGCCTGATGAGCGTGGCGGAAACCGCGCTGTCGGTCATCGCTGGTTTTGTGGTAGTCGCTGGCCTTATCGGCATGCTGACTACCCTGCTGGCGGGGCTTAACGAGCGGCGCCGGGAGCTCGCTATTTTGCGATCCCTCGGTGCGGGCCCTGCCCACCTGTTCCTGCTGCTGGCGCTGGAGGCCATGGCGCTGACCACGGTCGGCATCGCTCTCGGGGTCGCCGTGCTCTATCTGGGGCAGGGGCTTGCCTCGCCCTGGCTGCTCAGCCACTATGGCCTGCAACTGAGTCTGGGGCTGCCGAGCGCCTACGAGTGGCAGCTACTGGGGGTAGTGTGGCTGGCAGGCATGGTGATCGGCCTGCTCCCTGCTGCCCGCGCTTACCGCTACAGCCTGAGCGATGGCATGAGCATTCGCGTCTAGCGAGACGCCCTAAATAGAAACAGAAGGACAGATGATGAAGTGGAAAATTGTGGCGCTGCTCGCCAGCCTGCTGGTGCTGCCCGCCCTGGCCGCCGATTACAAGACCATCGACTGGGATGTGCTTATCCCGGAAGGGGAGAAACTGCTGCCACCGCCCCAGGTCAATCACGAAGATCCCATGTCGGTGCCGCAACCGGTGGGCGGGGTAAACAAGAAGCTGGACAACCAGGATGTGCGCATTCCGGGCTTCGTGGTGCCGCTGGAAGGGGATGCCAAGAAGATCACCGCCTTCCTGCTGGTGCCCTACTTCGGCGCCTGCATCCATGTGCCGCCGCCCCCCACCAATCAGGTGATCTATGTGAGCTACCCCAAGGGTGCGCCGGTGGATGATCTGTGGGATGCCATCTGGGTGAAGGGCAAGATGCGCACAGTCAGCTCCAGCCACGAGATGGCCACCGCCTCCTATTCGATGGAAGCGGTCGAGGTGAGCGTCTACGAGGAGTAATCCTCCCGTTGCAAAAAAAGCGGCCTCCACGGAGGCCGCTTTGTTATCTTGGCATCCCGGTTGGAGTAACATTCAGCTCCAGAACCTGTGCGAATGGAGTCAGCATGGCAGACCTCCCCCCCCCGAAAAAAGAGAGTTCGATCCTGAGCAGCCAGGAGCAGACCCTGCGTCTGGCACGCAGTCGCGGCATCGACGGCATGCTCACCCGCAATACCGACAGCACCTTCGAACAGCGCGCCACCTTTCGCCATCTGGCGGATCAGGCCGCCCGTCAGCGCAATCTGGAAGCCATCATGGTGATGGCCTCCCGCCACTGCGAAGAGACCGCGGCTGGCGGCGAGATGGACAGCGACTGGCTGACCCGCTTCCTGCAACTGGCGGAAGATATCAGCATGGTGCCGATGCAGCAGCTGTGGGGGCGGATCTTCGCGCTGGAAGTCGCCACGCCGGGCCGCTTCTCCATTCGGGCGCTCGCCACCCTCAAAGAGATGACCCAGCGCGAGGCCCAGCTATTCCAGCGCATCTGTTCACTGACTTGCCACTACACCGGCAGCGACGAGCAGCGACTGCTGCTGGGGCTGCACAAGGGGGCCACCCTGCTGAGTCGCGCCAAGGCAACGCGCCTTGGCCTTGGCAAATACCGACTGCCCTACAACGCCCTGCTGCAACTGTTTGAGCTCGGGCTGCTGCATCGCGCGGAGCTGGAGTCCGGCCCGCTGCCCGCCGATGGGGTCGAACTGGAGTTTGGCAACCAGCGCTGGCGGCTGCAGTGCAAGCAGAACAACATCACCCTGCTCTACTACCGCCTCACCCCGGTGGGCAACGAGCTCGCCCAGCTGCTGCAAGAGTCGCCGCTGGAGGAGTACCTGCAGGATCTGAAAACCGTGCTGGTGCAGGGTATCCAGATTGAAGTGATGCAGCTCGTCAGCCCCCCCTCCTCACCCGCTCCCGACCCTCTCCCCTGATCTCTGGCGGGGCAGCGGATGCCCCGTCGGTTCATGGATCCTTCGCATCCAGCTTCTGACTCCCAGCTTATGGGCTTGACCAGAATAGGTTGCAAATTGCAGATGCCGCAGAGACACACCCCGTCTGCTCCGTTGCATATTGCAAACAGCAACGATCTTTTCCTGCCAAAACGGCACTAATAACATATCAATCATTAGCTTTTGCCAGCTGGCCCACCCCTTGCAGATGTCTTGATGTAGATCAAAATCTAACCATCACAGCTCGGGAGTAAGGCCATGAGAATCAATCAACCGGTTACCCAAAGAGAACGTCTCTATCCAGACCACCAGAGCCTCATCTCCACCACGGATCTGGAGAGCCGCATCACCTACGCCAACGATGAGTTCTGCGAGATAGCAGGCTTCCAGCTCGACGAGCTAGTGGGGGAACACCACAATCTGGTACGTCATCCTGACATGCCGAAACAGGCCTTTGCCGATCTGTGGAACCATATCCGCGAAGGCAAGAGCTGGATGGGGCCGGTGAAAAATCGCTGCAAGAGTGGCGATCACTACTGGGTCAGCGCCTTTGTCACCCCCATCAAGGATGCCAGCGGCCGGGTGGTGGAGTATCAGTCGGTGCGCACCGCCCCGAGCGAGGAGATCAAACAGCGGGCCGAGAAGGTCTATGCCGACCTTCGCAACAACAAGCTGCCGCTGGCGCTCAAGTTGCCCACCTTCTCCCATACCCTGACCATCAACCTCTGCCTGCTGCTGAGCCTGCTCGCCATGTTTGCACTGGGCTACAACCACGACATGAACTGGCAACTGGCGCTGGTCGCCCTGCCGCTGGCGATAGCGGCCATCACCCTGAATGCCCTCTCCCGTCGCCTCGGCAAGCTCAACAAGATGGCCCGCAGCCGCTTTGACAACCCGCTGATGCAGTTGCTCTACACCAACAAGGTGGACAACATCGCCGCCATCGAACTCTCGATGGTGATGAATCAGGCCGAGTTCAACGCCGTGCTGGCCCGCACCCAGCAGACTTGCAGCAAGATCCTGCAGGCCGCCGAGGGGGATCTGCGCAATGCCGAATCCATCACCGACAACCTGCAACAGCAGCAGGCCGAAACCAATCAGGTAGCGACCGCCGTGACCGAGATGTCGGAGTCCATTCGCGAGGTTTCACAGAGCTCCAGCGAATCCTCCAGCCTGCTGGACGAGACCGCCGACCTGTTCAAGAGCGGCAACCACAGCGTGGCCGAAACCGTGGCCGCCGTGGCGGGCATGAACAGCGAGCTGACCACCTCCAAGAGCGTGATCAGTGCGCTGGTCGGCCACTGCCGCGATATCGACGGCATCCTCGATGTGATCAACAACATCGCCAACCAGACCAACCTGCTGGCACTCAATGCCGCCATCGAAGCGGCCCGGGCTGGCGAAGCGGGTCGCGGCTTCTCGGTAGTAGCCGACGAGATCCGCACCCTCGCCATCAAGACTCAATCCTCGACCAGCGAAATCCAGAAGATGATCACCGAGCTGCAAACCAGCGCCGGGGATGCAGAACAGGCGATGGAGAAGGGCTGCCAACTATCCGAGAGCTGCCAGCAAAAAGCCTCGGCGACCGGCACCATCCTGCAGCAGATCAACAATATGCTGCAGCAGGTGGCCTCCGGCAGCGGCCAGATTGCCCAGGCGGTGCAGGAGCAGTTCCACGTCACCGCCGAGATCAACCGCAACGTGCTCAGCATCAAGACCCTGGCCGATGACTCCAGCGTCGGCAGCCAGCACGCCGTGCACGGCATCACCCAGCTGGTAAACCAGTTAAGCGATCTCGACCGGCTGGTACGCCAGTTCCAGAAAGGGGCTCCGGCAACCCAAAGCCGCTACGAAGTGGCCGCCACCCGCGCCGTTCCGGTTCGCCAAGCCAGATAACCACTACCCAAACAATCACCGCAGACAAACCCTATGGGCCTTTGGGTCCATAGGGTTTTTTAATGCCCGCCAACAAAAGGCGACACTGCCGTTTCACCGTTCGATTTTCCCCAGCTCTGATGGCCAACACTGTTGAGCGGTTATATCGCCACCCGTTATTTATTAATTTATTGATCTTGCTCAGAAAACCACCCGCTTGCGCTTTTCACCCCAGCCCCGTTCGGTAACATAGCCGCTTGGCAACCTCTCGCAGGAGTCAGCCATGAACCAAGTCAGTGCCAAATCGCAGGTAAAGCAGCAAGCTGGAGGCTGAAATTCAGGGGCGGTAGCGTTGCTTGATGAAACGGATAAGCTCGTGATGGAGTCATATATCTCCTCGATATTTCAACATTCATGTTCTGATTGTTAATTAATAAGGAAGGATACAATAATGGCTATTAATAATGAAAAAGATTTAGGAAAAGCTCTTAACGAAGATCAAGATACCATTGAGATAGAAGGCAGCTTAAGAGATAAAGTAATAAAAATTAAAGCAACTGGTAAGGTTGCATGGGTTATTGCAATCGGAGCCATAGGAGTTGCTGTGGTTGCGATTCTTTACCCCGTACCAGAACCGGCAACTCAAGCAAGCGCAAAAGGTATCGCCGCATTAACAGGAGGAGCTGCCGTCGGGATCTTAGGTGCTGGAACAGCTATGAGCGCGATAGCTATCTCTGTTGCATCTGGAGGTGTCGCAGCGCTTAACAAACTCAGGAGTTATAAAATAATTAGCAATTCAGGTGACAAGCTCGTTCTAAAGAAAAGCTAAAAATAGTATCACTAGGCAGTAAATCACCATAGCTTTGCTTTGGAGTTATGCAACTAGTTTAATTACTCATCATCAGCAAGAATCATTTAATGCCAAAAAATAAAATTTCCAGCGATCCTAGATTTCACTATGAAATATGGAAAGGGCCATCATTAGAATATAAAAAAAGCCATAAATCAATCTTTTATGTTGAAAACCATAATACTTCATGTGGGTATTCTGAACTTGCTATCGACTTTGGCATGGCCGCTGATGAATTAATTGAACAATACCGTATTTCAGGGATTGCAAATTGGATCGCACCAGTTGCTCACATATCGAGACAAGTAATTGAGCTACATTTAAAAGCATTAATGCATTCAATAAATACTTTTGACAAAAACTTTGATGCTGCACCTCTTAATAGCCATGATCTTGAAAAAATATGGTTAGCTTGCAGAGATTGGCTCATCAGTTATGGTTACAAAATTAATAATGATGCTCGCCTTGAAATGACAAACAATATTATTACTGCATATCATGAAATTGACCCTTCCGGAGACCTATTTCGTTTTGGCATATCTAGAAAAATCGCGTTCAATAAGCAGAAGAGCTATGACCGTGTAGGTATATTTTTAGAAAATTTTGAAAAGGAGTTCAAATCGGCACAATGCCTTCTTCGTCACTGGGAGGCAGTAGTATTTAGAGAGTGTGTCAAAATTGAAATGGGCTGGGAGAATGACCCATATTTTGATCCAGACAACTTCCCAAGAAACTCGTAATTCCCACATTGTTGCATCTAAAATTTTAATACTAAGGGGCGGTCACGTGGTTGTGGTAGGTTGGCTCAGAGCGTAGCGAAGCCCAACAGACGAGCATGAGCACCGCAACCAGAGTGGAATAAACACGGGTTGGAGCATTCGGTAAAACAGATGTGCAGATACGTTTCGCGGTAAATGTTGGGCTTTACTTCGTTCAGCACCAACCTACGATTTTTAGCAAAATATACGAGATAATGGTTAAATTAAAATATGAGTCTGGATAGAAAGCTTATTGAGTTTCGGAAAAAGATAAAATCCCATCAAAGTATGGTGATAAACTCTATTACTGAAGAGCATTCAGTAAATATCTGTATATTTTGTGGCGAAATTCATAACTTGACTAAAGAGCATGTCATTCCACAATGGGTTTATGAACGCTGTACAAAAAGAACTTTTATCACAACAACCAATAGAAATGCGCAGACATATAATAAAACTACCGTTCCCGCATGCCCAGATTGCAACAATAGTATTCTTGGCGAATTAGAAAGATACCTTACTCATAAATTTAGTGAAATTGATCTGCGCTATGAATACTTCACGAATGATGAGTTAGATAAAATAATTCTATGGCTAGAAATTATTGAATACAAATTTCACATACTTGATCTTCGTAGAAATTTAAATAAAGTTCAAGGTGCGGACTATATTCCTTATATTGGTAAAATGCCTATCGCCATGTTTCAAGGCCCAATAAATCAGAGTCCATCAAAAGTATTTTCTAACCTCCGAAATGCTCTAAAAACACTTACAATTAAATCGAAATTACAAAAACATAACTCACTGTGTGTTTTGCGTACAAAAAATCCAGATTTTTATTTCTTCCATTCAACTAACAATTACATTTTTATAGAGTTAGCTCAGTACAACATCGCCTTTTTTTATTTCTATAAACAAAAGTTCGCAACTGCTGCAGAGGCGACTGCGCTAGCACAAGAGATCGTAAAAAAAGAGTATTCAGCAACAAACATAATAAATAATTAGTTTGGTAGCGCACACCGCTCCACAATTAAAAGTTAAAGCAATAAAAAGGAGAGAGCATGGGTTTATTTGGCTTAAGTGGTCCCGAAGAAAGTTCGGCCCTTATAGAAGGGTGCTATACGCTTCAAGAAATACCAGGTAGGAAAATTACAAAGTCACTTGGTTTGATTGAATATACAAAAAAAGGAATCGCCGGAGATATCCCAAAAATAAGTGATGAAATATTTCGCAGCTTATTCTCTGCCGCTAAAGAGAAGGGAGCCAATGCTGTAGTAAATGTACGTCTTGTTTCCGGCTCTTATCACGCGCAAGGCTCGCAGTGGGAAGTCACATATGTGGTAGCTTATGGTGATGCTGTGATTGCAGAATGAAAAATGCTCTAACAATGCGCTTTTGTATGACGATTCACCACGATGCGGCTTGCGCCACACTGCTTAAACGTTAGCCCGTAGGTTCGAATAGCGCAGCGTATTCGGACAATCGCGAATAACTCCACCGCGGTATAAGCAAGGATCGGAAGATCCTCTTACGGGATTGCTATCGGCTGCCTTGGGGTGGCTCAAGGCTCATCGGTGCCACTATAAGCTGGATTTATGGGTTTTCTGATAATGACCCACTTTTGCTTATAGTGGCTACCGCCAGCCCATCAGCGCCTGTAGTAGCCAACTGGCCGGCTGCCGGGCGCTTGTTATAGGTTCTACCGATCCAACTACAGGTAGTTCCCTTGCCGCAGGGCGGTGAGCAGCTCATCCACAAGCGCAGCGACCGGCTTGCCGGCGTTAAGCAGATGGATCTCCGGCTGCTCCGGTGCCTCGTAGGCGGAGTCGATACCGGTAAAGTTGCGAATTCCCCCTGCCCTAGCCTTCTTGTAGAGCCCCTTGGGGTCGCGCTCTTCACAGATGGCGAGCGGTGCATCGACAAAGACTTCGACAAACTCCCCTTCGCCCAAGAGGCTGCGCACCAGCGCCCGCTCGGCACGAAATGGCGAGATAAAGGCGGTGAGCACGATAAGGCCCGCATCCACCATCAGTTTTGTCACCTCACCGACCCGGCGGATATTCTCCTGCCGCGCGGCGTCATCGAAACCGAGATCGCCACAGAGACCGTGGCGCACATTGTCCCCATCCAGCAAATAGGTGTGCTTGCCTTGTGCCGCCAGCGCCTGCTCCAGCGCCCCCGCCAGGGTGGATTTGCCCGCCCCGGAGAGCCCGGTAAACCAGATCACCAGCGGCTTTTGCCCTTTAAGCTCGGCCCGGCTCTGTTTGTCCACGGCATGTTTGTGCCACACGATATTGCTCATCCAATACTCCTTGATTGGCGCTCGCGCCTCAAAACTTAAACTGTCCGGCACCACGGGGAGCCGCCTCGGACTATCCGCCGACAACGTGCTGATGCCATGGCATTACTCATCCAACACCCCTTGATTGGCGCTCACGCCTTAAAACGGAAACAGCAGGGGCACCATCACAATCACCCCGAGGCTATAGGCCAGCGAGACCGGCAAGGCCAGCTTGAGGTAGTCCGGCATCTTGTAGTTGCCCGCGGCATAGACCATCAGGTTGGTCTGGTAGCCGTAGGGCAGGATAAAGCTGGAGCTCGCCCCGAACAGCACCGCCAGAATAAACGGCATGGTCGAGACATCCATGCTGAGCGCCAGCTGGTAACCCATGGGGAAAGCCAGCGCGGCGGCGGCGTTGTTGCTCATCAACTCGGTCAGCACCAACGTAAACACATAGATACCGATAAAGGCGATGATGGGGCTGGCACCGTTGAACTCCCCCATCAGCCAGTCGGCGATAAGCTTGGCCAGTCCGCTCTTTTCCAGCTGATCGGCGATGGCGAGCGCCCCGCCCACCACCAGCCAGATATCCAGCGGAAAGCGGCGGCGGATCTCGTCCAGGGTCAGGATGCGGGTGAGCAGCAGCGCCACCAGCATCAGCAGCAAGCCCTTGAACAGCGGCACCAGCTCGAACACCGAGAGCGCCAGCACCCCGAGAAACCCCAGCACCACGGCGGCGCTGCGCTTGCCATCGAGGCGGGTGGAGGCTTCCAGCCCGCTCACCACCACAAACTCCCGCCCCAGCGACTTGTTACGGGCAAACTGGGGGCCGGGGGCCAGCAGCAGGGTATCACCGGCGTGCAGTTCAATCTGGCCGAGGCCGCCGGTAAGCTGGGTTTCGCCGCGACGCACCGCCAGCACCACCGCATCGAAGTGGGTGCGAAATTCGGCATCCTTGATGGTCTGACCCACCAGCCGCGAGCTGTGGCTGACGATCACCTCCACCAGATGCTGGCCGTTGAGGCGGTGCTGGCCGTAGAGATCCAGCCCCTTCATCTCCTGCAACACGCCGACGCTCTCCACATCGCCGCAAAAGAGCAGTACGTCCCCTTCGTGCAGCTCGTGTTCCGGCTGCACCGGGCAGATCACCTGCTCACCGCGAATGATTTCCGCCAGATAGAGGCTTTTCAGGCTGCGCAGGCCGTTCTCCTTGACGCTGCGCCCCGCCAGCGGTGAACCGGCGCCCACCTTGGCTTCGAGAAAGTAGCCGGTTTCGCGGCTCATCTCGGTGTCCTGCTCCGGCAGGTGACGGGCAAACAGCAGCACGGCCACCAGGCCGGTCAGCAGGGTGCCCGCCCCCACCATAAAGAAGTCGAACATGCCGAGCGGCGGCGCCCCCATCTTGATGAGGAAGCTGTTGACGATCAGGTTGGTGGAGGTGCCGATCAGAGTCAGCACCCCGCCAAAGGTGGCCGCGAAGCACATGGGCAGCAGCAGACGCGACGGCGCGTGGTTGGGGTTGCGTTTGACCGCTCCCAGCATGGAGGCCACCACGGCGGTGTTATTGACGAAGGCCGACAGAAAGGCGGTGGAGAACCACACCTTCACCAGCACCTTGTTGAATGAACCCGTGCCCACCAGATTGGCGAACCAGCTCATGATGCGGGTCTTCTCCACCGCCAGCGACACCAGCAGCAACAGCACCAGGGTCAGCAGGGCACTGTTGGTGTAGCCCGCCACCACGGCATTGATATCCGCCAGCCCGCTCAGGTAGGTGATGAGCACGGCGCCCGAGAAGAGCAGCGCCGGGCGGAGTTTGCCCTGGATCAGCAGGGCCACGAGAGCAGCCAGCAGACCCAGCACCAGGAATTGTTGCCAGGTCATGGGCTTACTCCTTGCTTGTGTCGTTACCGATGGCAAGGGCTTGCCAGTGCGGGAAGTGCTTGCGCACCAGCGCATTGAGCTCGATCTCGAACTCGCTGTAGTGCCCTTTTACCGCTTTGGCGGCCAAGCCTTCCACTATCATGCCGGCGCCGACGGTGACGTTGGTCAGCCGGTCGATCAGGATAAAGCTGCCGGTATCGCGGATCTCCTGATAAGGGTCGAACGCCACCGGATCGGTGAGGCTCAGCTCGCACAGGCCGATCTCGTTGAGCTTGAGCTCGCTGGCGGGCAGCTCGTCCAGCTTGTTGATCTCGATGCGGTGGCGGATAGCCTCCACCTGACCGCGACTCTTCTTGGTCGCCAGTTTGACGTCGTAGACCCGGCCCGGTTGCAGGGACTCCTCCCCCATCCAGACGATATGGGCCAGCAGATTCTGGGTCACTTGCGGCCGCTTGGCGGCATCCACCAGCAGGTCGCCGCGACTGATGTCGATCTCGTCGGCGAAGGTGACCGTGATGGCCTGACCCGGCAGGGCGTACTCCAGATCTCCGTCGAAGGTGACGATGCGGGTCACCGTGCTCTCTTTGCCCGACGGCAGCACCGCAAGCCGGTCGCCCACCCGCAGGATGCCGGAGGCCAGCGTGCCCGCGAAGCCGCGAAAATCGAGGTTGGGACGATTTACATACTGCACCGGCAGGCGCACCGGATGGCGCTCCAGCTCTCGTTCCACCTCAGCGGTTTCAAGCAGGGAGAGCAGGGTTTCGCCTTCGTACCAGGCCAGCTTGTCGCTCTGGTTGACCACGTTGTCACCGTCCAGCGCCGAGACCGGCACGATATGGATGGTGTCGACGCTGAGCTTCTTGGCGAACTCGCGGTAATCGGCACTGATGCGCTCGAACACCTCCTGACTGAACTCCACCAGATCCATCTTGTTGACCGCCACCACGAACTGCTTGATGCCGAGCAGGCTCGCAATAAAGCTGTGGCGGCGGGTCTGATCCAGCACGCCTTTGCGGGCGTCGATCAGAATGATGGCCAGATCGCAGGTGGAGGCGCCGGTGGCCATGTTGCGGGTGTACTGCTCGTGGCCCGGGGTATCCGAGATGATAAATTTGCGCTTGGCAGTGGAGAAATAGCGGTAGGCCACGTCGATGGTGATGCCCTGCTCGCGCTCCGCTTGCAGGCCGTCTACCAGCAGTGCCAGGTCCAGCTTCTCGCCGGTGGTGCCGAGCTTCTGGCTGTCGGACTCCAGCGCTTTGAGCTGATCTTCATAGATCTGCTGGGAGTCGTGCAGCAGGCGACCGATAAGGGTGCTCTTGCCGTCATCCACGCTGCCGCAGGTGAGAAAACGCAGCAGACTCTTGTGCTGCTGGGCGTGCAGATAGGCTTCGATGCCCTGTTCGGTGATGGCGGTCTGAATATGGCTGTTCATGCTGACGACTCCTTAGAAATATCCCTGACGCTTCTTCTGCTCCATGGAGCCAGCCTGATCGTGGTCAATCAGCCGCCCTTGCCGCTCACTCGAGGTGGTGAGCAGCATCTCTTCAATAATTTCCGGCAAGGTGGTGGCATCGGATTCGATGGCTCCGGTCAGCGGGTAGCAACCGAGGGTGCGGAAACGCACCAGCTCCTGCTTCACTTCGTCTTCCGGGCCGATGGGCATACGATCGTCATCCACCATGATCTTGATGCCGTTGCGCTCCACCACCGGACGGTAAGCGGCGAAGTAGAGCGGCACTATGTCGATCTTTTCCAGATAGATGTATTGCCAGATATCCAGCTCGGTCCAGTTGGAGAGCGGGAACACCCGGATGCTCTCCCCCTTGTTGACCTGGCTGTTGTAGACGCGCCACAGCTCGGGGCGCTGGTTCTTCGGATCCCAGCGGTGGGACTTGTCACGGAAGGAGTAGACCCGCTCCTTGGCGCGGGACTTCTCCTCGTCGCGACGGGCGCCACCGAAGGCTGCGTCGAAGCCGTATTTGTTGAGCGCCTGCTTGAGCGCCTCGGTCTTCATGATGTCGGTGTGCTTGCCGCTGCCGTGGACGAAGGGGTTGATGCCCATGGCGAGCCCTTCCGGGTTCTTGTGGACGATGAGATCCAGCCCGAACTTCCTGGCTGTCTCGTCGCGGAACTTGATCATCTCCTTGAACTTCCAGTCGGTATCGACGTGGAGCAAGGGGAAGGGGATCTTGCCCGGATAGAAGGCCTTGCGGGCCAGATGCAGCATGACGGAGGAGTCCTTGCCGATGGAGTACATCATCACCGGGTTTTCAAATTCGGCAGCCACCTCGCGGATGATATGGATGCTCTCGGCTTCCAGCTGCTGCAGATGTGTCAATCTTTCACGAGAGACACCTGCATGACTGCTCTCCGCGTTCGGCTGCTGCAAGTGGGTCAATCTTTCACGGTCCATGTTGGTCCTCGGGTCATTGCTTATGCGCCTGCTCGGGGCGCTGGGTGGTTCAGTGCGCGGCCGCGCTGGCAGCCGCATCAAATATCTCTTTCTCGGTCAGGCCAGCTGCACCAGCTTGAGGTCGCAGCCATCGAGATCCGGGTTAGCGCGCTGCTGCTCGCCGCCCTGCTCTCCGCTCTTTTCCCCAAACCAGGCGAGCCGATCGCGCAGGGCGACCACTTCGCCGATGACGATAAGCGACGGGCTCACCGCCTGTTTGGCCAGCTCCGCCAAATCGGCCAGCGTGCCGGTCAGCACCCGCTGGCGGGATGTGGTGCCGCGCTCGATGATGGCGATGGGGGTGGCTTGGCTTCGGCCGTGATCCACCAACTGCTGCTGGATATGCTCGGAGCGCATCAGCCCCATGTAGATGACCAGGGTCTGACTGGTGGCGGCGAGCTGCTGCCAGTCGGGCTCCTTGCCCTCTTTTTGGCAGTGGCCGGTAATAAAGACAGCGCTCTGGGCGTAATCACGGTGAGTGAGCGGAATGCCGGCATAGGCGGTGGCACCGGCTGCAGCCGTGATGCCGGGCACCACAGAGAAGGGGATGCCTTCATCGGCCAGCACTTCCAGCTCCTCGCCCCCCCGGCCAAACATAAAGGGATCGCCCCCTTTCAGCCGCACTACCCGGTTGCCCGCCTTGGCGTACTCCACCAGCAGGCGATTGGTCTCCTCCTGCGGCACGCTGTGGGCTCCCGCCTTCTTGCCGACCGACACCAGAGTGGCATCGCGGCGCACCAGATCGAGGATCTCGGCGGAGACCAGCTGGTCGTAAAGCACCACTTCAGCCTGTTGAATCTGTTGCAGCGCCTTGAGGGTCAAGAGGCCCGGATCGCCGGGGCCCGCGCCGACCAGCACCACTTCTCCTACTTCGCTTTTCGCCTGATCGAGGCCATCGCTCAGCCACTGCTCGGCACCTTGCCAATCCTCTTTCTCAATCAGGCTGGCGAGGGTGTTGGAAGCAAAGGCGCGCTCCCAGAAGCGGCGACGATCGGAAATTGAGGAGAGCACCCGCTTGGCCTTGTCACGGACCCGGCCGGAGAGCTCGGTCAGCCCGCCAAGATGGCGTGGCAGCAGGCTCTCCAGCCGCTCGCGCAGCAGGCGTACCAGCACCGGCGCCTTGCCACCGCTGGAGACCGCCACCATCAGCGGCGAGCGATCGATGATCGAGGGGAAGATAAAGCTGGAGCGCTTGGGGTCATCCACCACGTTGACGAACAGACCCAGCTGATTGGCACTTTGATAAACCAGTGCGTTGACTTCGAGGTTGTCGGTCGCCGCCACCACCAAAATCTGACCAGCCAGATGGGCCGGGGTGAAGCGCTCCGCCAGATGGGTGAAACGACCGGTGAATTCCGCAAATTCCGGTTCAAGCTTCGGGGAGACCAGGGTCAGCCGGGCACCGGCCGCCAGCAGCAGGCGCGCCTTGCGCAGGGCAACCTCGCCCCCGCCCACCAGCAGTACCGGGCGGCCTTCCAACTTGGCAAACATAGGTAAATAATCCATTTCGGCCCATCCCTCGGAACACGACTAATATGGGGCGACTATAGGCAGGGCATCTTATCCCTCAAAATAATAAAAAATGCTTTTTAATGCGTTTTGGTAATTAGCAAAGCCAATTCATGACAAAGGCGTACGAAGTCACTTGTGGTACCTGACGCCAGACCATAGGCTAGGGACTGTGTTTCATAAGGAGCTAAATGATGAATGAATCATTGATTGTGCTAGGGATTTTTGTGTTCCTGGTGCTCGCCACCCTGAGCGCGGGCATCAAGATAGTGCCCCAGGGCTACAACTGGACGGTGGAGCGCTTCGGCCGCTACACCCGCACCCTGACCCCGGGTCTCAACCTGCTGATCCCCTACGTGGATCGGGTCGGCCACAAAATCATCATGATGGAGCAGGTGCTGGATATCCCGGCACAAGAGGTGATCTCCCGCGACAACGCCAACGTCACCATCGACGCCATCAGCTTTGTGCAGGTAGTGGATGCCCGCAAAGCGGGTTATGAGGTCAACGATCTCACCAGCGCCATCCGCAATCTCACCATGACCAATATGCGGACCGTGCTCGGCGCCATGGAGCTGGACGAGATGCTCTCCCAGCGCGACACCATCAACGAGAAACTGCTGCGCACCATGGATGCCGCCACCGCCCCCTGGGGCATCAAGGTGACCCGCATCGAGATTAAAGATGTGCGCCCGCCGCTGGCACTGGTCGAGGCGATGAACGCCCAGATGAAGGCCGAGCGCCAGAAACGGGCCGAGGTACTGGAAGCCGAAGGGGTGCGCCAGTCCAAAATCCTGAAAGCGGAAGGCGAAAAGCAGTCCCAGATCCTCAAAGCCGAAGGTGAGCGTCAGGCCGCCTTCCTCGCCGCCGAAGCGCGGGAGCGGGCTGCCGAAGCGGAAGCCAAGGCAACCCACATGGTTTCCCAGGCGATTGCGGAAGGAGACCTGCAGGCCATCAACTACTTCGTGGCCCAGAAATATACCGAGGCACTTGCCCGCATCGGCGAAGGCCCCAACAGCAAGATCATCATGATGCCGCTGGAAGCGGGCAGCCTGATTGGCTCGGTGGCTGGCATGGCCGAGCTGTTCAGCAAAGATGGCAAGGGCAGCAAGTCATGACAGCCCTGTTAGAGGGGCTGACCCACTGGCACTGGCTGGGGCTCGGCTTCATTCTGCTGGCCATCGAGGTGCTCGGCTCGGTGGGCTTTTTGCTCTGGACCGGCATCGCCGCGCTGGAAGTGGGGCTACTGCTACTGATCTGGCCCTTTGGCTGGCAGGCGCAGTTGCTGCTGTTTGCGGTGCAATCCCTGCTCACCACCTGGGCCTGGTGGCGCTGGCAGCACCAGCGTGACAACTCGGGTCAAGATGCCGCCAGCACCATCAACGAGCGGATGCAGAGCTATATGGGCCGCGAGCTGACCCTGCTGGATGATGTCGCCCAAGGCACCAGCCGGGTACATCTGGACGACACGGTCTGGACGGTGCGCTGCGACGAGTCGCTGCCTGCAGGCAGCAAGGTCAGGGTGGTAGGGGCCGACTCCCACATCCTGCTGGTTGAACTCCGCAACTGACGCAACTCTACCATCGAGTCATAAAAAAGCCCGCGATCGCTCGCGGGCTTTTGTCTCTCTGGCTGCCACTCAGGTACGCAGCCGATCGAGCTGACTGGCCAGCGCCGTGGCCGCTTGCTCCAGCGCTTCGCTCAGCTGATGGCTGGAGCTGGCCTCCTGCCCGATCACGTTGGCGGTATCGCCGATCCGCATCAAATTCTTGTTGATATCGTCACTGACGGCGCTCTGCTGCTCGGCGGCGGTGGCCACCTGACTGATGTGGTCGTGGATCTGCTGGATCTGGGCCACCACCCGATTGAGCGCCTCGAACGCCTGCTCGGTGCCCTGCACCGTGGTGGTGGAGCGCTCGATGCCGGTATTCATCAGACGCTGACTGCTGCTCACCTCGGTCTGCAGGCTACCAATCAGCTGGCCGATCTCGTCGGTAGATTCACGGGTCTTGGTCGCCAGCGCCCGCACCTCGTCTGCCACCACCGCAAAGCCACGCCCCATGTCCCCTGCCCGCGCCGCTTCGATGGCGGCGTTGAGGGCCAGCAGGTTGGTCTGCTCGGCAATGGCGCGGATCACATCGAGGATCCGGCTGATATTGGTGCTGCGCTGGGCCACCAGCGCCACCGCTTTATCCGCCTCATGCATATCGCCGACCAGAGTATGGATCTCGTTGCGGGCATTGCTGAGGGTCTGCTGGGCGGTATTGATGTGGTGGGTCGCCGCTTCCGACTCCTGCGCCGCCTGCTCGGCATAACCCGCCACGCTGACTGCCGTGGTGCTCATCTGATGCATGGCGCTCACCACGCTCTCCAGCTCCAGATTCTGCTCGTCCAGACTGCTACGCATGGTGTCGGCGGTATGTTTCATCTCCCGTGCCTGCTGGTAGACCTGCTGACCAATCCCCTTGCTCATTTGCACCATGCCCCGCAGCTTGCCGAGGAAGGCATTGAGCTGAGAACCCAGATCGATCAGCTCCTGATGGGTGTCGATCTCCATCTGCTGGGTCAGGTCACCCTCGTTGCTGGAGAGATGGCCCACATGGCGGCTGATAAGAGAAAGTGGCGCTGTGATGGTCTGGATAAACCAGACCAGTAAGCCCAGCACCAGCAAAGTGATCCCGCCCATCGCGATGATCTGCTGCCGCTGGGCATCCACCAGCAGGGTGCCCAGTTCATTGCTGATGGCGTGCGCCTTGCTCAGCGCCAGCGCCTTGGGCACCTTGATCATCAACCACCACTGGGTATTGGCTGCCTCAACCCGGATGGGCTGATGAAGAATAAAGTCACTGTCGCTGCTGACCGGCTGACCGTCAGGCAAGGTCAGGCCCACCTCCTTGAGTGGACGACCCAGCTTGTCGGCATAGCGGTTGCTGCCCACAATCAGCCCCATCTTGCTGACCAGGGTCACATCCGCCTTGTTGTCATAGAGGCTCTTGCCAAGGTTTTCAGCCAGTTGCTGAAAAATGGGCAGGTTCATATCCACACCGGCCAGCCCGACAAACTTGCCGTCACGCAGCACGGGCACCGTCAGACTGGTCATCAGCATCTTGTTGCCCGGGCTGATTTCGTAGAGGTAGGGCTCCATCAGGCAGGGCTGGCGGGTATCGCGACCACAGAGATACCACTCGCTGTTGCGAATGCCAAACTCGTTGAGGGAGGTATCAAACTTGGCCTCGCTGGCAGCGGCGTCCACCGCTTGCTGGGCGACGGCCCCTCCCTGATCCTTGGTGAAATAGACCTCCAGACTCCCCTTGCCTGCCACCGAGTGGCTGGCCCCGCCCAGCCAGTTGCCATCCTCGCCATCATAGCCATCCGGTTCAAACTGGGCATAAATGGAGCTGATCCCGCTCGCCTGCTGCAGGCTGCTGCCGAGCAGAGACTCCACTTGGGGCCGCGACAACCGCAGTTCCGGTTTAGCCATACCGGCTTCAATCTGGGCGGTCACGGTCAGGGGGATCTGATAGGAGTTCTGCATCAGCGAGGTAATCTGGATGGCATAGCGCTCTGCCTGATACTGCAGGCTGCGGGAGACCTCCTCTTCCAGTGCATCGCTGGTCTGGGTCATCACCATGTTGCGAAGGGAACTGAACGAGGCCGATTGCAACAGGGTCATGGCCAGCCCGGTCAGCAGAAACAGCCCCATGGTAAGGCACAACAGCTTGAACTTGAGGGAACGTTGCTTCATGCGACAACTCCTTATGGCAGAATAACAACGAATTACTTGAGTATATTCGCCCACTTGCGCTTCACCCGATTTGTTGATGGGTTTGTGGCAGGCTTCTGGTTATAATTTTTGCCTTCCCGAGCGTTGATGGAACAGTCGCAATGAGCAATGCACTGAGCAGTGTCCCGCCGGTAGTCGCGATGGACTACCCCTTTCCGGCCAAACCTCTTCCCCTGAGTGCCGAGCAGAGAACGACCTTGACCACAGAAATCAAGGCGCTGCTCAAGGAGCGCAAAGCGGTACTGGTTGCCCACTACTACACGGATCCCGAGATCCAGGCGCTGGCCGAAGCCACCGGCGGTTTCGTCGGTGACTCGCTGGAGATGGCCCGCTTTGGCCGCGATCACGAGGCGCAAACCCTGATCGTCGCCGGGGTGCGCTTTATGGGGGAAACCTCCAAGATCCTGAGCCCCCACAAGCGGGTGCTGATGCCGACGCTGGAGGCCGAATGCTCGCTCGATCTGGGCTGTCCCATCGAGCAGTTTTCAGCGTTTTGCGACGCCAATCCCGACCACACCGTGGTGGTCTACGCCAATACCTCGGCCGCAGTCAAAGCACGGGCTGACTGGGTGGTGACCTCCAGCATTGCGCTGGAAATCGTCGAGCACCTCGACAGTCTGGGTCACAAGATCATCTGGGGCCCGGATCGCCATCTGGGTGCCTATATCGAGAAGAAGACCGGGGCGCAGATGCTGCGCTGGCAAGGCCACTGCATCGTCCACGACGAGTTCAAGGCCCGTGCCCTGCGCGAGCTGAAAGAGCAGAATCCGGACGCCGCCGTGCTGGTTCATCCGGAATCCCCCGCCTCGGTGATCGAGCTGGCCGATGCGGTGGGCTCCACCAGTCAGCTGATCAAGGCGGCCAAAGAGCTGCCCCAGCAGAAGCTGATCGTGGCGACCGATCGGGGCATCTTCTACAAGATGCAGCAGGCCTGTCCGGAGAAAGAGATGGTGGAAGCACCGACCGGTGGCGATGGCGCTACCTGCCGCAGCTGCGCCCACTGCCCCTGGATGGCGATGAACGGTCTGGTGGCGATCAAGGAGGCCCTCACCGATGGTACCGAACGCCACGAGATCCATGTCGATGAAGATCTGCGGGTCAAAGCCTTGATCCCCCTCGACCGGATGCTCAATTTCGCCGCCGAACTCAAGCTCAAGACCCAGGGCAACGCCTGATTGCCGCCGTCATGAGATGCAAAGAGGGCTCCCGCGGGAGCCCTCTTTATTTATCTGAACCTCATCCAACTCAGATGATTACGGTGGAGAGACTGTGCTCTTCATCCGGCGCAACGGTCACACCCGCCTCACCGGCGATGGCCGCTTCGACGCAGAGCATGGTGCGATAGCCATCGTCACTCATGTCGGCCATGGCGGTAGCCCCTTCCAGCCAGGGGGTCCAGACCACCACGCTGTCGTGGTTGCCACTGACAACCCGGGTCTCGCGCTCACCATCCTGCACGCTCACCAGCGCCTCTGGATGCCAGTAGACCCGATCCAGCGGCCCGCTCAGGGTCAATGCCCCCTGCTGCTTGGCATCCTGTCCGGTCAGCTTGTCGGCATAGGGCTCGCCCAGGCCGGTGACGCTTACCGCCTCCGGTGCGCTGATCTGCAAATAGGTGTGCAGCGCACCGCTATAAGTCAGCGACTGAGCACCTGTGTTGCGAGTGGTCAGCACCAGCGAGAGCTCTTTGCCAACCAGTACATCCAGCTCCAGCTCGAAGGAGTGATCCCAGAGGGCACGGGTTGCGTCGCTGTCGCGCAGGGAAAGATGAACAAGCGTGCCATCGGCGTGATCGGAGACCCCGTCCAGCATCCAGAGGGTGGTACGGGCAAAACCGTGGGAGGGCTTGCCGCTACCGACGCGGGCGGGCGCCGGGCCAAACCAGGGCCAGCAGATCGGGATACCACCGCGAACAGGCTTGCTGCCATCCAGCACCGCCTTGTCACTCAGCCAGATGGAGGCCGGCTCGCCATGACGCTGATAGCTCAGCACATGGGCGCCAAACAGGCTGATTTCTGCCTTGGCATAGTCGTTGTTGATGGTGAGAACCGGCAGACCGGCCGCATTGTTGGCAAGCTTGCAATTGGCTGTCAGGGGACGAATGGATTGCATGTAGACTCCTGTCATCAGGGGAAACCGAAAAACAAAAAGGCGGCCAATGGCCGCCTTTTTCAAACTACGCGATTGCGCATCCCAAATTACTTGGAGATGTGAGCGATCAGGTCCAGAACTTTGCTGGAGTAGCCCATTTCGTTGTCGTACCAGGATACAACTTTAACGAATTTGTCGTTCAGCTGGATACCAGCCTTGGCGTCGAATACGGAGGTCTGACGCTCACCCAGGAAGTCGGTAGATACAACTTCGTCTTCGGTGTAGCCCAGAACGCCTTTCATAGCGCCTTCGGAAGCAGCTTTCATCGCTTCGCAGATTTCTGCGTAGGTGGCAGCTTTCTTCAGGTTAACGGTCAGGTCAACAACAGACACGTCCGGAGTCGGAACACGGAAAGCCATACCGGTCAGCAGGCCTTTCAGTTCCGGAATAACTACGCCAACAGCTTTGGCAGCACCGGTAGAGGACGGGATGATGTTCTGAGCCGCACCGCGGCCACCGCGCCAGTCTTTGGCAGACGGACCATCAACGGTCTTCTGGGTAGCAGTGGTAGCGTGAACGGTGGTCATCAGGCCAGACTCGATACCGAAGGTATCGTTCAGAACCTTGGCGATCGGGGCCAGGCAGTTGGTGGTGCAGGAAGCGTTGGAAACGATGTCCTGGCCAGCGTAGGTAGAGTCGTTAACACCCATTACGAACATCGGGGTAGCGTCTTTGGACGGGCCAGTCAGAACAACTTTCTTGGCACCAGCAGCGATGTGCTTACGAGCAGTCTCGTCGGTCAGGAACAGACCGGTAGCTTCAGCAACAACGTCAACACCGATTTCGCCCCACTTCAGGTTGGCCGGGTCACGCTCAGCGGTAACACGTACGGTTTTGCCGTTTACAACCAGGTTGCCGTCTTTAACTTCAACGGTACCGTTGAAACGACCGTGAGTTGAATCGTACTTCAGCATGTAAGCCATGTAGTCAACATCGATCAGGTCGTTGATACCAACAACTTCGATGTCTGCACGCTCGCAAGCCAGACGGAATACGAAACGACCGATACGGCCAAAACCGTTAATACCTACTTTGATAGTCATATTTAGTTACCTAACTGTTCAGTAGTCAAAGAAAATTCCGCTTGTAAATTTACTAGAACTCTCCGGTGAGTCAACCAACATTCTGTCTGAAATTGCGCTATATCATGAAAAACTGTGAAATTAATTTTCTGTTTATGTAACTGATTACCACGTTTTGACGAAAAAAGTGCCAGATCGTGGCATCGCGCAGATATCAACAATAGTGCCTACTCGGTCACACAACCATTCACAGAGATATGTAAAAATGTGCGCGGTTTAGCATGGCCCAAGAGCCACTGTTCAAGTACCACCCCATAAAAATCAAACAAAATAGTATAGATAGAATCCACAGCGGGAATTCTCAAACTATGACCACCCTGATTGAACAGCTGGCTGCCGCAAAAGGTATCGCCAGCGAGTATGTCGATGCCTGGGGCCACCCGGCCCAGGTATCAGAAGAGAGCAAGGCCGCCATGCTGGGCGCCATGGGCTACCGCGTCGATGACGAGGCCGCACTGGTGCAGCAGCTGGAAGAGGAGCATCGCCAGCACTGGCTGCGGGCGCTGGATCCTGTGATGGTGGTTCGCACCGGCGACGCCGTTACCCTTGAGGTTCGCCTCCCCATCGAATTCGTCAACGATGCCCTCACCTGGCAGCTCCAGCAGGAGCAGGGTGCTGTGTTGTCCGGTCAATTCACCCCCATCGAGGGTGAGCTGGTCGGCGTGGCCGAGTTTGAAGAGATGGAGTGCCAGGCCTATCGCGTCACTCTGGATATGGCCCCGGAGCTGGGTTATCACCAGCTGGTGTTGCTGGAAGAGGGCAATGACGAACCGCTGGCCACCATGCGCCTCATCGTTGCCCCCAAGGCCTGCTACAAGCAGGCTCCAATTGCCGATGGCCGCAAGGTATGGGGCCCGAGCGTGCAGCTCTACTGCCTGCGCAGCCGCCACAACTGGGGTATCGGTGATTTCAGCGATCTGGGCCAGCTGGTCGAGAAAGCGGCCGCCTGGGGTGCCCACTTCGTCGGTCTCAACCCTATCCACGCCCTCTATCCGGCCAATCCGGAGAGCGCCAGTCCCTACAGCCCCTCTTCCCGTCGCTGGCTCAACGTGGCCTATATCAATGTGGAAGCGGTGCCCGAATTCCAGCAGAGCGATCGCCTGAAAGCGGAAGTGGCAAGTCCTGCCTTCCAGCAACATCTGGCCGATCTGCGCGCCAAAGAGAACGTCGATTACACCGGCGTGATCCAGACCAAACTCGGCATGCTGCGTCAGGTGTTCGACGAAGCCAGCCTTGGCGCCGAGCGTCAGGCTGCCTTTGATGCCTTCGTGGCCGCCGGTGGCGACAGCCTGCAACAGCAGGCAGCATTTGATGCCCTGCAGGCCCACTTCTATGCCAAAGGCGAAAATGCCTGGGGCTGGCCGGTATGGCCGCAGGATCTGCGCGATTACCACAACCCTGCCGTTGCCGCCTGGATGGCCGAGCACCCGCAAGATGTCAACTTCTACCTCTATCTGCAGTTCCTAGCTGATGAGCAATTGGCGCAAGCCGATGCCCGCGCCAAGGCTGCCGGCATGGTGATGGGGATCTACCGGGATCTGGCGGTGGGCGTATCCGAAGGCTCCACCGAGATCTGGGCCAACCAGGATCTCTACTGCCCGAAAGCCTCGGTCGGTGCGCCGCCCGATATCCTCGGCCCGCTTGGTCAGAACTGGGGCCTGCCCCCGATGAACCCGAACAAGCTGTTCGAAGCGGCCTACCAGCCGATGGTGGACTTGTTCCGTGCCAACATGCGCTCCTGCGGCGCACTGCGCATCGACCACGTGATGGCCTTGCTGCGCCTGTGGTGGGTACCGCCCGGAGCGTCCGCCGCCAAGGGCGCCTACATCTACTATCCGGTCAACGATCTGCTGGGCATTCTGGCCCTCGAATCCCACCGCAACCAGTGCCTGCTGATCGGCGAGGATCTTGGCACCGTGCCGGAGGGGATCGACGTGACCCTGAAAGAGAACGGCGTCCACTCCTACAAGGTGTTCTTCTTCGAGCGCTCCAAGGAAGATGGCGGCTTTATCTCCCCGGCGCACTACACCGAGCAAGCGATGTCGGCCCTGACTACTCACGACATGCCGACCCTCAAGGGCTTCTGGCACTGCGATGATCTGGCGCTCGGCCGTCAACTGGGTCTGTATCCGGATGAAGATGTTTTGAAGACTCTGTATGCTGATCGCCACCAGGCCAAACAGCGGATCCTCGACAGCTTGCATGCCCACAAGGTCATCTCTGACAACATCAGTCATGACGTGAACTGGGTCGGCATGAACACCGAACTCAACCACGGTCTGCAGATCCACATGTCCCGCGGCAGCTGCGCCCTGTTCAGTACCCAGCTGGAAGACTGGCTGGAGATGGACAAGCCGGTCAACGTACCGGGCACCAGTTACGAATACCCCAACTGGCGCCGCAAGCTCTCCGCTGATCTGGAAGATATTTTTGCCAATGAGGCACTCAAGGCACTGGCTGGCAAGATGAGCCAAGCCCGTGATGAGGCCAGTCGTTGAGACGCTGTCTCCCACAGCGCTCTCACCTAAATCCACTCCGGCTTCGGCCGGAGTGGATGCTCTGTCATGAAAGGAAATCTCGATGCTCGTTGAACGTTTGGTTGCTGCCCGCTGTTCCGATCCCTTCTCTCACTTAGGCCTGCAGGCCAATCCGGATGGGCCCGGCCTCAAACTGACCGCCTGGTTGCCTGATGCCCTCGAAGTCCGCGTCAAGGATCTCAAGTCGGGCAAAGTCGTTGCCACCCTGGCGCCCACCGATGAATCGGGTCTTTTTGAAACTGTTTTCACCCGCCGCAAAAACTCCTTCCCCTATCAGCTGATCGCCAGCTACCAAGATGCCACCACCGAGGTCATCGACCCCTATCAGTTTCAGGATGCCGCCTGGGCAGGCCTGGCCGAACTGACCGCCCAGCCGGAAAACCTCTACCACACCCTTGGCGCCCAGCTGCGCACCGTGGAGCATCTTGGCCAGCAGGTGGAAGGGGTGCGTTTCGCGGTCTATGCACCGAGCGCCACCGCCGTGAGCCTCATCGGCGATTTCAACTTCTGGGATGGCCGCCGCCACCCGATGCAGCGCAGCCTCTGCGGTCACTGGGTGCTGTTTGTGCCGGGCCTCAAAGCCGGGGATCGCTACAAGTTCGAGCTCAAGGACCCCATGGGCAACCGGCTGCCCCACAAGAGCGATCCGGTCGGCTTCTACTGCGAGCAGTATCCGTCGTTCGCCTCCGTGGTCTATGACCACGCCCAGTACCAGTGGCAGGATGCCGAGTGGATTGCCAGCCAGCACAACGACAAACGCGAGCAACCCCTCTCCATCTATGAGCTGCATGTCGGCTCCTGGAAGCGCCACCCCAATGGCGACAGCCTGAGCTGGCGCGAGCTGGCAGTGGAGCTGGTCGCCTACGTCAAGGAGATGGAGTACACCCACATCGAGCTGCTGCCGGTCTCCGAGCACCCCTTCAGCGGCTCCTGGGGCTACCAGCCGGTGGGCATGTTCTCCCCCACCAGCCGCTACGGCACCGCTGATGATTTCAAATACTTCGTCGACCAGTGCCACCAGGCCGGGATCGGCATCATTCTGGACTGGGTACCCGCCCACTTCCCGTCCGATGCCCACGGCCTGGCCCGCTTCGATGGCACCCCGCTCTACGAGTACGAGGATCCGCGCCGTGGCTGGCACCCGGACTGGAACTCCTACATCTACGACTTCGGCCGCGACACAGTGCGCCAGTTCCTGGTGGCGAGCGCCCTGTTCTGGCTCGACAAGTTCCACATCGACGGCCTGCGGGTGGATGCGGTCGCCTCCATGCTCTATCTGGATTACTCCCGCAACGCCGGTGAATGGGTACCGAACGTCGATGGCGGCAACCACAACTACGAGGCGATCAGTCTGCTCAAGTGGACCAACGAGGAGGTCTACGGCAAGTATCCCCACGCCATGACCATCGCCGAAGAGTCCACCGCCTTTGCCGGTGTCTCCCGCCCCACCTTCCTCGGCGGCCTCGGCTTTGGCTTCAAGTGGAATATGGGCTGGATGCACGACACCCTCACCTATATGCAGAAAGAACCGATCCACCGTCGCTACCACCACAACGACATGACCTTCTCCATGGTTTACCACTATGACGAGAACTTCATCCTGTCGCTCTCCCACGACGAGGTGGTACACGGCAAGCACTCCATGCTCTACAAGATGCCGGGCGACGAGTGGCAGCAAGCCGCCAACCTGCGGGCCTACATGGGCTTCATGTACGCCCATCCGGGCAAGAAGCTCAATTTCATGGGCACCGAGATCGCCCAAAGCAACGAGTGGAACCACGACGCCCAGCTGCCGTGGCACCTGCTGCAATATCCCAAGCATGCCGGTCAGCAGCGGCTGATCCACGATCTCAACCACCTCTACCGTCATGAGCCTGCCTTGTATCAGGCCGATTATGAGCAGACCGGCTTCCGCTGGCTGGATCACAACGATGCCGACAACAGCATCTTTGCCTGGCTGCGGGCGGACAAAGAGGGCAAGCAGGCTATTGTGGCGGCTTGCAACTTCACCCCGGTGCCCCGTCTCGAATATCGGATCGGCGTCCCAGCGGCGGGCCACTATCGGGTGGTGCTCAACACCGACAGCGAGTATTACTGGGGCAGTAACTATGATGTAGGTCTGGTGTTCGCTGCCGAGCCGACCCCCTGGCAGGGGATGGCACACAGCATAGTGCTGGATCTGCCGCCGCTGGCGACCTTGTTTATCAAACAGGAGTCTTGATGCTTGTAATGGAAAAAGGGGTGGGCCACCCGCTGGGGGCCCGCCTTGACGAGAACGGTTGCCACTTCTGCGTCTGGGCCCCCCAGTCGGACAAGGTGGAGATCTGCCTGTACGACGAGCAGGAGCAGGAGTTGATGCGGCTGGAGTTGCCCGGCCGCCGTGGCCAGTATCGCTTTGGCTACGTGCGCGGCGTAAAGGCCGGTCAGCGCTACGGCTATCGGGTCTATGGTACCCCGCAGGAGGGGATGCTGTTCGATCCGCAAAAACTGCTCATCGACCCCTACGCCAGGGCGCTCAGTCGTCCCACCTATTGGGATGAAGCCCTCTATCAGGGTGACAGTGCCGGGATGATTGCCAAGTCGGTGGTGGTGGATGACAGTTTTGACTGGCAAGGGGTTGGCAAACCCGGGATCAGTCCGGCCCGCACCATTATCTACGAGACCCACGTCAAGGGCTTTACCAAGCAGCACCCGGGGATCCCCAAAGCGCTGCAGGGCACCTACCTTGGCATCTGTCACCCGCTGGTTATCGAGCATATGAAGAGCCTCGGCATCACCTCGGTGCAGCTGATGCCGGTGGCTGCCTTCATGTCGGAACCGCGACTGGAACAGCTGGGACTGACCAACTACTGGGGCTACAACCCCATCGCCTTCTTCGCCCCGGAGCCACGCTACAGCACCCGAGCCGACGAGGCGGTGACCGAGTTCAAGACCATGGTGCGCGAGCTGCACCGGGCCGGGCTCGAGGTGATCCTGGATGTGGTCTACAACCACACTGCCGCCTCTGGCTTCGATGGCCCTACCCTCTCGTTCAAGGGCTTTGACAACGCCGGTTACTACGCCTTCGAAGCGGGCCCCCACGGCCCGGACTACACCCGTCACGCCAACGTGACTGGCTGCGGCAACAGCGTCAATCTGGATCATCCCAACACCCTGCGACTGGTACTCGATGCCTTGCGCTACTGGGTCACCGAGATGCAGGTGGATGGCTTCCGTTTCGATCTGGCGGTGACGCTGGCGCGGGAAGCGGGGGAGTTCGAGCCAATGGGCGCCTTCTTCAAAGCCGTGATGGCCGACCCAGTGCTGTCACAGGTCAAGCTCATCGCCGAACCCTGGGATATCGGCCCCTTCGGCTACCGGCTGGGTCAATTCCCGAGCCAGTGGCAGGAGATCAATGACCGCTACCGCGACACGGTGCGCGCCTTCTGGCGCGGTGATGCAGGCAAGATGGGGGACTTCGCCACCCGTCTGGTGGGTTCGCGGGATATTTTCCCGAAAAACTGGCGCTCCCCCCACACCAGCGTCAACTACCTCTGCTATCACGACGGTTTCACCCTGGAGGATCTGGTCTCCTACAACCAGCGCCACAATCAGGCCAACGGTGAAGACAATCGGGATGGTCACGGCAACAACCTCTCCTATAACCACGGGGTGGAGGGGCCGACTCTGGATCCGCGGGTCAACAGCCTGCGCCAGCAGCAGAAGCGCAATCTGATTGCCACCCTGCTGCTCTCCCAAGGTACTCCCCACTTCCTCGCTGGCGACGAGATGGGCCGCAGCCAGCTTGGCAACAACAACGCCTACTGTCAGGACAACCAGATCAGCTGGGTCAACTGGCAGTGGCGACCGGAGGATGAGCGGCTGTTCGCCTTCACCCAGCAGATGATGGCGCTGCGGGCGGAGTCCTGCGTCTTCTCCAACCTGCAACTGAGCGACGACAGCTGGAATGGCACCCCGTCCAGCTGCCATCAGGTCAACTGGTATCACCCGGACGGCCACCAGCTCACCGATCAGGATTGGCACGCCCCCATGGGGCAGGCGTTCGCCATGGATATCGGCATGATCAACTGTGTCGGCGAGCGCTGGTACGTGCTGTTCAACGCCAGCGACTACGATATCCAGTTCCGCCTGCCGCCGCCGGGGGAAGGGCTGGAGTGGATCCAGACCATCGACACTGCCACCAACGATGGCCTCCCCTTCCTGCCCGATGACATCAAACGGCAGGTGGCAGTCGGCCGGGCCCACTCCCTCAAACTGCTGGAGCGGGTGGCACTGGCCAGCACGGCGGAGGATGCCCAGCCACCGCAGCAGGAAATTATCCCTGCATCCGGTGAGGAGATGGTTGCCACCTCGATCACAGATACAGGCAAAGCATAAGAGGCATGCTGGAGTCAGCTTTACGGAGCCGCTATGCTGGGCTCCGGTATGGATGGCAAGGAGTCGGTATGAGCAGTAACAATCCGGAACAGTGGCGCAGCAAACTGACCGCCGAGCAGTTTCACGTCTGCTGGGAGAAGGGCACAGAGCGCCCCTACAGCGGCGCCCTGCTCCACAATCGCAAGAGCGGCGACTACCTCTGTGTCTGCTGCAAGAGCGTGCTGTTTCACTCAGGAGCCAAGTTTGATTCCGGCTGCGGCTGGCCCTCGTTCGACAAGGCCATCGAGGGGACGGTGGAGTACACCGAGGACAACAGCCACGGCATGAAGCGAGTGGAGATCACCTGCCGCCAGTGCGGCTCTCACCTCGGTCACGTCTTCCCCGACGGACCGACCGAGACAGGCCAGCGCTACTGCGTCAACAGCCTGAGTCTGGATTTCGATCCCGACGCTTAAGCGACTTACCCATTGCAATAAAAACGGCGCCTCCATCACGGAGGCGCCGTTTTTTATCGGGATTTCACCGGCTTCACGCCAGCAGGATAGCAGCCATCACCAACAGGGCCGCGATGGCCGGCACCGGCAACTTCAACACCCGCAGCAGATAAAAGCCGATGGCCGCCAGCGCCAGATCGGTCGGCGCCAGCACCGCACTCTGCCACACCGGCTGATAGAGGGCCGCCAGCAACAAGCCCACTACGGCAGCATTGATGCCGGTGACGGCCCCCGCCAGACGGGGCCGGGCCAGCCACTGTTGCCAGCAGGGGCCCACCGCCCAGAGCAGCAGAAAGCCGGGTGCAAAGAGCGCCAGGGTCGCCGACAAGGCTCCGAGCAGCGGCATCTCGGGCTGCAGCTGGGCGCCAAGATAGGTGGCAAGGGTAAACATGGGGCCCGGCACCAACTGGGCCAGGCTGTAACCGGTCAGAAACTGCTGCTGACTGAGAGTGTGGCCCACGCTCTCTTGCAGCAGCGGCAGCACAACATGGCCACCGCCAAACACCAGACTACCGGCGCGATAGAAGTCGGCAACCAGCTGGCCAAGCGGGCTACCGAGCAGCGGCAGACCGATAAAAAGGATGCCAAACAGCAGCAGGGTCGGCCAATGAGGCTGACTGCTGGCGGCAGAAGGCAGCTCGGCGGAGGCTGGCACACTACCCGCCCCGCTCTGGCTGCGGGCGCAGATCAGCGCCGCTCCCGCCAGCATCAACAGTTGAGTCAGCAGACCGGGCTGCCACCAGAGTGCAGCAGCGGTCACCACCATGATCCCTTGGGTCATTCCCGTGGCACAGAACTGACGACTCATGGTGAGCACCGCATCGGCCACCACGATGAGCGCCAGCAGCTTGAGGCCATGCAGCGCCGCATCGAGCCACAGATTGCTGCCCAGCTGGCCGATGCCGATCGCGGCCGCCAGTAGCAGAAGAAATGAGGGCAGCGTAAAGCCGACAAAAGCAGAGAGCGCCCCGCCCAGACCGGCGCGATGACGACCGATGGCGAAACCCAGCTGGCTGGAGGCGGGCCCCGGCAGCAGTTGGCACAGCGCCAGCAAGCGGGCAAATTCGGCCTGTGTCAGCCAGCCGAGCCGCTGGACGAAGGTGCGCTGGAAATAGCCGATATGAGCGGCCGGACCACCAAAGCTGATGCATCCCAGCCATAAAAACTGAATAAATACCTGTCCCACGCTCTTCTCCCTCATCCCTCTTCTCCCGATGGAGAGGGGATATTATGACAGCGCGATGATCGTTTTATGACAATCAGACTGATTAGGCCGACACCATGGGCACATCACCCGGCAGATAGCAGCGTCCCGCCAGCCAGCAGGCGATGGACTGACGGCTGGCGTCGAAATGGGGCTCGGGCAACTCGCGCGGATCGCACCAGACCCAACCTTCGCACTTCTCCGGCTCCAGCAGCTTCGGCTCGCCATCGGCCTTGGCATGCAGCGTCACCGAGATATAGTGCAGCCCGCTCTCGCGCCAGGTCTCCAGATTGTTGGTCACCGCCACCACCTCGGGCCCATGGATCTCAAGTCCGGTCTCCTCGGCCACCTCGCGGATCGCCGCCGACTCGAAGCTTTCCCCCAACTCCAGATGCCCCCCCGGGATCGACCAGTAGGGGGCATGGCTCCCTTTGCGTTTGCCAAGCAGCACCTGGCCTTGGGCGTTGGTCAGGATGACGCCGACCCCGACGCGGGGATAGAGAGTGGACATGAAAACGCTCCTTCAATAAGGCAGTAAAACGGCCCCACCTTAGGCCCAAGGAGGGCACAGGGCAAGCCCCGGCTGCACGACACCTGCGCCTGTCGGTGGCCCCTCCCCTTGCCCCTGAACCGGTTATCACTGATGCTGGGGAGTGAAGCCCGGATGGAGAGGCCATTCCAATCCTCTTAGTCCCCCATCACCCCGAGGAGTCCGCCATGAAAAAATTGCTCCCCCTGTGCGCTCTGCTGCTCACGGCTTGCCAAACCACGCCGCCCCCCAACTCGCTCGCCATCGATGATGCTGACGCCTGGCAGGCCATTTGCAAAGATGGCACCCGGGTTCGCGCCGTGGTAGCAGAGGGGATCTGTGGGGATCATCGCGGGGTAGCCATGTGGACGAATAAGCCAAGAGCTGAACGGATGGCAGAAGAAGCCGCCAAATAGTGTGATCCAGGCGCCATAAAATGACACTGCCGGCCAATTGGCCGGATTTTTTCGCGATCTCGCCAGCACTTTGCCACCTTGTTCATGGTGCGCTCAGTTTTCTGTTCCCATACTGGCCCTACAGTTCCAAAAGAGGAGAGACAAGATGCAAACATCCATCGTCGGGCTCTCCATTCTGTGGGGGCTAGCCAGTTTTGGTGTTCAGGGGGATTTCATCGAGAGCCGTGATTCCGTTGCGCCATCCTGGCAAGCCGAGTCCAGAGTGGAGATGGAAGGTTATCTGATTGAATCGCTGGGCGAAGATCGCTGGCTGTTCGACAACGGCAGCGAGAGCCTGCAGGTCTCCCTGCCCGAGGGGCAGTGGGTGCCGACCGGCGAGCGGCTGCGGGTCAGCGGCGAACCGCAGCAGGAGCAGAGCGGCTGGCTGCTGCAGGTGGAAGACATCAGCCAGGTCAGCGTCTGACCACGGCAGTCGCCCCGTCACCGCGACAGCTAATCCAGACCCGATAACCACTACCGAATAACCAAGAGCGAATAGCAAAAGAGGAGGCCACTGGCCTCCTCTTTCTGTTTCTATAAGCGGTCTGCGCAGCCTCAACCCAGATGGTTGAGCGGCAGCGCCGTCTTGTGCTTGATGCGGCGCAGCACGAAGCTGGAGCGCACCCCGGTCACCCCCGGAATATGGGTCAGCTTGTCCAGCAGGAAGTGCTGGTAGTGCTCCATGTCGCGCACCACCACCTTGAGCTGGTAGTCGGCATCGTTGCCGGTGATGAGGTCACACTCCAGCACTTCGGGCAGTTCGCTGATGGCGCGATCGAAATTCTCGAACCGCTCCGGCGTATGTCTGTCCATGGAAATGTGAATGTAGGCGGTGAGGGTGAGGCCAAGCTGGCGGGCGTTGAGCAGAGTAACGTGGGTGTCGATGAGACCGGCATCCTCCAGCGCCTTGACCCGGCGGGAGCAGGGGGACGGTGAGAGCCCGACCAGCTCGGCCAGTTCCAGATTGCTGATGCGGCCATTCTCCTGCATCAGCTCGAGAATATGTCTGTCTATGCGATCAAGTTTCAGCATTTACCCTTCCTCGTTGCAATGACTAATCCACTTTTCCTAGATTAAGGGTGAACTATTGCAAAAACAACCGAAATAAGTGGTTACTTTGCAACCACTCACCGGCACGGGAGGGATACTATGGTTACATCTTCCGGTGGCAAAGCAGATACCTGACCGGGTCTCTGCGGTGAAGGACCTTACCGGGTCAAGAGCCCCATCAGCCGTCTTACCTTATCGGGAAACGACGGGCTGGAACGAGAGAACCCCCTCCCCGAAGGCAACAAAGCAGGCATCCCGGCGCCTGCTTTGTTGTTTTTGGGCGTTTGGCGCAATCAGAGCGCGGGCGGCGTGATGCGATAGAGACAGCGATGCGCCCCCTCCAGCAGATATTGCTCCCGCTCCACCGTCGCCGGCGCCAGCAGCTGGCGAAACAGCGCCAGTTCGCTGCGACAGAAACCACGGCAGGTGCGCGCCGCCGCACAGATGGGGCAGTGGCTCTCCCACAGCAGCCAGCTGCCATCCTCTTCGCGGCGGATCTCCGCCATATAGCCCTCGCGAGTACGCAGCTCCTTGAGCGCCGCTAGCCGGCCAGAGAGGCCATGGAACCCCAGCGCCTCCTGATAGCGAGCAAGCATCTGCTGCTCCCGCTGCTGGATCAGCCGCTCCATCCCCTCCTCGCCAAACAGCTCGCGCACGTTGTCGATCAACTGCACGGTCAGGTCGCTATGGCTATCGGGGAAGCGCTGCCAGGCCTGCTCGGTGAGCTGCCACAGCCGCACGGGACGACCGCGCCCGCGCGCCTCGTCGCTGAATGTAACCCACCCCTCCTGCTCGAGCGTGAGCAGGTGCTGGCGGGCGCCCATGGAGGTCATCTGCAACTGCTCCCCCAGCGCGGCGGCGCTCTGCGGGCCATGGATCTTGAGCAGAAACAGGATCTTGTCGGTGCTTGCGTTCATGGTCTCATTATGGGGATCGTCCTTTATTAAATCAACAATTCACTTTACTTAATCCCGTCTATGAATCAGCATAAATAAACCAATAACTTTACTTAATGGGTGCAACATGGAGAAACACGGGCACAAAAATCCCCTCTGGGTGCTGGTCATGACGGTCACGCTGGCAGTTGCAGGCTTCAGTCTACCCTCCCCGGTATTGGCACCTTTGCTGCTGGATCCGGCCCACGGCATGCTGACGCCGGAAGCCTCCGACTGGAGCCGCAAGGTGTGGCTGGGGGTCATCATGGGGCTCTATCCCCTGTTCCAGCTGGTGGGCAGCCCGTGGCTCGGACGGCTCTCCGACCGCTATGGCCGCAAGCCACTGCTGTTGCTCTCGCTGGCCGGGGTACTGGCAGGCTATGCCCTGATGGCACTCGGTATCGCCTGGCGCTCCCTCCCCCTGTTGCTGCTCAGCCGGATTGTGGAGGGGCTATGCAACGGCAACATAGCCATCGTGCAGGCGATGGCGGCGGATCTCGCCGGCAAGGAGCACAAGGCCCGCAGCTTCGCCTGGATCAACATCGGCATGAATCTGGGCTGGGTCGTGGGGCCGATGATCGGGGGCTACGCCGCGGTGATCTCGGGGGATTACAGTCTGGCCGCCTGGCTGGCGGTAGGAATGACCCTGATCAACCTGCTGCTGGTCTACTGGCTGATCCCCTATCGTCCTCCGGTGGCGGCCACCCGTCAGACTGCGACCCTCTCCAGCCGCCAGTTGCTGCTGCAACCGGCCCTGCTGCCCTACTTCGCACTTACCCTGATCAGCTATGGCGCCGTGCAGCTCTATTTCACCTACTTCAATATCTGGCTGGTGGAGAGGCTGGCCTGGGATCCGGCCCAGCTGGCGCAGGCGGCGGTGCTGGTTAGCCTGCCCATGATGGCGGGCTCCTGGCTCGGCTCCCGCATCGCCCGTCACTGGCGCGGCAGCTCCCTCGGCATTGTCGGCCATCTGGTGATGGCGAGCGGCATACTGCTCTTTATCCTGCCCGTGCACTGGTGGGGACTGGCGCTTACCTTCGTTCCCGCTGGCATCGGCATGAGTCTGGGGGAGCTGGCCACCTCGGTGGCGGTCTCCAACCGCAGTCACCCGGAGCAGCAGGGGCAGGCGATGGGGCTCTACCGCGCCCTCGCCGTGGGCAGCGAGATCCTGGCGGTGCTGCTCGGCAGTCTGGTGCTGCTGGCCGGTACCGAGTGGCCCTTCTATCTCGCCACCTTCTGCTCCCTTGCCAGTGCCGCCGGTTTCTATCTGCTGCGTCGCCGTGCCGACCGTCGTCAACAGCTGGCCAGCTGCACCTGAGCCACGAAGGGATCACAGTTCGGCGCTTCGGCTGCGGGCAAGACTTGCATCGGGGCGCCGGGTCTGGGACGGTAAAGCTCTTTACGGATTTGTTCGATGCTGGAGGAGCTATGAGTGAGTACAAGGCCATCGCGCTCGATATGGATGGCACCCTGCTGACCCGGGATCACAAGATCTCGTCGGCCACCCGGGCAGCACTGGCGCAGGCCCGCGCCCACGGCATCAAGGTGCTGCTGGTCACGGGGCGCCACTACATGACGGCGCGTCCCTTCCACCACGAGCTGGCCCTCGATACCCCCCTCATCTGCAGCAACGGCGCCTATCTCTATGATCCGGTGCAGAACGGGATCCTCAGCGGCGACCCGCTGGCGGCCGCCCCGCTTACCGAGCTGCTGGCCGCGGTCGAGGCACAACAGATGGGCGCCCTGTTCCACCTGAGCGAAGGGATCGGCTACATCGGCTGCGAAGAGCATGTCACCCGCATCCGCCACTGGTCGGCCAATCAGCCGGACCACCTCAAGATCGCCATCCATCCGGTCGAGGAGCTGGCAGGCTGGCTCGACAACCCGGTCTGGAAACTGGAGCTGTTCAATCAGGATCCAGCGCGCCTGCACACCTTTATGGGCGAGGTGGTCGAGCAGATGCCCTTTACCCGTGACTGGGCGGCCCCCTATGCGGTGGAGCTGGTACAGCCCGGTTGCAGCAAGGGCAGTCGGCTTGCCCAGTGGGCAGCCAGCGAAGGGATTGCAATGGAGCAGGTGGTGGCGTTTGGGGACAACAACAACGACATCAGCATGTTCGAGCAAGTTGGGCTGGCGGTGGCCATGGGCAATGCGGCCCCGCAGATCCAGAGCCATGCCCATCGGGTCACGGCCGACCACAACGAAGATGGTATCGCACTGGCGCTGCAGCGCTGGGTACTGCCCTGAGCTGACAAGATGCAACATGGCCAGCACGCGGGCTGGCCATGAAGAGAGGGATTAACCGCCGAAGGAGAACTGGATCACCCGATCCGGATAACGCAGACGGTTGTACTCCCGGCGCAGGGATTCGTAGTGGCGAATGGCCCGATCGCGCTTGGCGCGGTAGTAGTCGCGCTGTTCAGTGTTGGTTTCGTTACGGATGCTGCGTTCAAGCGTATCGATATCCCGCTCGGTACGCTCCAGCTCATCGCTGATCTCCCGCATGCGGGCAGCCAGTTTGTACTCTTCATAGCCACGCTGATACTGCTTGAGGAAGCTGGCGTCATTGGGGCATACCCCCAGATAAGCCTGCCCCTCCTTGCCCTTGCTGTAAGCCAGCTCGGGAATGCAGTAGAGCTCCAGCCCCTTGTCGTAGCCCCGTTTCCACTCGGCTTCATCCACTTTGAGGCCATATTCGCTGCAAGACGAAACGTAATCGCGGGTCGCCTGACGGGTTTTGCCTTCCGATCCATCCTGATAACCCAGGTTGTACCAGCTCATGGTGCGGCACTCATCTTCTGACAGGGCACTGCATCCCGCCAGCAATACCGGCAGGGTCAGCAACAGGATTTTGGGGGACATGAACAGACTCCGGAAAAGATAGTGACCGGCATTCTAGAGAGGATAAAAGGCCATAACAAGGGATGCGCTCCCGTGCGGTCTGGCGCGGTTTATTTGATGTTTTTGTCACTATTCAACGCCGTGCCAGACGGGGCGGCCAACCCGCTTTCCTTGTTATCAGGTGCAAGGTAAACTGCGCCATCTTTTAACTGGCTCGCAACAAAAACAATGAAAGTCCTGACCGTCGATTACCGCTCACCCGATGCGGCCCAACGCTTCACCGAATCCCTGCGAACCACCGGCTTTGGCGTGTTGACCAACCACCCCATTCCGAAAGAGCTGGTGCAGTCCATCTACGACAACTGGTATCGCTTCTTCATGAGCGAGCAGAAGCAGGATTTCCTGTTCAACCGCGAGACCCAGGATGGCTACTTCCCCCCCTCGGTCTCCGAGGTGGCCAAGGGCCATAGCCAGAAAGACATCAAGGAGTACTTCCACATCTACCCCTGGGGCCAGATGCCGGAAGAACTGAAGGTGCAGGCGATGGAGTACTACCGCCTCGCCAACGGTCTGGCCGCCGAGCTGCTGGGCTGGGTCGAGCAGTACACCCCGACCGATATCGCCGCTCACTACAGCTGCCCCCTCTCCTCGATGATCGAAGAGAGCCAGAAGACCCTGCTGCGGGTGCTGCACTATCCGCCGTTCGATGGCACCGAGGAGCCGGGCGCCATCCGCGCCGCCGCCCACGAGGATATCAACCTGCTCACCATTCTGCCCGCCGCCAACGAGCCGGGGCTGCAGGTGAAGGGCTCCGATGGCGAATGGATGGACGTGCCGTGCGACTTTGGCACCCTCATCATCAATATCGGCGACATGCTGCAGGAGGCCTCTCGCGGCTACTACCCCTCCACCACCCACCGCGTCATCAACCCGACCGGGGGCAGTGCCGCCAAGTCGCGCATCTCGCTGCCGCTGTTCCTCCATCCGCGCCCGGATGTGGTGCTCTCCGAGCGCCATACCGCCCACAGCTACCTGATGGAGCGGCTGCGGGAGCTGGGGGTGATCTAGTCCGCCGACGAACAGTTGTCAGAGACCAAACCGGAGCAATCTCGCTCCGGTTTTTATTTGGTGGCAGGATTGGGCAAAAAACAGAATTAAATTAGCCAATCATGCCAATAAATCGCATTTACACCTGATAACCGTCGTAGTGATTGCGCCGTGACCTCCGTAACATGAGCGCCATTCTGCCCCTGCCAAGGGGCGCTCGATTGGAGTTCTTATGAAGCAGTCCCAATGGTCATCCCGACTCGGCTACATTCTCGCCGCAGCGGGTTCCGCGGTCGGCATCGGCGCAATCTGGAAATTCCCCTATGTCACCGCCGTCAACGGCGGCGGCGCCTTCCTGTTGGTCTTTCTGCTGTTCAGCTTCACCCTGGGGGTTGCGGTACTGATGGGGGAAACCCTGCTCGGCAGCATGAGTCGCCGCGGGGTAGTGGGAGCCTTCTCCGATCTGCTCGGCAAACAGTGGCGCTGGGTTGGGGTAATGGGGGTGATCTCTACCCTGCTCATCTACTGCTTCTACAGCGTGGTGGGCGGCTGGACCCTGGGTTATACCGGCATGGCCATCTCAGGCCAGCTCAATCATGGGGATGCGGCCGCCCTCACCGCCCGCTTCAATGACTATGTCAGCGGCGACGTCTGGCCCATTCTCACCCATCTGCTGTTTGCCGCCCTCACCTGGATGGTGGTGCAAGGAGGCATTCAGAAAGGGGTGGAGCGCACCCTGCGATGGATGATGCCGGCCCTGTTCCTGATGATCCTGATGCTGGTCGCCTTTGGCCTCACCCTGCCCAATGCGATGGCGGGGGTGCGTCACTTCCTGATGCCCGACTTCAGCAAGCTGGGGATGTCCGGCGTGCTCGATGCAATGGGGCTGGCCTTCTTCTCCCTCTCCATCGGTCTGGGCATCCACACCACCTACGGCGCCTATCTGCCGACCAGCGAAGGGGTTGGTCGCTCCAGCCTCTGGGTGGTACTGCTGGCCAGCATGGTGGCGGTACTGGCGGGCTTGATGATCTTCCCGGTGCTCGCCTCGACCGGTATCGACCCGGCCTCCGGCCCCGGCCTCACCTTTATGACCATGCCGGCGGTGTTTCAGCTGCTGCCCTTCGGTCAGGTGCTTGAGGTGATCTTCTTCGCCCTGCTGGTCTTTGCTGCGCTCTCCTCGGCCATCTCCCTGCTGGAGCATTTGCAGTGCTTCCTGTGCGAGACCTGGGGCTGGTCACGCCGCACGGCCTGCAGCGCCATCACTGGATTCGTCATGGTTAGCGGTGTTCCGGTCAGCCTGTCGTTTGGCCCGCTGCAACACGCCACCCTGTTTGGCAAAACCATTTTCGAGTTGCTGGACTTTGTCACCTCCAACCTGATGATGCCGCTGTTCGGCCTGATGCTGACGCTGCTGCTGGGCTGGAAGCTGGGACGCAAGGCGTTGCCGCAAGGGATTGCCAGCCACTGGCATCACTTGCTGATGAACTGCTGGCGCTGGATTGCCCCCTTGCTGATCGGCGGGATCTTGATTCACGGTCTGGTGTGACGGTTACTCTTCGCGGGTGGGCTCATCGGCCCGCCCCTGGGCGGCTCTGACGGCCTCCAGGGCATGCTGCCAGCGGGTGATCTCGGCATCATCCGTTCCCTTGGAGAAGACGATATAGAGACCGGCCTGATGGAGCAGCACGCCACTGCTGACGATGCTGCGCCGGGATAACCCCATCTTGTCGAGGGTGGCCTCCATCACCAGCTCAGCCATCGGCAAGGCATCGATCTTGCCCAGCATCAGCCGCTCTATCGCCTCCCCGACCGTCTTGTAGCGCACCAGATTGGTGTAGCCCTCATGGGTCAGCCGCACATCATCGGCATTACCCAGCACGACGCCCACTCTGGGCAGATCTCGCAGCTGCGCCAGCGAGGTCAGCGGGTGGCGACTATCCGGCGCCTGATAGATAAAGACCCGATTGATAAAGAGCGGGCCAACCCATTTGAAATGAGGCTCCCGCTCCGGGAGCCGCTGTACCACGAACAGTCCATAGCCGGGCTCGACCCGTGCAAGCGCCAGCGCCCGCTTGAGCGGGTAAATCCGCACCGGATAGCGGGTGCCAAGCTCCTCCTGCACCTCATCAATCAAACGAATGGCGAATCCGTCGAGCTTGCCGTCACGGTATTCGGTAAAGGGGGGTAAGTCGTGACTCAGCAGGGTTAATCCGGACTGCGCCGACACACTCAGGCTGATCAGTAACCAGGGCAGCACCATCCATCTCATACGACATCCTGTCTCATCGTTGTTCCCGTCAGCGCCATGTAGCGGTCACTAGTTCCAGAAGAAGCTACGTCGATTATCGCCCAGTAAATAGCCACAAGGTAGAAAAGATACGGCCCGGCAACGCGCTCGCCGATTGAGTTGTACGTACAGTCAGAGTGGTGACAGCGGCACACATAAAAAATTTTTGATTTTATGTGTCAATTATTCTTTCCATGGTTTAGGCTGTTTCCTCCTTCATTAGTCAGGTTGTCACCTCATGTCTGCCATCCTCGTGCTGTTTGGTCGATTTTTTAGCTCGCAAGAGAGGTGACCTTGCACGCACAGTTTTTCTGAATGTTCATTGCAAAGGTCGCCTCAGGCGGCCTTTTTTATGGTCTGTCGTTTATTGCTACTCAGGAGTATTGCTTCGATGTCGTGTTACCCGGAGGTTGTATGAGCCAGGTTCAGTGGTCTTCCCGTCTCGGTCATGTGCTGGCCGCAGCAGGCACAGCGATTGGCCTTGGTGCCATCTGGAAGTTTCCCTATGTGACCGCCACCAATGGCGGTGGCGCCTTTCTGCTGGTGTTTCTGTTGTTCAGCTTCACCTTGGGGGTAGCGGTACAGGTCGGCGAAACCCTGCTCGGCAGCCATAGCCAGCGCGGGGTGCTCGGCGCTTTTCGCAAACTGGTGGGGCCGAACTGGCGCTGGATGGGGTATATGGGGATCGCCTGCGGCTTCTTTATCTACAGCTTCTACAGCGTGGTCGGTGGCTGGACCGTGGGTTACGCCGCGCTGGCGATGGCTGGCAAGCTCAACCTGAGCGAGGGGAGCGCCCTCACCGCCCTGTTCAACGGCTATGTCAGCAACCCCTGGTGGCCGGTGCTGACCCATCTGATCTTCGCAGGCCTGACCTGGTGGTTCGTGCAGGGGGGTATTCAGAAAGGGGTTGAGCGGGCACTGCGCTGGATGATGCCCGCGCTCTTCATCATGATGTTGCTGCTGGTGGGGGTCGGTCTCTCCATGCCGGGCTCCATGGCGGGTGTACGCCAGCTGCTGCTGCCGGACTTCTCCATGCTGACCGGCCAGAGCGTGCTGGACGCGCTGGGACTGGCCTTCTTCTCCCTCTCCATCGGGCTCGGGGTACACACGACCTATGGCGCCTACCTGCCCAATAGCGAAGGGGTGCTGCGCTCCGGGGTCTGGGTGGTCACACTGGCAAGCCTTATCTCGGTGCTGGCGGGCTTGATGATCTTCCCGGCGCTGGCCTCTACCGGTATCGACCCTACCGCGGGCCCAGGGCTCACATTTATGACCATGCCTGCCGTGTTCAGCCATCTGCCGTTCGGTCAGGGGCTGGGGGTGGTCTTCTTCCTGTTGCTGCTGGTGGCGGCGCTCTCCTCCTCCATCTCCATGCTGGAGCATCTGGTGCGCTTCACTACCGAAGAGTGGGGCTGGTCGCGTCGTGGCGCCTGCCGGGTACTGACCCTGCTTATCATGGCATCCGGCATTCCAGTGAGCCTGTCGTTCGGCCCATGGAGCGATCTGACCCTGTTTGGCAAGACCATCTTCGAGCTGCTCGACTATCTCACCTCCAACCTGATGATGCCGCTGTTTGGTCTGGTACTGACCCTGCTGCTGGGCTGGCGCCTGGGTGATGCCATTCTCCCTGTAGGCCTGTCACCCGCCCTGCGTCTGGCGCTGCTCTGGTGCTGGCGCGTGGTGGCACCGCTGCTGATCAGCGGGATCCTGATCCGCGGGATCATGTAGCACCTTGCGCATCTTTGCGGGCAGGCCTTGGCCTGCCCTTTTTATTGCTGGCGTTCATATAAGCAGCATCACGATGGACAGGAGTGAAGTCAGTGGCCGTCGAGCAATCTCGGAAGAGCAGGATGAAGAAGGATCGGAGTGGCAGAGTGGCACAATAAGAGGTGGTGCTTGGCTCGCCACAACGGCAACAGAAGAAGCTGGAGTACTGAATTTCAGGCAAAAAAAATCCCCATCTGAGTGGGGACTTTCTCTGCAACCGCAGCTGATATCTCAGCCTTGCTTGCG
>NZ_JAYJLJ010000022.1:0-68884 GCF_051948815.1 Aeromonas sp. Lyrl_2
AAATAGAAAGCCTCCCTGAAAAGGGAGGCTTTTTTGCATCTGTCATTTTTGTGATATCCCCTTACATTCCCATTCCCGCAACCCCCTCTGCTTGCAGTCGACACTGTTTATCTGCTGGTTTGAGTCCTAATGTGTTACTCATTTGACTGCTATTGATGGTTTTATCCAGAGATTTAACCATGATCGATTGACGTAAAACGTTTTACATGTAAAATCCGGCGCGTTTTGCCTATTACGTGGAGAGAGAGCATGGCGCAGGATAACGAATACTGTTTGGGGGCGGTACCCGCCAAAGGGCGCAAAGGTGTGCTTTCGCTGATGCTGGTGATGCTCGGCCTGACCTTCTTCTCTGCCAGCATGTGGACCGGTGGTGCGCTTGGTACCGGGCTGGTATTCGATGACTTCATCAAGGCGGTACTGATCGGCAACTTGTTGCTGGGTATCTACACCGCTTGTCTCGGTTATATCGGTGCCTCAACCGGCCTCTCTACCCATCTGCTGGCTCGTTACTCCTTTGGGGTGAAAGGTTCCTGGCTGCCATCCCTGCTGCTCGGCGGTACTCAGGTCGGCTGGTTTGGCGTTGGCGTGGCGATGTTTGCCCTGCCGGTGCAGAAGGCGACCGGCATAGATGTGAACTGGCTGATCGCCATTTCGGGCATGTTGATGACGGTGACCGTCTACTTCGGCATCTCCGCCCTGATGGTGCTGAGCTTTGTGGCCGTGCCGGCTATCGCCCTGCTCGGTGGCTACTCGGTCTGGCTGGCGGTGACCTCGACCGGTGGCATGGCTGCACTGCAGCAGGTACAACCAAGCAATCCCATCGAGTTCACCACGGCGTTGACCATGGTGGTTGGTTCCTTTATCAGTGCAGGAACCCTGACCGCCGACTTTGTTCGCTTTGGTCGCAAACCCTGGGGCGCCGTCATGATTACCATGGTGGCGTTTTTTTTGGGCAACACTCTGATGTTCGTCTTCGGCGCAGCCGGTGCGGCCGTGACCGGTCAGGCCGATATCTCGGAAGTGATGCTGATGCAGGGACTGCTGATCCCCGCCATTCTGGTGCTGGGCCTCAATATCTGGACCACCAACGACAACGCGCTCTATGCCTCCGGCCTCGGTTTTGCCAACATTACCGGCCTCAAGAGCAAGCCGCTCAGTGTGATCAACGGCCTCATCGGTACGGCTTGCGCCCTCTGGCTTTACAACAACTTTGTCGGCTGGCTGGCCTTTTTGAGTACGGCAATTCCGCCGATCGGTGGCATTATCATCATGGATTTCCTGCTCAATCGTGAGCGTTACCGTCAGTTTGCCGATCAGCAGTTCGAGACGGTGCGCTGGCAGGCGCTGGTTGCCACGGCAGTCGGGGTGGCTGTCGGCAAGTGGCTGCCGGGCATAGTGCCACTCAACGCGGTATTGGGCGCCGCCTTCACCTATTTCATTCTGGTTCGCCTCACCCAGCGGCCGGTTCTGGTACAGGAAGCTAGCAAATGCTGATTCAACATATTCGTTTGGCCGATCGGGAAGGGTTGTGGCAGATCCGCTGTCAGGATGGGGTCATCACCGCCATCGAACCCCATGACGAACATGCCGTCGCCGGTCGGGTGCTGGACGGGGAGGGCGGTCTGGCGATCGCTCCCTTTATCGAACCCCACATTCACCTCGATACCACCCAGACGGCGGGCGAGCCGAGCTGGAACCTCTCCGGCACCCTGTTCGAGGGGATCGAGCGCTGGGCCGAGCGCAAGGCGCTGCTGACCCATGAGGATGTGAAACAGCGCGCCATCCAGACGCTGAAGTGGCAGATCGCCAACGGCATCCAGTTTGTCCGTACTCACGTCGATGTCTCCGATCCCAATCTGGTCGCGCTCAAGGCGATGCTGGAAGTGCGGGAGGAGATGAAGGAGTGGGTAGAGCTGCAGATCGTTGCCTTCCCGCAGGAGGGGATCCTCTCCTACCCGAATGGCAAGGCACTGCTGGAGGAGGCACTCAAGCTGGGTGCCGACGTGATTGGCGCGATCCCCCACTTTGAGTTTACCCGGGAATATGGGGTCGAAAGTCTGCACTACATCTTCGATCTTGCCGAGAAGTATCAGGTTCTGGTCGATGTGCACTGCGACGAGATCGATGATGAACAGTCTCGCTTTATCGAGACGCTGGCGACCCAGGCCTACGAGCGGGGGATCGGCCATCGGGTGACGGCCAGTCACACCACCGCCATGCACTCTTACAACGGCGCCTATGCTTCCCGCCTGTTCCGTCTGCTCAAGATGGCAGACATCAACTTCGTGGCCAATCCGCTGGTGAACATTCACCTGCAGGGACGGTTCGATACCTATCCCAAACGTCGCGGTATTACCCGGGTGAAGGAGATGCTGGAGGCGAACATCAACGTCTGCTTCGGTCACGACGACGTGTTCGATCCCTGGTATCCCATGGGCACCGCCAACATGTTGCAAGTGCTGCACATGGGGCTGCATGTCTGCCAGATCATGGGTTACGAGCAGATCAACGACGGTCTGAAGCTGATCAGCAGCCACAGCGCCCGCACCCTGAATGTGCAGGATCGCTATGGTATCGAGGTGGGCAAACCGGCCAACCTGTTGATCCTGCCCGCCGAGAACGGCTTCGATGCGGTGCGCCGTCAGGTGCCGGTGCGTTACTCGATCCGTCACGGCAAGGTGATTGCCCAGACCCGCCCGGCCCAGACCGAGATCGTGCTGGGTCAGCCCGAGTCCATCGATTTTCGCCGCTGAGATTTCAATCAGGCTGGATGACGATTAGTTCCGCCTCTGGGCACAAGGGCCGCCATTGCGACATAATGGCGGTCTGACCCTGAGGGAGTGACACCATGCAAACCTGGTTCTATGTTGCTGCAGGGGGCGCCATCGGCGCCTGCCTTCGTTTTGGGATTGCCGAACTGATGGCCTTGCTGCTGGGGCGCCACTTTCCTTACGGGACTCTGGTGGTCAACGTGGTGGGCTCTTTCATCATGGGGGTGGCATTCGCCCTCATCAGTCATGGTCATGTGGTAGAGCACCCGATGAAGCCGCTGCTGATGGTGGGGATCCTCGGTGCCCTGACCACGTTTTCTTCCTTTGCCCTCGATACGGTAGTGCTGGCTCAACATGGAGCCTATCTGAAAGCGCTGCTCAATATCGGTCTCAATCTCTTCCTCTGTCTGGCCATGGTGGTGCTGGGCATGCAGTTGGTTGCGAGCCGGGTTTAAGGTGTCCGGACGCCAGTGGCTCTGGTAAACTGGCGGCCATTCTTTGCTCTATGGGTGTTTAAGGGATGTCAGAACAAGCAACGACAACGCATTTTGGCTTTAAAACCGTGGCCGCGACCGAGAAGGAAACTCTGGTAGCAGGTGTCTTCCATTCGGTGGCAGCCAAGTATGATCTGATGAACGATCTGATGTCGTTCGGCATCCACCGCCTGTGGAAGCGCTTCACCATCGACTGTTCCGGTGTGCGCAAGGGCCAGAAGGTGCTGGATCTGGCCGGTGGTACCGGTGACTTGACCGCCAAGTTCTCCCGCATCGTCGGCGAGACCGGTCAGGTGGTGCTGGCGGATATCAACGACTCCATGCTGAAAGTGGGCCGCGACAAGCTGCGCAATCTGGGGGTCGCCAACAACGTCTCCTACGTGCAGGCCAATGCCGAGGCGCTCCCCTTCCCGGATAACCACTTCGACGTCATCACCATCGGCTTCGGCCTGCGCAACGTCACCGACAAGGACAAGGCGCTCGCCTCCATGTTCCGGGTGCTCAAGCCGGGTGGCCGTCTGCTGGTGCTGGAGTTCTCCAAGCCGGTCAGCGAAGTGATCGCCAAGCTCTATGACCTCTACTCCTTCAAACTGCTGCCGAAAATGGGCGAAATCGTCGCGAACGACAGTGAAAGCTACAAATATCTGGCAGAGTCCATCCGCATGCACCCGGATCAGCAGACCCTGGCCGGCATGATGGAAAATGTCGGGTTCGAGCAGGTGGAGTACTTCAATCTGACTCAGGGTGTGGTCGCCCTGCACCGCGGTTACAAGTTTTAAGGTTGCCTATGCCGATGGATGCCATGGTCACCGCGGTGATCGAAACCAGCCTCAACCAGTTGCTGGCGCTGGACAAACAGAGTCCGGAGCGGCTGCGCAAACTGGTGGGCAAGGTGCTAAAGCTGGAGCTGCGTGAACTCAAGCCGCTCTGGTTCGTCTTCTCCGAGCGTCGGCTGGATGTGCTGGCCCAGCATGAAGGGGAGGCCGATGCGGTGCTCAGTCTGTCGCTGACCGCCCTCGGTTTGCTGAAAGACCCGTCCGCCCTGACCCGTTATATCCGCGAGGAGAAGCTGGATCTGAGCGGTGATCCCCAGCTGGTGCAGGCATTCAGCGTGCTGCTGGGTGAGCTGGATATCGACTGGGAAGAGGAGCTGTCGCGCTATACCGGCGATGTCGTTGCCCACACCCTGTTCAGCGGTGCCCGTCAGGCGCGTCGTCTGGTCGGCCGCGAGCTGTGCCGTACCCGCAGCCAGCTGGCGGAATATCTGACCGAAGAGGCCCGCCTCGCGCCCGGCCCGCTGGAAGTGGCGAGCTTCAACGATGACGTCGAGGTGCTGGCCCAGCAGCTCAAGGCCGTCGAACTGCGGCTGGCCCGCTTCGAACAGCAGGTGACCTGATGACCCCGAAGGAGTTCAAACGCCTCTATCGCATCATCACCATCCTGCTGGAGCAGGGCATCGACGAACTGGTGCCCGCCCGCTATCAACCCTGGCCGGGTCGTCTGGCCCGTCGCTCCCTGTTCTGGCTCAAGAACAAGCAACCGGAACTCAGCCGCGGTGCCCGCATCCGCCTCGCCTTCGAGGCTCTTGGCCCCATCTTCATCAAGTTTGGCCAGATGCTCTCGACCCGCCGCGACCTGCTGCCGCCGGATATCGCCGAGGAGCTGGCCCTGCTGCAGGACAGGGTGCCCCCCTTCTGTGGTCAGGCTGCGCGCCAGCAGATCGAGCTGAGCCTGGGTTGTCCCATCGAAACCCTGTTTGATGACTTTGACGAGACGCCGCTGGCGTCGGCCTCCATCGCGCAGGTGCATACCGCCCGCCTGAAGGAGAGTGGCCGCGAGATCGTCATCAAGGTGATCCGTCCCGACATCGAGCCGGTCATCGAGGCCGACCTGCGGTTGATGCAGGCGCTGGCCCGTCTGGTGGCCCGCTTCGTGCCCCAGAGCGCGCGACTGCGCCCCATCGAGGTGGTGGAGGAGTATCGCAAGACCATCCTCGACGAGCTCAATCTGATGCGCGAAGCGGCCAACGCTATCCAGCTGCGCCGCAACTTCACCGGCTCCGAGGCGCTCTATGTGCCTGAAATCATCACGGATCTCTGCCGCGAGCAGGTGCTGGTGATGGAGCGCATCTACGGTATCCCGGTCTCCGACATTCCAGCGCTGGAAGCCAACGGCACCAATATGAAGCTGCTGGCCGAGCGCGGGGTGGAGGTCTTCTTCACCCAGGTGTTCCGCGACAGCTTCTTCCATGCCGATATGCACCCGGGCAACATCTTCGTCTCTTACGAACATCCGGAAAACCCGCTCTGGATCGGCATCGACTGCGGCATCGTCGGTACCCTCAATCGGGAAGACAAACGCTATCTGGCGGAGAACTTCCTCGCCTTCTTTAACCGTGACTATCGCCGGGTGGCAGAGCTGCACGTGGAGTCGGGCTGGGTACCGGCAGACACCAAGGTGGACGAGTTCGAGTTTGCCATTCGCACCGTGCTGGAGCCCATCTTCGAGAAGCCGCTCTCCGAAATTTCGTTCGGTCACGTGCTGCTCAATCTGTTCAACACTGCCCGCCGCTTCCATATGACGGTGCAGCCACAGCTGGTGCTGCTGCAAAAGACCCTGCTCTATGTGGAAGGGTTGGGGCGTCAGCTCTACCCGCAGCTCGATTTGTGGCAGACCGCCAAGCCGTTCCTCGAAAACTGGATGCACGAACAGGTGGGGCCCAAGTCGGTATTGAACGCCATCAAGGAGAAGGCGCCATTCTGGGCCGAGAAGCTGCCGGAGCTGCCGGAGCTGGTCTATGAGACCCTGCGCCAGACCCGTCATCAGCAGCGTCATTTCGACCAGATGTTTGCCGAGTTCCGCCGTCACAGCCGTCGACAGGGGCAGGCCCGCTACCTCTTAGGGGTTGGAGCCAGCCTGCTATTGGCGGGTGTATTCTTGCTGACCCAAAAACAACACATTGAGTGGGGACAAGCCAGTCTCGCCGGTGCAGCCCTCTGCTGGCTGGTCGGCTGGTTGCGAACCCGTTCCCATTAATCAACAACCGCGCCGTCAGGCGCCTGTTCTGGAGAGAAAATCATGGGTGGTATCAGTATTTGGCAATTGTTGATCATTGCAGTCATCGTCGTGCTGCTGTTCGGTACCAAGAAACTGCGCGGTATTGGCGGTGATCTGGGTGCGGCGGTCAAAGGGTTCAAGAAAGCCCTCTCCGACGAGCCGGCTGATGCCAAGGCCGAGCAGAAAGATGCCGAGTTTCCCCCGAAACAGCTGAACGAAGCGGCCACTCAGAGCAGTGAGACCGCCAAACAGAAAGACAAAGACCAGGCCTAAGCCATGTTCGATATCGGTTTTTGGGAGCTGGTCGTTATCGGTGTGGTAGCACTGGTGGTACTGGGGCCCGAGCGGCTGCCGGTTGCCATCCGCACGGCTACCCACTGGATCCGCCTCATTCGTTCGACCGCGAACTCGGTCAAGTCCGAGCTGGAGCAGGAGCTCAAGTTGCAAGAGCTGCATAACGACCTCAAGAAGGCCGAACAGTTGCAGATGAGCAACCTGAGCCCCGAGCTGCAGGAGTCCATCGAACAGCTCAAGGCGGCGGCCCAGTCGGTCAATCGCCCCTATCAGGTGGAGAACGAGATCCGTCCGCCGCGCCCCGAGCCGGTCGCCCAGGCTGAGCCTGCCACGCCGGTGGAGCCTGCGGTGCTGCTGAGCCACGACGTGCCGCCGGTCAATAGCCAGCGAGAGAGTGAGCCGGTGCCGGTCAGCGATTCCGCAGTAAAAGGGGAGGTGAAGCCATGAGTCAGGCCGAACAACCCCTGATCAGCCATCTGGTTGAGCTGAGAACCCGCTTGCTGCGCTCCATTACCGCCATTCTGGTGGTGTTTCTGGCGCTGATCTACTTCTCCAACAACATCTACGACTTCGTGGCCCAGCCGCTGCTCAGCCAGCTGCCGGAAGGGACCAGCATGATCGCGACGGATGTGGCGACCCCCTTCCTGACGCCGATCAAGCTGACCCTGGTGGTCTCCTTCTTCGTGGCGATCCCCTATCTGCTCTATCAGGCCTGGGCCTTTATCGCCCCCGGTCTGTACCAGCATGAGCGGCGGCTGATCATGCCGTTGGTGGTCTCCAGTGCCCTGCTGTTCTATGCGGGCATGGCGTTCGCCTACTACGTGGTGTTCCCGCTGGTGTTCGGTTTCTTCACCAGTACCGCCCCTGCCGGGGTGACGGTGGCGACCGACATCGCCAGCTATCTGGACTTCGTACTGACCCTGTTCTTCGCGTTCGGGGTGGCGTTCGAAATTCCGGTGGCCACCATACTGCTCTGCTGGACTGGCGTGACCACACCGCAAAACCTGAAGGAGAAACGTCCTTACGTTGTCGTCGGGGTGTTTGTGGTCGGCATGCTGCTGACGCCGCCTGATGTCTTCTCCCAGACCCTGCTCGCCATTCCGATGTGGGCGCTGTGGGAGATAGGTCTGTTCTTCGCCCGCTTCTACGTGAAAAAAGAGGATGAGGAACAACCGGATGGGGAGAGCTGAGGCTCTGTTCGTCACCTGTTTGCCGGACGGCGAGAGGATGACGAAGTCCGCAGGAATGGCAGAACGAGGGGAGCTGAGGCTCCCTTCCTCTTTTCATGCTCCCGTTCGAGGCGTATGGTAAGACCCCATTCGGTAGATGGTTTTCAAATACCTGATATGCATTCCTTTTGTTCGGAACGTCTCATCCCATGATCGATATCGGTTTAAACCTGACCAGCAGCCAGTTCGCCGGCGAGCAGGCTGAGCTGGTGGCCCGTGCCCGTGCCGCCGGAGTGGAAGCGCTGATCCTGACCGGTACCGATCTGGACGGCAGCCGCGAGAGCGCAGAGTTGGCCGCCCGCTGGCCGGGCTACTGCTTCTCCACCGCCGGGGTACACCCTCACGATGCCAAGAGTGTCGATGCGGCGACCCTGCCCGCCCTGCGCGAGCTGGCAGCCTTGCCGCAGGTGGTGGCTATTGGCGAGTGCGGCCTCGACTACAACCGCGACTTCTCCCCCCGCCCGGTGCAGGATGCGGTATTCGACGCCCAGCTGGCACTGGCTGATGAGCTCGGGATGCCGGTGTTTCTCCACTGTCGCGATGCCCACGCCCGTTTTATCGAGATCCTCCGTCCCTGGTTGCCCAGACTGCCGGGAGCCGTGCTGCACTGCTTCACCGGTTCCGACGAGGAGCTGGACGAGTGTCTGGCGCTGGGGCTGCATATCGGGGTGACCGGCTGGCTCTGCGACGAGCGCCGCGGTCAGCTGCTGCGCGAACAGGTGGCTCGCATTCCGGCCGGTCGGCTGATGATCGAGACCGATGCCCCCTATCTGGTGCCGCGGGACCTGAAACCGCGCCCGAAACGCAACGAACCCGCTTTTTTGCCGCACATCGCCCAGGTGGTGGCGGCCTGTCGTGGTGAAGCGCCCGAGGCCTTGCTAGCCCATACCCGGGCCACCTCCGCCGCGTTCTTCCAACTTCCTCTCCAGGAGTGATTCATGGCTACAACTCTTCCGGGCGCCTTTCCGGGCCGCCGCCTGCGCCGTCTGCGCAAACATGATTTCAGCCGTCGTCTGGTGCGCGAGAACGTACTGACCGTCAACGATCTCATCTATCCGGTGTTCGTGCTGGAGGGGGAGAACCGTCGGGAAGCCGTTCCCTCCATGCCGGGGGTGGAGCGTCTCTCCATCGATCTGCTGCTGGAGGAAGCCGCCGAGCTGGTGGAGCTGGGCGTACCTGCTATTGCCCTGTTCCCGGTCACTCCACTGGAGAGCAAGAGCCTGATGGCGGAAGAGGCCTACAACCCGAACGGGCTGGCTCAGCGCACCGTGCGTGCCCTCAAGGCCCGCTTCCCGGAGCTCGGGGTCATCACCGACGTGGCGCTCGATCCGTTCACTACCCACGGGCAGGACGGCATCATCGATGACGAAGGCTATGTGCTGAACGACATCACCACCGAGATCCTGATCAAGCAGGCACTCTCCCACGCCGAAGCCGGGGTCGATATAGTCGCGCCGTCCGACATGATGGATGGCCGCATCGGTGCCATCCGCGCCGCGCTGGAAGAGAACGGCTTCATCAACACCCAGATCATGGCCTACTCCGCCAAGTACGCCTCCTGCTACTACGGCCCGTTCCGCGATGCGGTTGGCTCTGCCGGCAACCTTGGCAAGAGCAACAAGGCTACCTATCAGATGGACCCGGCCAACAGCAACGAAGCCCTGCACGAAGTGGCGCTGGATATTCAGGAAGGGGCCGACAGCGTGATGGTCAAGCCGGGCATGCCCTATCTGGACGTGGTTCGTCAGGTGAAGGATCAGTTCGGCGTGCCGACCTTTGCCTATCAGGTGAGCGGCGAGTACGCCATGCACATGGCGGCGATCCAGAACGGCTGGCTGAAAGAGAAGGAGACCATCATGGAGTCTCTGCTTTGCTTCAAGCGGGCCGGGGCCGATGGCATCCTCACCTACTTCGCCAAGCGCGTAGCGCAGTGGCTGAAAGAAGATGCCCGTTAAGCCGGGTTGAAGAGATAAACGAGAGGGGGAGCCGATGGCTCCCCCTCTGTCGTTATGGCTCTCTTTTGGTCACGAGCGGCTGATTACAGCTTGATCCAGGCATCACTCCAGTGGCTGCCGGTACCCGGCGCATAGTGGCTGATCGAGCCGCCACACCAGCCGCTGTAGGGCCAGGGTTTGCACTCGTAGTTGCCACCGGCGTTGCTGACCCGTTCGCCACTCTGATAAGCGGTGCCCGCAACATAGGCCGGGTAGCTGCCGTTACCACCGTCACTGTCACTCCCCGGAGCCTGTTCCACCAATGCCAGGGTGAAGCGGCGCTCGAAGCCCTGCTTGCTCCCCTCTGCCATGCCCGCCAACAGCAGCTCGTAACTGCCTGTCGTAAGGCCCGACTGTGCCAGTTGCAGGGAACCCTGACCATCGATCAGGGCGCTGCCGGTGGCGACCGGATTGCCATCTTGCAACAGGGTCGCGGTGACGGTCACCGGGTTGGCGGTGGTCAGCGTGAGGCTGAAGTCGATCGCGCCGTTGACGATGAGATATTCGGCCGCCAGATCGGTGACGGTGAAGTCACTGCTGCTACCGGTCGTGGGCAGGATGAAGTCTCCGCTCAGGTAGGTCAGACCGGTCCAGCCGGAGCTGGTCAGCCAGTGCTTGCCATTGGTCTGATAGACGCTGGGCAACTGGGTGCACTGTTTGTTGTCATTGACGAAGCCGATACCGTAAAAGCCCGCCACATTCTTGTAGCAGAGCTGGCGACCATTCTGGTGCAGCACTGGCTGATCCAGCTTGCCCTTGTGGTGGAGTGACAGCCAGTCAAACTGGTTGATGGCCGAGACCAGCGGCACAAACTGGCCATCGGGCTGTCGATAACGGATCAGGGATCCGGCATCACAGAGCAGACCATCAGCCTGCTGTTCGACGTAGCCGTAGTACTGCTCGCCATCCTGGAAGGTGAACCGGCAGAGATTGCCTTTCTCCGACTCCTTGGGGATCCAGCCCATCAGCAGTCGCTCCTGATTGTTCAGGGCTGCCAGCTGCCCGGCACTGAAGTCGCTGCCGTTGGCTACCCAGCCTTGCGGCATGGTGGAGAATTGCATGAAGTAGTGGTCGGTATAGTACATGTGGCTGTCAGCGCGGTGCTTGCGAGCCCCCTGGCTGACCGAGTTGTAGCGATAGATGTCGTTTTCCGGCTTGTGGAAACCGTTGAGATCATCGTCCAGATAGGGCAGGTCGCCCTTGCGGATATGGTAGTTGGCCATGCCCGTCATCAGGGGATGCCAGCCATGGCTGCCACGGGCAAACGCGCTCTCATGGCTGTAGGACTTCCCATCGAAGCCATGGCCAAATTCGTGGGCAATGATGCCCCAGCTGCCGTAGTAGTGGCTGACAAAGTTAAAGGTATCGACCCCGGTGATGCCACCACTCCCCAGCCCGCCCCCCATGGCGGTGATCCCCAGGTTGAGGTAGGGGCGCTTCATCAGGCTGTGGTAGTAGTAGTCATAATCGGCTGCCGTAAAGATCCCGTTTGGCACATAGCTGTTGCCGCCATTGCCGAACATCTCGTAGCCGTTCACCGCCTTGAAGTTGTACCAGACGTGTTTGAACTCCTCGGTCGAGACCATGTATGCCAGGTTGGTGGCGATGATCAGCCACTCGCGGGCGTAGAGGGCATTGATGGGGCGCCAGGAGCCGCTGGTGTTGGTGGCGAAGCGCACGTTCCAGCTTGGCTTGAGGCGTGCCAGCTTCTGGGCAAACGGATCCGAGTTGGAGCTGAACCTGTGCTCGAACTGGGCTGGCAGATTGATGCTGTTGTCGAGCAGGTTGTTGAGATCAAACACACCATCGCGGCTGGCGCTGTTGAAGCGTCCCTGCTCGCCAAAGGCGCTCAGTGGCAGGGTGATTTGGGCATAGGCGGGCAGGCGATCGAGCTGGCCCAGGATCAGCCACTTGTTGATACCGTTCAGGCGTGACTCGATATTGATGTCATGCAGCTCTCTGGCGGCATAGTTGGTGATGCGCACCGTGTCGTTATCAAGCAGCTCGGTCTTGACCAGCGAATTGATGTTGACCGAACGCTGGGCGCGATCGATCAGCACCTCGTAGGGTTCGTCATTGCGCAGTATGTAGCTGACTGCGGCCGGCATCAGCTGATCGAAGATCAGCGGGCGAGCCGGCAACTGCTCGTCGGCCGTGAAGCTGATCTCCTTGCTCAGCAGCTGGTTGAAACCCAGGCCGCGCTCGTTGGCGGTGATAAGTGCCGAGCCCGCCAGCTGGAGATCTTTCAGCGCAGCTACAGGCTGCTGGTTGATCTCCCGGACAGTAAAGGTCGGTTGCTTGAACTGAAAGTCGTTGGCGATCAGGGTATCGGCATCATGCCACTCGATGCGGTCCTTGAAGTTCACCACCAGCCGATCGCCATCCATGTCGATTTTTTGCAGATTGCTGTCGGCGATCACCTGCTCAGGCGCCAGCGGGATGTTGCTGGCGATGGCATCAGCCAGTTTGCGCAGGTCATAGATGTAGTAGTTTTTGCCGGCGGTGTGGGCCAGGAGATAGTCACCCACCTGATGGAGTTGCACCAGACGGTGGCTGTATTTTCCTTCAAAGGCGAGCCGACCGGCGATGGGGGTCTGGAGGCTGTTCTCTGGCGTCACATCCTGCTGGCGGTAGACCTTGATCTCGCTCAGCGCATCGGCCACCAGCACGTAATCCTGATTGGCAAAGACGGCCTGGGCGCGGTGCAGGCTGTTGCTGCCGGAATCCCGACCGGTTCCCAGGGTGGTGACATGGCGATGTTCATCGGCCAGATCGAAGATATCGACCCGGTGCGAGTAGCGCGAGACCACGTAGAGCAGGTTGTTGCGGACAAACAGTTCGCTGACCTGGTTGTAGGCCGTGGCACTGCCGGTTTCGGTGCCGCGGATCTCGCCAATCTGCTGGCGGCTCGGGATATCGATAATGGCCACATGGCCCGGATTGCCGTTCTGGCTGACATAGAGCCGATCCTGATAGCGCTCGACCGCCGTGATCAGGCTGGCGTCCAGCCCCAGCTGGTCGGCCGTCAGCTCCTCGCCTTTGTCCAGATATTGCAGCGAGGTGGCAAACGAGTTGACGCTGCAGGAGCTGGTCTCCATCACCACCCGGGTGCGTTCGCCATTCTGGATCTGGCCGTGGGGGAAGTACTCCAGCAGACAGCCGTTGCCGTAGTCATAGTTGCCAAAGCGTTTGTTGACTGCTACGACCCCACCGTCGTACCAGGTCAGCTCCCACTCCTCATCAAAGAAATCAAAGACGTTACGAATGGCTGTTTCGTCGAAAAAGTGGGGTTTGGGCAGATCAAACAGGATGTGGTTGTCCGCCGTCAGCGGGTAGAGCAGGCCGCTGATGGCAAGGTGGCGCTTGCCATCCTTGATGATCACGTTCTGCTCGTCAGCCGCACTCTGATGCAGCGCGGCGAGGCGCGCCGTCATCTGCTCGTAGTGCTCCTGATAGGTTTGTTTGAAATAGGCTTGTTCGCGCTCATCGGCCACGACATGGGCCGATAGCAGCAAACCGAGCAGGGTGGCAAGCTTGGTGGTTCTTGGCATGGTGATTTCCTTATCTTGGTTGTTGTTGGATGTTTTTTGGTGGTTGGCAAGCATGTAAAAGAGAGAGGCTAACCCGTCCGGGTCAGTGCATCCTGCCCATCGGCAGCGTGGCCGACGGGCAGGATATGGGCGGGGGCCTGTCGGCCCCCGTTAGTGGTTGGGGCAAGGTCAGAGCTTGATCCAGGCATCGCTCCAGGCGCTGCCAGTACCCGGCGCATAGTGGCTGATCGAGCCGCCACACCAGCCGCTGTAGGGCCAGGGTTTGCACTCGTAGTTGCCACCGGCATTGCTGACCCGATCACCGGCCTGATAGCCGGTGTTGGGGGCGTAGGCCGGGTAGTCACCTTCGCCACCGCTGCTGCTCTCTTCGGTCAGTGCAACCGGGAAGCGCTGCACCACCGGCTGCTGGCCGTCAGCCAGACCGGTGATCACCACTTCATAGCTACCATCGGTCACATTGCTGCCCTGCAAAACCAGTGCGCTGGTGCCGTTCACCAGACTGGTGGTGTTGCCATAGCTGTGGCCGTTCTGCTCCAGCGTGGCAGAGATCTGCACCGGGTTGGCTGTGGTGATGTTGAAGCGGATGGAGACCTGACCGTTAACTATGGTGTAGTCGGAACCCATGGCGCTGACGGTGAAGTCGCTGCTGCCTTCGGCGGGTGGCGTTGTGCCGCCGCAGTCGCTGTCGCCCTGTACGCGCCAGACGCCCCAGTCACCCGTGGTGCCCGGCTCTTCGTTCTGGGTCCACCAGCCTGCCAGCCAGTTCTTGCCGTTGTGGCTGACGATGTCGCCGCCCACGTAGACCTTCTTGGCATCCCAGCTGTTTTCACAGACGGCGCCTTGCTCCCTGACGGTCACGTTGCGCTGCTGGGTTACCTGCTGACCGGCGCTGTCGCTCACCTGATAGGTGAGGGTGTAGCGGCCGACCTTGCTGCTGTCGACGTTGCCGCTGACCTTGATTTGGGCGGTCAGGTCGCCATCTTCTTCATCATGGGCGCTGACGCCGGTCATCGGATCGAAAGCGGTACCCAGTTCCAGCGTGGTGTCGGTGACACCGCTGAACACCGGCTTCATGCTGTAGACCTCGATGGTACGTACCTGCTCGGTGACGTTGTTGTCGCGATCGCTCACCTTGTAGGTGAGGGGGTAGAGGCCGATGCGCTGGCTGTCTACCGAGCCTTCTACCTGGATCTGGCCAGTCAGGTCACCATCTTCCTTGTCGTTGGCGCTGACACCGGCCAGCGGATCAAAGGCGGTACCCTGCTTGATGCGGGTATCGCTCAGGCCGCTGAACACCGGCTTGCCGTTGTCGACCGGGGGCGTGATCTCCTGATCGTGGATGAAGGGGCCGTAGCTCTTGATGAAGGATTCGTTGTAGGACTGACCGGCGGCGTTGCGGCCCATGTCCCAGTTGATGGACCAAGTCATCACGCCACGCAGCGGTTGCCCCTCGCTCTTCAGGCGGTTGAAGGCGTTGTAGAGCTTCTGCGGATCCAGCACATAGCCGGTGGCGGCGGCGTCGATGTTGGTCGGAATGCCGAACACCAGCTTGTCATGGGGGATTTTGTAGAAGCCGCGGGTTCCGTTGCTCAGCGAATCCGCCATGTAGTAGATGAACTCTTCTTTCAGGGCATCGTTGTTCTGGGCAATCCAGCCGATCCCATCGATGTAGATACCGTCACCACCCTGGTTGTAGAACTGGGGGTTGATCCAGTCGTAGTAGCCTTCCAGATTGCGGATATAGGGGATGTAGGCGCCAGTCTGGGTCAGATAGGGGAACTCCGGCGCCATGGTGATGAGGAAGTTTTTCCCCTGGGCGCGGTAGTGATCCTTGACCAGACGCAGGGCTGCCGGGATCACGGTCTGGTTGTCGGCGGCGGTGATGGCGGCCTGCTCCAGATCGATATCCAGCCCGTCGAAGCCATAGGTCTCCACCAGACGGATGATCTCGTCGGCAAAGGCCTGCTCCTGACCTTTGCGCAGCTCGATGTGCGCATCGGCACCGCCCAGCGCCAGCAGCACGGAACGGCCCTGACGGTTCAGCTCGGCAATCTGCTCGATAAACTGGCTTTCGCTCATGCCGATAGCCGGGTCGAGTTTGAAGGTGGGGATGGGATCGCTGCCATACACCTTCATGAAGGAGACATCGACCACGTTGTATTGCGGGTTGACCTGGTCGAGCTTGACGCAGGGGGCGATACCGCCCTTGTAGCCCGAACCGTCACACCAGTTGTGCCAATAGCCGACCACTACGCCGGACTGGGGATTGACCATCGCCTGACCGGCACTGGCGGCATATGCCATGGGGGCGCCCATGCCGAGCAGACAGCCCAGCAGGGATAACTTCAATTTGTTCATCTTGATATCTCCATACAGTACAAACGGAGCGTCCAGCTATGGCCGAACGCTCCCGGGGGCAGCCCCGCTGTCATAGGTGTTTTCCCTTAGACCGGTGGCTTTGCGTCGCGCCCTTTCGGGTCACTTTGCCTTTTTCACCCGATTTCTGTGCAGCACAGAGAATCAAGTGACCTGCATGGCAGGTTGCCTATGATAGATGCTTGAAAATAAATTAATCAATAGTTGGTTTTGATTCTAATTGACTGAAAAATATTGATAATTTGTTACAGCTACCACATTTTTTCCGTTTCCATGATTGAGCATGACTGTACTTGGCTGGCAGCTGTAGCGCCGGTAAATGGCGGCTTTTTGCCCCTTGAAAGTAGCGATAAGAGCCAAAAAAGGCCCACAGATTCATCCTGTTACTGGCTGTTGATGGCAAAACTGCAGCAACGGCAGAGATCCGGGTCGCAATGGCTGGAAAAGTACAGGGTTGCGGCGGATTCCCGCTTGATTATTGCGTGGCTTGGCCACATGTTAGAAAGCCATACAGAGCTGCTAAAGCGGTCTGTTCAAGACCAAACAAGAGGTAACCGGGATGAATAACCCTTTGCTGACAATGGATTCGCTGCCCCCTTTCAGCCAGATCAAGCCGGAGCAGGTTCAGCCTGCCGTGATTCAGGCGATTGCTGACTGCAAGCAGAAGATCAGCGATGTGCTGGCCCAGCGTGATCCCCATACCTGGGATAGCCTGATTGCCCCGCTGGAAGAGGTAAATGACCGCCTGTCACGGATCTGGTCACCGGTCAGCCACCTCAACTCCGTACTCAACAGCGAAGCGCTGCGCGAGGCCCATGATGCCTGCCTGCCGCTGCTCTCCGAATTCCAGACCTATGTCGGTCAGCATGAAGGGCTCTATCAGGCCTATCTGGCCCTCTCCCAGAGCGATGATTTCCCGCTGCTGAGCGGCGCCCAGCGCAAGGAGATCCAGAATACCCTGCGTGACTTCCGCCTCTCCGGTATCGGTCTGCCTGCCGAGGCGCAGCAGCGTTACGGCGAGATTCAGGCCCGCCTCTCCGAGCTGGCCTCCCGTTTCAGCAACAACGTGCTGGACGCAACCCAGGGCTGGCACAAGCTGGTGGCCGATGAAGCCGAACTGGCCGGTCTGCCCGACAGCGTGCGTGCCGCTGCCCGTCAGATGGCTGAACTTAAAGGCAAAGAGGGGTGGCTGTTCACGCTGGATATCCCCTCTTATCTGCCGGTGATGATGTATGCCGACAACCGCGAGCTGCGGGCAGAGATGTACGAAGCCTTCACCACTCGCGCCTCCGATCAGGGCCCCAATGCGGGCAAGTGGGACAACTCCGCCATCATGAGCGAGCTGCTCACCCTGCGCCGCGAACTGGCTCAGTTGCTGGGGTTCGCCAACTATGCCGAGCTCTCCCTGGCCACCAAGATGGCGGACAAGACCGAACAGGTGGTGAGCTTCCTCACCGATCTGGCGGCCAAATCCCTGCCGCAAGGCAAGGCCGAGCTGGAGGAGATTCGCGCCTTCGCCGCCGAGCAGCATGGTCAGAGCGAGCTGGCCGCCTGGGATCTCGCCTACTACGCCGAGAAGCTCAAGCAGCACAAGTTCTCCATCTCCGACGAGCAGCTGCGCCCCTACTTCCCCGCCAGCAAGGTGGTGAAGGGGTTGTTCGAAGTGGTGAAGCGGGTGTTCGGCATGAAGGTGCGCGAGCGCCTCGGCATCGACACCTGGCACCCTGATGTGCGCTTCTACGATATCTTCGACGCTGATGACGAACTGCGCGGCAGCTTCTATCTCGACCTCTACGCCCGCGAGCACAAGCAGGGCGGGGCCTGGATGGATGTCTGTCTGGGTCGTCGCTACCGTCAGGATGGCTCGCTGCAAAAGCCGGTGGCCTACCTGACCTGCAACTTCAACGGCCCGGTGGATGGCAAACCGGCGCTGTTTACCCACAACGAAGTGGTCACCCTGTTCCATGAGTTTGGCCACGGCATCCACCACATGCTGACCCGCATCGATGTGGCCGGTGTCGCCGGTATCAACGGCGTGGCCTGGGATGCGGTAGAGCTGCCGAGCCAGTTCCTGGAGAACTGGTGCTGGGAGTCCGAGGCGCTGGCCTTTATCTCCGGCCACTACGAGACCGGCGAGCCGTTGCCTGCCGATCTGCTGGAGAAGATGCTGACCGCCCGCAACTTCCAGGCGGCGATGCAGATGCTGCGCCAGCTGGAGTTCGCCCTGTTCGACTTCCGTCTCCATCAGGAGTTTGATCCGGCCAATCCGGCACAGCTTCCGGCGCTGCTGGATGAGGTGCGCAGTCAGGTAGCTGTGATGACGCCGCCAGCGTTCAACCGCTTCCAGCACAGCTTCTCCCACATCTTCGCGGGCGGCTATGCGGCGGGCTACTACAGCTACAAGTGGGCTGAGGTGCTCTCTGCCGATGCCTTCTCCCGCTTCGAGGAGGAGGGGATCTTCAACCCGGCGACCGGCCAATCCTTCCTGAAGAATATTCTGGAGAAGGGAGGCTCGAAGGAGCCGATGGAGCTGTTCCGAGCCTTCCGTGGTCGTGAGCCCAAGGTGGATGCGCTGTTGCGACACAGCGGGATCGCTGCCTGAGATTCCTGACCCGCCGCCTGTGTGAGCTTCAACCAGGTACACTATTTTGCGGCATAGTGGGATCGAGTCGTGATTTCTGCGACAAAAAGGGACCTTTTGGTCCCTTTTTTCAAGGCTTTTTAATATCTTGCTGATTGCATATTTGCACTGCTCACAGCTCTTCAGTAGAGTCGTGTTCTAACCTTCAAGGAGAGAAAGCCACTTGCCATGAGGCGAGCACTCGATTCCGTCTATCAAATCATCTCAAGTCTGGCTCATTCGAGCGGCCAGGGATATTTCGATACCTTTGTGAGTGAAATCGCCGCTGCTGTGATGGCTGATGTCGTCCTGATCGCCAGCAGGGAATCAAATGCTTCCCATCTTACGGTTCAGGCTGCCCATCCCTCCTCTCTTGACCCCGATACCTTGACGCTGCCAATCACTGACTCTCCCGATGCCATTACCTGGCAGGAGGGGGAAGCCTGGTTCAGCGATCGTCTGTTGCAGCTGTTCCCCGCGATGCCGCTTGCCGATGCGTGGCAAGCCCAGGCCTACGCCGGGATCGCCCTCAAGGATGCGGATGGCGGGACCATAGGTATCTGCTGCCTGCTCTATCGTCAGCCGCAGGCCAATATGACCAAGGTGATGGGGCTGCTCCGGTTGCTGGGGCCGCTGGCCGGTCGTGAACTGGCGCTGATGCTGCAACGCCAGCTGCCGCAACTCTTGCCTGATACCCCTCATGTGCTGCAGAGCATGCTGTTTCAGGCCCCGGTGGGGATCGGCAAGCTCGATCTCACCGGCCGCATTCTCTGGGCCAACCCGGCCATCGAGAAGATGCTGGGTTATCCCCTCGACGAGCTGCTTCATCGCTCCATCTCCGACATCAATCACCCGGAGGATTGGCAGCGCAGCCTTGAGTGCTACGAAGAGATCCGGCGCGGCGAGCGCAGCAGTTTCACCCAGGAGAAGCGCTACTTCTGCAAGGGGGGCGAGATCCTGTGGGGGCGGGTGACTGTCACCCTGATCCGCGACGAGCAGCAGCAGCCGGACTACCTGATGGTGCTGCTGGAGAATATCGATCCCCTCAAGCGCCATGCGGAGCAGCTCAAGCTTTCTCACCGGGTCTACGACAACCTCTCCGAAGCGATTCTGGTGTGCGATGCCGACAGCCGCATCATCTCGGTCAACCCGGCCTTCGAGCAGATCACCGGCTACAGCAGCGACGAGGTGCGGGGCCAGCGTCCCAGCATGCTCAAGTCCGGGCTGCACGATCAGACCTTCTATGCCGACATGTACCATGCGCTGGAGCGGGTGGGGGTGTGGCGTGGCGAGGTGTGGAACAAGCGCAAGAACGGCAAGCTCTATCCGCAGCAGCTGATGATCAGCACCCTGCGCGAAGCCGGCAAAATTCAGCAATATATCGCCATTTTCAGCGATCTTTCCCAGACCAAAGTGGCCGAGCAGAAGATCGCGACCCAGGCCAACTACGACAACCTCACCAGCCTGCCCAACCGCTGGTTGTTTGGCCGCTGCCTCACCCGCTTCTGCGAGCGGGGCGAGCGCTTCGCGCTCATGGTGCTCGACCTCAACAACTTCAAGGCGGTCAACAACAGCATGGATCACCATGCTGGCGATGCCCTGCTGCGGGAGGTCTCGGATCGACTGGTGAGCCGGGTGCGCACCGAAGATCTGGTGGCCCGCATCGGTGGCGACGAGTTCGCGTTCCTGGTGCCCGGCATCGTCACCCGCCGTCAGGCCGAGGTGTTTGCCAAGCAGGTGATCGGCAGTTTCGCCCGCCCCTTTATGCTGGCCAACCAGCACCTCTATGTGACCGCGACCATCGGCATGACTCTCTGTCCGGTCGATGGCAGCGAGAGCGACGAGCTGCTGCGAAATGCCGAACAGGCGCTGTTTGCGGCCAAGCGGCAGGGACGGTTGCTCGGAGCCTACTGCTCATCCATGCGGGAAGAGGTGCGCCAGCGCCACCAGATGCAGCAGGATCTGGCCGAAGCGATCAAGCTGGAGCAGCTGACCATGGCCTACCAGCCGATCTGGGACAATCGCAGCGGACGGGTCGCCAAGCTGGAGGCGCTGGTGCGCTGGTATCACCCCCACTGGGGGCAGGTATCTCCTGCCGAGTTTATTCCGCTGGCGGAAGAGGCAGGTCTGATTCAGGGGTTGGGTGCGCTGGTATTGTGGCAATCGTGCCGGGATCTGGCGCGGTTGCAGCAATCCGGCTTCCCTGATCTGCAGATGTCGATCAACCGTTCCACCATGGAGTTCCAGACCATCGACCCCGAGGCGAGCGAGTGGCTCAAGGTGATCCAGCACTTCGGGCTCGATCCTGCCGACATCGTCATCGAAATCACCGAATCTCTGCTGATGGAGAGCAGCGATCAGCACAGGGTGCGGATCGATGCCCTGCGCGAGGCGGGCTGCAAGCTGGCCATCGACGATTTCGGTACCGGCTACTCGGCCCTCAACTATCTGCGCACCTTCCCGGTAGATCTGGTCAAGATCGACCGCTCCTTCGTGCGCCATATCCCCTTCAACGAGCAGGATAGGATGCTGCTCGACGGCATCATCAACATAGTGCACAACCTCGGCATGCAGGTGGTGATCGAGGGGGTAGAGACCCGCGAGCAACTCAACTTCCTCTGCCAGAAAGGGTGCGCCTTTACCCAGGGTTATCTGCTCAGCCGCCCGCTAGCCTATGACGATCTCATTGATTACCTCGCTCTCAACCGTCAGGGGATGAACCTCACTGTCGTGAGCTGATCCACCGCTTCTGTTATCATGGCCGCTTCTGTACGTGCCATGAGTCTGTCTCCTATGCCCCATATTCAGGTTTTCAGTGAAGTCCCCGCCCGTGATGGCGAGCTCGACGCCCTGCGTTTACGCCTTGCCGACGTGGAGTTTCCGGCTCCGTTTGCGCTGGTACTGACTGAAGAGAGACTGGAACTGCGCAAGCTGGATGAGCCCAAGCTGGGGGCTGTCTATGTGGACTTCGTGGAAGGGGCGGTGGCGCATCGCCGCAAGTTTGGCGGCGGTCGCGGTCAATCCATCGCCAAGGCGGTGGGGCTCAAGGCCGGTGCCACACCGACCGTGGTGGATGCCACCGCCGGGCTGGGGCGCGATGCCTTCGTGCTCGCCTCCCTCGGCTGCAAGGTGACCCTGATCGAACGCAGCCCTGTGGTGGCCGCTCTGTTGCAGGATGGGCTGGCGCGGGCGGCACAGGATCCCGAGATTGGCCCCTGGGTCAGCGAGCGGATGCACCTGCTGCAAGGCCCGGCGGTGGACAATCTGCTGGCGCTGCCGGAGCGGCCCGAGGTGATCTACCTCGACCCCATGTTCCCCCACAAGCAGAAGTCAGCGTTGGTGAAAAAGGAGATGCGGGTGTTCCAGTCGCTGGTGGGGCCGGATCTTGATGCTGATGCTCTGCTGCCAGCTGCGCTTCAAATGGCAGAGAAGCGGGTGGTGGTGAAGCGGCCGGACTACGCCGGCTGGCTCAACGAACAGAAGCCCAGCATGGCCATTGAGACCAAGAGCAACCGCTTCGATGTCTATGTGATGGCGGCGCTGGCGGCGAGTTAACGGCCGGTGTGAGGCGCAGATGCAAAAAGGAGGGCCAACGTCATGTTGGCCCTCCTTTTTCGTATTGGATTCAGTTGGTTGGCGCGAAGCGGATCAGCTTCTCTTCCCCTTGCCAGTTCAGGCGCAGGGTCGCCAGTTCTGCCAGACTGAGCCGCTCGCCACTGTGCAGCAGCAGATACTCGACCCCTTCGCTGGCTTCGATGGTGCGGATCTTGTCATCCCGCTGGCGACCATCGCGGCTGGTGAGGGTCACCGGTAGTTGCCAGCTGGCAGCAATTTCGAGCCAGTCGTAGAGATCGCAGCTGATGGGTTGATAATCCGGCATGATCGGCTCCAAAACAGGCGGGTTGCTGAGTCAGGCTTCCTGTACGCGGGTCGGCCAGCCCATCTTCTGCTGGCGTTCCACCTCGAGCCGCAGCTCGCTGGCGCGCAGGTAGTGTTCATCCATCCAGCCCTTGGGCAGGGTCAGGGTCAGTGACTCCTCTTCTGCCTGCAGGGTGAAGCTGGGCACAGTGCCCTGGGTGCGGCGCATGCAGAGGATCAGGGCGATGCGCAGGATACGGGCCAGCCGGATCGCCTGACGACCGGTGACAGCACCCTGCTTTTCCAGCGGTTCCAGCTTGAATTCGTCCCGCTGGTTGAACAGCAGGGCCGACAACAGCTTCTTTTGCGCAGGGGTAAAGCCCGGCATATCGATGTTGTCGATGATGTAGGCGGCGTGTTGCGGCGCCTTCTTGTACTCGATACAGAGGCCGATCTCGTGCAGCAGGGCGGCATAACGCAAGATCGGGCGACCGTAGCGTTTGGAGAGTCGCCAGGCCGGTTGCAGCTGGTTGAACGCCTCGACGGCGGTATCGCGCACCCGTTCGGCGTGCTCTTTATCCAGCTGATAGCGGCTGATCAGGCTGTCGGCGGTACGATCCCGGGCATCACAGTCGTGATTGTTGCCCAGCAGACCGTAGATCAGTCCTTCACGCAGGGCGCCACCCGCGAGGGTCATGCTCTCGATATCGAGGGTTTCGAAGATGGCGATCAGGATGGCGAGGCCGGAGGGGAACACGGTCAGCCGCTCGGCCGCCAGCCCTTCCAGTTGCAGCCGGTCAAGCTTGCCGCAGGCGATGGCCTGACCCATCAGCTCCTGCAGTTTCGGCAGGGTGACCCGTTCGCTCTTCCCTTGCGCCAGCATGATCTCTTGCAGCGCCTGCACCGTGCCGGAGGCGCCGACACAGGTACGCCAGCCAAGGGCACGGTAATCATCCGCCACCTTCTCCAGCACCGCCTTGGCGGCAGCAATCGCCTGCTCGAAACGGGCTTCGGAGAGCTCGCCATCACCGAAGTGATTGTTGAGCCAGGTGACGCAGCCCATGTGCAAGCTGTTGAGCAGTTTTGCTTCGCTATGTTCGCCGATCACCAGTTCGGTACTGGCACCGCCGATGTCGATCACCAGCCGGTTGCCTTCCCCGGCAGAGGTCCAGGAGACCCCTTCGTAGATGGTCTTGGCCTCTTCCTCGCCCGAGATGATCTCGATGCTGTGGTTGAGTACCCGTTCCGCTTCGCTGAGGAACTCGTCGACGTTGGTGGCAAGCCGCAAGGTTGCGGTGCCCACCACCCGGATATTGTCGGCCGGAATGTCCTGCAATTGTTCGGAGAAGAGACGCAAACAGTCCCAGCCCCGCTCCATGGCGGCACGGCTGAGACGAAATTCCGGATCGAGCCCGGCGGCAAGGCGAACCTTGCGCTTGACCTTGGCGACGGTGCGCAGGGCACCGGCGACCTCGCGCACCACCAGCATATGAAAGCTGTTGGAGCCGAGGTCGATAGCGGCATAGAGAGGCGAGTTGTGCAACGGGCCTGTCCTTAGCTCTTGCGCGGCGGACGACGACGGTTGTTGCTGTTGCCACCGCCCTGACGATCCCGCATGTTGCGGTTCACTGGCTGACGGTTGCGGAACACCCGTTTCGGCGGGGTCACGTCATCCAGCAGCGCTTCGCGATCATATTTGCTGACCGGAATGGCGTGGTGGATGTACTCCTCGATGGCCGGCAGGTTGAAGGCATAGTCTTCACAGGCCAGGCTGATGGAGTGACCGCTCTTGCCGGCACGACCGGTACGACCGATACGGTGTACATAGTCTTCGGCGTCGTCGGGCAGGTCATAGTTGAAAACGTGGGTCACGTCAGGGATGTGCAGACCACGGGCGGCCACGTCGGTGGCGACCAGAATATCGAGCGCACCCTTGGTGAAATCCTCGAGGATCTTCATCCGCTTCTTCTGTGGCACATCACCGGTCAGCAGACCGACGCGGTGGCCGTCGTTTTCCAGCCAGGCGTGAACGTCTTCACAGACATGCTTGGTGTTGGCGAAGACGATCGCTTTTTCCGGCCACTCCTCTTCCATCAGGGAGAGCAGCAGCAACATCTTGTCTTCATTGGAGGGGTAGAACAGCTCCTCCTTGATCCGCACGCCGGTCATCTGCTCCGGCTCTACCTGCACATGTTCCGGGTGGTTCATGTGTTCGTAGGCCAGCTCCTGCACACGTAGGGAGAGGGTGGCGGAGAACAGCATGCTCAGACGCTCGGTCGCGGGCGGCATGCGGCGGAACAGGAAGCGGATGTCCTTGATGAAGCCCAGATCGAACATGCGATCCGCTTCGTCCAGTACCACGACCTGAATGTTGCTCAGATCGATCACCTTGGACTTGAAGTAGTCGATGATGCGGCCAGTGGTGCCGATCAGGATGTCGACGCCCTGCTCCAGCACGGCCAGCTGCTTGTCGTAACCTTCGCCACCGTAGGCGAGGCCGAGTTTCAGGCCGGTAGAGGCAGCGATGCTGTCGGCATCGTTATAGATCTGTACTGCCAGTTCCCGGGTGGGTGCCATGATGATGGCTCTGGGTTGATTAACCAGACGGGGCTTGGTCAGCGGGTGAGTCAGCAAATAGTTGAATGTCGCGGCCAGGAAGGCAATGGTCTTGCCGGTTCCTGTCTGGGCCTGACCGGCGAGGTCATGACCTTCTACCAGCAGTGGCAGAGACAGTGCCTGGATGGGCGTGCAATAGTGAAATCCCTTTGATTCCAGACCAGCCAGAACTTCGGGTTCGAGGCCCATTTGGGCGAATTTGTCGGTCGTTAAGTGTGTTTTGCTCATGGCGGTAGGTTATCAGGTTAGGCTTGCAATAATAAACAGGATCATTTCAAATAGGGCAACTATTGCCTTTGTTGATATGTCAATAAAGCCTTAATTACTGACTGGAGTTGGAGATGAGTGACAAGATTGTTCAGCTGAGCGATGCCAGCTTCGAGGCAGATGTAATCAAAGCCGATGGCGCCGTTCTGGTCGACTTCTGGGCCGAGTGGTGTGGTCCGTGCAAGATGATTGCCCCGATCCTGGAAGAAGTTGCCCAAGAGTACGAAGGTCGCGTGACCGTAGCCAAACTGAACATCGACCATAACTCTGATACTCCGCCCAAGTACGGCATTCGTGGTATCCCGACCCTCTTGCTGTTCAAGAATGGCGAAGTGGCAGCGACCAAGGTCGGTGCACTGTCCAAGACTCAGCTGAAAGAGTTCCTGGACGGCAACCTGTAATAATTAAAGAGGAGCGCATTGCAATAATGCGCTCCTTGTGTTTTATCACCTAGACGCTCATCCCGATTGGTGCTAGTTTATCGCTCGTTTGCTAACCTTTTTGCCTGACTCTTTGCTAACCACAGCCTGGCAATCAAATCCGATCAGCATCAATCCAGCAGACTGTCTCCTCATTTCAATCCTTGCTTACAGACTTTCACCACTATGAATCTGACTGAATTAAAGAACACTCCTGTGTCCGAGCTGGTCAAGCTTGGCGAATCCATGGGGTTGGAAAATCTGGCTCGGGCGCACAAGAAAGACATCATTTTTGCCATCCTCAAGGCGCACGCCAAGGGTGGTGAAGATATCTTTGGCGACGGTGTGCTGGAAATCCTGACCGATGGTTTCGGCTTCCTGCGCAGTGCAGATGGCTCCTATCTGGCAGGCCCTGACGATATCTACGTCTCCCCGAGCCAGATCCGCCGCTTCAACCTGCGTACCGGCGATACCATCTCCGGCAAGATCCGGCCACCGAAAGAGGGCGAACGCTACTTCGCACTGCTCAAGGTCAACGAGGTCAACTACGACCGCCCGGAAAACTCCCGCAACAAGATCCTGTTTGAAAACCTTACCCCCCTGCATGCCAACGAACGTCTGCGTATGGAACGGGGTAACGGCTCTACCGAAGATATTACCGCCCGTGTACTGGACCTGGCTTCCCCCATCGGTAAAGGCCAGCGTGGCCTGATCGTGGCGCCGCCCAAGGCCGGTAAGACCATGCTGCTGCAGAACATCGCCCAGAGCATCGCCTACAACCACCCGGACTGTGAACTGATCGTTCTGCTGATCGACGAGCGTCCGGAAGAGGTTACCGAGATGCAGCGGATGGTGAAAGGTGAAGTGATCGCATCCACCTTTGACGAACCTGCTTCCCGTCACGTTCAGGTTGCCGAAATGGTGATCGAGAAGGCCAAGCGCCTGGTCGAACACAAGAAAGACGTGGTGATCCTGCTGGACTCCATCACCCGTCTTGCTCGCGCCTACAACACCGTTATCCCGTCATCCGGCAAGGTACTAACCGGTGGTGTGGATGCCAACGCCCTGCACCGTCCCAAGCGCTTCTTCGGCGCCGCGCGTAATGTTGAAGAGGGCGGCAGCCTGACCATCATCGCCACCGCGCTGATCGATACCGGTTCCAAGATGGACGAGGTTATCTACGAAGAGTTCAAGGGTACCGGCAACATGGAACTGCACCTCTCGCGCAAGATTGCCGAGAAGCGCGTTTACCCGGCCATCGACATCACCCGCTCAGGCACCCGTAAGGAAGAGCTGCTCACCTCAGGTGACGAGCTGCAGAAGATGTGGATCCTGCGCAAGATTGTCCACCCGATGGGCGAGATCGACGGTATCGAATTCCTCATCGACAAGCTGGCGATGACCAAGACCAACGACGAGTTCTTCGACGCCATGCGGCGCCAGCAGAAGTAAGTCCGGTCAGAAAATGACGAAACCGCGGCCCTGGTCGCGGTTTTTGTTTATCTGTTTTCCGGTCGCCCTAGTAGTATGAGATCCCGATGTCACATGGATGGAGACGTCATGAAGCCTGTTTTCTGGTTATTGCTGGGGTTGCTGAGTGCAATGCCACCTTGCGCGCAAAGTGCACCGGTCGCGGTGACAGCCGAGACGTTGCAGACTCACCAGCGCTATCTGGCGGGCCGTCTGCAGGAGGGGCAATTCGCAGCCATCGACTCTCTGCTGGCGACCCTGAGTCGCGAGCGGCGGGAGTTCCTGCTGTTGCAGCTGCTGCGGGATATTCCCGCTACCACGCCAGCATCTCCTGCGTTGCAACAGTGGGTCGAGGCTCAGGCCGACAAGGCCCCCGAGTGGCTCATGGAGCAGCAGGTCGACGGTTTTCTGGTGCAGCAACCTGTCTATGATTTTGCCGCGCAGGCCCGTCAGTTGCTGGGGGAGTGGCAGCTGCAATCACTGATGCAGCGCTATCGGCAGCAGCTTGCCCAGGGCAGCTTCCAGCTAAAGTCCATCTACTACAGCAGTAACCCCGATCTCGCCATGCAGCAGCAAGCCCTGTTGCTGGCCCTCGATACCTTGCCGCAACCGATCTGGATGCGGGAGGCGCAAGCGCTGGCCAGCCAGAATATCTATCTGCCCGATAATCACCTGTTGTTCCATCTGTTGCAGCGCACCGGCGAACCGGCGCTCTATGGCATGCTGTGGCGGCGGCCGGCAGATCAGGATGCGCTGCGTGCACTCTCTACCATCAGCCGCTTTCATCACGGCAGTGCTGCCAGCGATCTGCTGATTGCCGCCAGTGGCAATGAGGGATTGAAGGGAGCCGCCCTGCGGCAGCTGAGCGGACTCTCCCCCTTGCCGCCGCAAGCCCAGAAATACCTGCTGGCGGAACTCTCCAACCGTCAATACGGGGCGCTGGTGGCCGGTCTGTTGATGGAAGTGGACGAGCCCCAACTGCTCTCTGCGCTGGCCAGACGCCTCGGCCAGCGTGACATGCCACCCATTGCGCCGAGTCTGCTACCCGATTCGGGTACACCCGATGGGCAGCCAGGGTTATAATGCGTGACCTCCTGAACCCGGTTGGGAACTTGCATGAAATACAAGGATTTGCGTGATTTCATCGCGCAGCTGGAACAAAACGGACAACTCAAGCGCATCACCCGCGAGATAGATCCCTATCTGGAGATGACCGAGATCAGCGATCGCACCCTGCGTGCGGGTGGCCCGGCTCTGCTGTTCGAAAATCCCAAAGGCTACACCATGCCGGTGCTGACCAACCTGTTCGGTACCCCGGATCGGGTTGCCATGGGCATGGGCCAGCCCGATGTGGGCGCCCTGCGTCAGGTCGGGGTCTGGCTCTCCTATCTCAAGGAGCCCGAGCCGCCAAAGGGATTCAAGGAGCTGATGGAGAAGCTGCCGATCTTCAAGCAGGTGCTCAACATGCCGACCAAACGCCTCTCTTCCGCCCCCTGCCAGCAGGTGGTGCAGGAGGGGGATGCGGTCGATCTCGACCAGATCCCGATCCAGCATTGCTGGCCCGGCGATGTGGCGCCGCTGGTCACCTGGGGCCTCACCATCACCCGCGGCCCCTACAAGAAACGCCAGAACCTCGGCATCTATCGCCAGCAGAAGATCGCCAAAAACAAGCTGATCATGCGCTGGCTCGATCATCGTGGCGGAGCCATCGATTTTCGCGAGTGGCAGGAGGCCCATCCCGGTGAGCGATTCCCGGTGGTGGTAGCGCTTGGCGCCGATCCCGCGACCATTCTCGGCGCGGTGACGCCGGTGCCGGATACTCTCTCCGAATATGCCTTTGCCGGTCTGCTGCGCGGCAGCCGTACCGAAGTGATCAAGGCCATCAGCTGCGATCTGGAGGTGCCCGCCAGCGCCGAGATCGTGCTGGAAGGCTATCTTGAGCCGGGTGAGATGGCGCCGGAAGGGCCTTATGGCGACCACACCGGCTACTACAACGAGGTGGACGAGTTCCCGGTATTCACCATCACCCACATCACCAAGCGGCGCGATGCCATCTATCACAGCACCTACACCGGCCGTCCGCCCGATGAACCGGCGGTGCTGGGTCTGGCGCTGAACGAGGTGTTTGTGCCGCTGCTGCAGAAGCAGTTCCCCGAGATTGTGGACTTCTATCTTCCGCCGGAGGGGTGCTCCTACCGGATGGCGGTGGTGACCATCAAGAAGCGTTACCCGGGCCATGCCAAGCGGGTGATGCTGGGAGTCTGGTCATTCCTGCGCCAGTTCATGTACACCAAGTTCGTGGTGGTGTGTGACGATGACGTCAACGCTCGCGACTGGAAGGATGTGATCTGGGCCATCACCACCCGGATGGACCCGGCACGGGACACCACCTTGATCGAGCATACCCCGATCGACTATCTGGACTTCGCCTCGCCGGTCTCCGGCCTCGGCTCCAAAATGGGGCTGGATGCCACCAACAAGTGGCCGGGCGAGACCAATCGGGAGTGGGGTCAGCCCATAGTTCAGGATGAGGCGGTGAAGCAGAAGGTGGATGCCATCTGGGATGAGCTCAATATCCTCGGATGAGGCAAACATGAGAGCTTTGCTGCAAAAAGTGATGCGATCCGCACTGATTTGAGTATTCTCGACTGACGGGGCCAGGGCTGCTGGTCGTCACTCCATAGTGAAACAATGAGCGAAGCGGGCCGAGCGAGCCCGCCACAAGGACAAGAATGCAACGTATCAAATGCCGCGTAGAGGAACTGCGCGAATATGTCGACACCATCTGGCATGTGGCCTTGACGCCGCAGCAAGCGATCAGCTTCAAGCCGGGCCAGTATCTGCTGGTGGTGATGAGCGATTCGGACAAGCGCCCCTTCTCCATCGCCAACTCGCCGACCCGCCCGGGCGTGCTGGAGCTGCAAATCGGTGCTACTCCCGAGAACGCCTACGCCGGTCAGGTGCTGGCCCGCATGCGCGAGCAGGGGGAGATCGAGGTCGAATTGCCGGCTGGCAAGGCGTTCCTGCGCGATGAGTCTCCCCGTCCGCTGATCCTGATGGCGGGCGGCACCGGCTTCTCTTACGCCCGCTCCATTCTGGAGTACCTGATTGACACGGGCAGCAAGCGCCCGGTGTTCTTCTACTGGGGTGTGCGTCAGGCTCACTGGCTCTATGAGCTGGAGCAGATGCAGCAGTGGGAGCGTGACTATGCGCCGCTCACCTTTATCCCGGTGGTGCAGGAGCCTGATGCTGACTGGACCGGCAAGAGCGGGCTGGTGCACAAGGCGATCATGGATGATTTCGTCAGTCTCCACGACTACGACATCTATGTCGCCGGCCGTTTCGAGATGGCGGGTGCCGCGCGGGAGGAGTTCAAGATCCTCGGCGCCGAGCCGGAGCGCATCTTTGGTGACGCCTACGAATTTATCTGACGGGATCCCCGTCTGGATGACGCAGCCCCCGGTTTTGCCGGGGGCTTTTGTTTTTGTGGCCGCCGCAGTACCTGATCGTACCGAATGGTTGGATTATCGCGGCGTTATCCCATTATTTTTCAATATTTTGGCTATGAGTGGCTACTAATCGAGCCTAGCTGATGGCATCTTTGTGGGGGATTGACAAGAGCATCCATAGAGCAAGCACAAGGAGGCGCAGTGTTGAGTGAAGAGGGCAGGGCATCAGCGGAGGATGACAGGGGAGAGACCGGCTCTGTTGAACGGGTCGCAACGCTGATCCCGTCCCCTCATGGCGGTGAAATGGCCCGTTTGCAGGCAGAGATCGCCGCTTTGCAGCATGAAAATGGCCTGTTGCAGGAGAAGCTCAATGCCGCCCTCGATGGCACCGGCATCTGTCTCTGGCAGGGCACCATTCCCACCGGCGAGCTGCGGGTCTTCAATCTGCAGAACTTTCAGGCCGGTGACATGGCCCCTCATTTCGAGCAGTGGAGCGCCAAGCTCCATCCCGACGATCGCGCCCATGCCATGGGCAGCTACTTTGCCCACCTTGAGGGGAAAACTCCCTTCTACGAAGCCGAATACCGCACCATCAGCCCGGCCGGGGAGATCACCTGGCTGTGGGATAGGGGACGGGTCGTCGATCGGGATGGCGATGGCAAGCCGCTGCGGATCATGGGCTCCCATATCGATATCACCCAGCGCAAGGCTTATGAGCAGCGACTGGCGGAGCGCGCCAACAGCGACGCGCTGACCGGCTTGCTCAACCGGCAGGGGTTTGGCAAGGCGTTTGCTCAGCTGCAGCCGCAAGGGGCGGGGGCGCTGCTCTTTATCGATCTGGATGATTTCAAGGGGATCAACGACCAGCTGGGGCACGCCTGCGGCGATCTGGTGTTGCAGCAGATGGCGGACTGGCTGCGCCTTATTATGCCTGGCTCGGCGCTATGTGGCCGTTACGGCGGCGACGAGTTTGTGGTGCATCTGCACCGGGATGTGTCGAGCCATGGCCTGGCGCAACTGGCTGACGCCCTGATCAGCCGGATGCACGGCTATGTGCCCAAACCCGGTTGCCCGCAACGGGTGGGGCTGAGTATCGGCATCGCCCTGTGGGAGGAGGAGCCATTGAGCTTCCGGCAGGCATTGGAGGTGGCCGACCGTGCCATGTATGAGGCCAAGGCTCGCGGCAAGCGGGCCTGGTATCTGCTTCAGGTGTGATGTTTTTTACAGGTTCAATACAAAGCAAAAACCCCAGCCGAGCTGGGGTTTTCGTTATTCGCCTTTGGCGCCGAGCTGCTGCTCGAGCTGAGCCAGCTTGCTTTCGAGGGCGGCCAGTTTTTCACGGGTACGCAACAGCACCTTGGTCTGCACGTCGAACTCTTCGCGGCTGACCAGATCCAGCTTGCCCAGCTGGGCTTGCAGTACCTGACGCATCTTCTTCTCGGCCTCTTCACCCATGCTGCGAATGCCGGGCGGCAGGGAGTTGTGCACCTGCTTGGCGATCTCTTCCAGTTTCTTCGGGTCGATCATGATGTCCTCCTTAAGCGTTGGCGGACATTCTACCGACAATTCCCTCACTTTGCCGAGATCGCAGCGGCTTTTTAGTCGTGATGGTGCCCGCTGGCTGGTCGGGTCTGGTGATGGGGCCACAACTGCTACCCTTGCGCCCCTTTGTTAACCTGAAACCATGACATGCACCACAAAGCTGAGCCAGAACTGTCCGGCATGAGTCTTATTTGGTGTTGGTTTTATGTTAACGTTTTGCAGTCGAGGTCGTGATGACCCCGTTGGCTTGTGATGGATAACAACCTTATAAAAAGAGAATAAAAAATGAAGAAGAAGCTAATTTATGCAGCTGTTGTCAGCGCCCTGCTGGCCGGATGTGGTGGAGATGACAACAAGGGAGACACCACCAGCTCCCTCGATTATACCTTGAGTGGTGCCAACGGGGTGCGCCCGAGCGTGCTGGCCCCCCGTGCCAGCGACGGTACCCTGAAGTTTTCGACAGAAACTGCTGATCTGTCGAACCCGGTATCTGCCCTCTCCACCCTGGATGGCTGGTCAACCACCCAACCCGTCCAGCTGGTACCGGCGACCGTGACCGGTGTCTCTGTGCCGGCACCGGCGGCCAGCGAGTATGCCTCTGCCGTTGCACCCCTCTACCTGCTCGAGCTCACGCTGGATCCGGTCACTCTGCAACCCAACGGAGTCAAGGGCGGCAAGCCACTGGTTTATGGGACCGACTTTGTGGTCACTGGCGGGGACGGCAAGCTCAATCTGGTTCCGCTCAAGCCGCTCAATCCCTCTTCTTACTACATGATCGTGGCGACCGATGCCCTCAAGGACAGTCGCGGCACACCGCTCAAGGCGGGCGGCGATTACAGTAGCTTCAGATCGACGGCTGGCGCAACCACGCAGGAGCAGACCATCAACGGCCTGATCTCGCTGCAGGAAGGTCTGTTCAAGGCGGCCACCGGGATCACCAGCGATCGGGTGATCTTCTCCGACTGGTTTGCCACCCAATCTGGTGCCGATGTGCTGCTGGCGGTGAAGGGGGCAGCAGCTAAGGTAGTCGAAAATGGTCTGGATGCTGCGTTCGTCTGGAAACAGGATGCCAAGGGCAACACCAGCCTGCCAGCAACCTATACCATCAACGGTCTTAATGGCGGGGTGGATTTTCTGACCCAGCTGGCGAATGAGCCATTCTTGCCGCAGAAAGATCGTGATGCGATTGCTGCCGCTGTGGCGGCTAATGCCACCCTAAACGGAGTTGCAGCGGTGACCAAGGTGTATACCGGCACCGTCAAACTCCCTTACTTCCTCTCTACCCCGGCGATAGCTGGCTCATGGGACAAGGCCAAAACCCAATCCTGGCACGGCGCCATTCCCAGCCTCTATGCCATCGCCAACGCGCTGAAAGCGGGTGATAGCGAGGTGATCGGTGGACTGGTCGGGGCGGGCGTGGACCCGGCATTGCTGGGTGAGCTGATCACCGACCCGAGCCGTCAGAGTGAACTGCTGACCGAGGCGAGCAAGCTGATCGGGGTGACCCTCACCTCCGGTGGCAAGCCGCTGGATGCCGAGCGCAATATCGGCCGTTTCAACCCGTTGCCTACCCTGAGCGAAGTACAATCGGTACCGCTGCGGATCTTCGCCGCTGCACCGCTCAATACCATTACCGATGTGATCATCTATCAACACGGGGTTACCTCCATCAAGGAGAACGCCTATGCGCTGGCGCTGGGCCAGATTGGTGCTGGTCTGCAAGTCACACCAACAGCCAAAAATGTCGCTGTGGTAGTGATCGATCATCCGCTGCACGGCGAGCGTGGTTATGCCCTGAGCAACAGCATGGCGACGGTGACCACATCGGAGAACCCGCTCCCCTATCTGAACCTCAACTATCTGACGGTGGCGCGGGACAATCTGAAACAGAGCGTGGTCGATCTGCTTGGCCTTCGCCTGGCTGTCGGTCTGGCCAACACCCAGGGATTGGGTGGCCAATTGGGTGGTGCCGGTCTGAAAGTTCACTTCCTCGGTCACTCACTCGGTGCCATTACCGGGGCCAATCTGCTGGCTGTCGCCAACCAGACCACCGGCAGTGCTCAGGCTGATGCCCTGTTCAAGTTCGATACCGGTGGTCTGGCGATGCCGGGTGGCGGCATCGCGCCGTTGTTGCTCAACTCGCCTAGCTTCGGGCCGACCATCAAGATGAGCGTGCTTACCTCGGGCAGTCCGGCGCTGAAAGCGGGCTTTACCGCCTATGCACCGAATTGCAAAACGGCTGCCGCCACTTGCTTCGTCAACGAGTTCCTGCCCAGTCTGGATGCGGCCACGCAGGCGGGTGCGGCGAGCACCTTGCAGAGCTATACCTTTGCCGCCCAGTCAGTGCTGGACTCTGCGGACCCGATCAATCTGGGCAGTGGCATCGCCAAGAGCTTCCCGCTGTTCGCGACCGAAATTGTTGGCGATGGTGCGCTCAATCTGCTGGATCAGGTGATCCCCAACAGCATCGCCTCTGCGCCGCTGGGTGGCACCGAGCCGCTGTTCCGGGTGCTGGGTTTGCAAGAGCTGAAGGGTTCCGGCGTGCTCCCGGCGGGTCACCATGCTGCGCGCTTCCTGAAAGGGGGCCATAGCTCGCTGCTGGCTCCTGACGAGAACTTCGATCAGGCTGGCGCGGTCACCACCGAGATCCAGACCCAGTTCGCCAGCTTCTTTATGAGTGGCGGTGCGGCGGTCAAGGTAACTGATGACACCCTGATCAAGCAGTAACTGCCCATCGCGTAAAAAACGCCGCCCTTCGGGGCGGCGTTCTCGTTTCTGCGGCTGCTGAAAAATCAGCCCGGCTGGTGGTTGCGATCCAGCCAGCCTTGCAGCAGGCCGACCAGCAGGCCGGTCAGGTGGGCGATGTTGGCGGTGCTGGTGCCGAGCATGTCAAAGAAGCCGAGCACCATCCAGAACAGCATAAAGCCCATCAGCGCCGGTGGCAGAGTGAGGCCGCAGGCCGGTTGCAGCTTGCTGCGTAGCCAGCAGTAGCCGAGCAGGGCATAGACCACGCCGGAGAGACCGCCAAACAGCGGGCCGCTGGCAAAGAACTCGGCGATATTGGGCAGGGCGGCGCCCACCAGCAGCAGGATCAGCAGCTTGCCGCTGCCGAGGCGCTGCTCGATCTGGCCGCCGAGATACCACCACCACAGCAAGTTGAACACCAGATGGAGCACCGAGAAGTGGATCAGGGCGGGGGTGAAATAACGCCACGCCTGCCAGTCGGTGAACTGGGCCAGCGTCGGGTGGAATGCCAGTTCATCGTAGATGGGCAGGCCGATGGCCTCGATCCCGTAGATGGCGAGACAAGCGATGATGACCACCAGCGTCAGTGGCCCCGCCTGATGGAGGAAATCGGTGATGGGGTCCGTCATCCCCTTGCTGTAGTCGATGCGGGCATCGGCGCGGCCGGATTGCCAGGAGGCCTCCATGTAGCGCGGGTGGCCCGGCTCGGCCAGAAAGCGCTTCACCTCCAGCTGGGCCTGAGCGAGGCGTTGCTCGTCCGCCAGCCAGATGGTGACCCCTAGCTCGGACTGGGTCAGCTCGCAGGAGATGCCCAGGGTCGCCAGATAGTCTACCAGCGCCTGTGCCATGCGGGCGTTGTCGAGCACCAGCAGCTGGATCATGCCTCGCCTGCCTCGATGGGAAACTCCCGGCGCCACGCCTCGAAGCCGCCATCCAGACTGTAGACCTCGTCATAACCCTGTTGCAGCAGGTATTGGGCCGCCCCCTGACTGCTGTTGCCGTGATAGCACATCACGATGACCGGGGTATCGAAATCCACTTCATTCATAAAGCGCACCAGCGTGCCGTTGGTAAGGTGGAAGGCGCCGACCGCGTGGGCCGCTTCAAAGGATTGCGGGTCGCGAATATCCACCAAACGGGCTTCACCCGAGCTCAGTTTCTGGTAGGCATCATGGGCATTGATATGGGCAAACTGGTCCATCGGGATGTCCTGCGAATAGGTTGATTACGGGCCAGTGTACCGCAAGCTTGGGCGCAAACTAACCCCACAAAAGATAAGGGAGCCAGCGGCTCCCTTGTTGATATGGCATGCGGGGCAGTGGGTTAACCGCCCAGATAGGCCTGCCGCACTGCCGGGTTGGCCAGCAGGGCGGCACCGGTGTCTTGCAGCACCACGTGGCCGTTCTCCAGCACATAGCCGCGGTCGGCCAGCTTGAGCGCCTGGTTGGCGTTCTGCTCCACCAGAAAGATGGTCATCCCCTTCTGCCGCAACTGCTCTATGGTGTCGAAGATCTGCTGGATGACGATGGGGGCCAGCCCCAGCGAGGGTTCATCCAGCAGCAGCAGGCGCGGTTTGCTCATCAGGGCACGGCCGATGGCCAGCATCTGCTGCTCGCCGCCGGACATGGTGCCTGCCCGCTGTTCCAGCCGTTCGTGCAGGCGCGGAAACAGGGTGAACACCTGATCCAGCAGGCCATGCTGCTCGGCCTTGTCGACGAAGAAGGCGCCCATCAGCAGGTTCTCCTCCACCGTCAGGCGGGCGAAGATACGGCGCCCCTCCGGCACCACGGCGATATCCTTGCGCATGATGCGGGCGGTGGTGAGGGAGCTGATCTGTTCCCCCTCAAACCAGATGGAGCCGCTGCTGGGCTTGGGCTCGCCGCAGAGTGTCATCAGCAGGGTGGTCTTGCCGGCGCCGTTGGCACCGATCAGGGTGACGATTTCCCCCTCTTTCACCTCGACGCTGACATCGTGCAGCGCCTGAATTTTGCCGTAGTGGGTCGATACGTTGCGAAGTTCTAACATCATTTTGTCCTTACGACTCGCCCAGATAGGCCTTGATCACTGCCGGGTTGTTGCGGATTTCATCCGGCTTGCCGTGGGCCAGCGGGGTGCCCTGGCTGACCACGAAGATGCGGTTGGAGATGCCCATCACCAGTTTCATATCGTGCTCGATCAGCAGCACCGAGACCCCGAACTCGTCCCGCAGGCTCATGATCAGCTCGTCCAGCTCGTCGGTCTCCTTCGGGTTGAGGCCGGCGGCCGGTTCGTCCAGCATCAGCAGCTCGGGACGGGTCGCCATGCAGCGGGCGATCTCGAGGCGGCGCTGCTGACCGTAGGCCAGATTACCGGCGGCGCGGTTGGCAAGATCCTTGAGGCCTACTTTATCCAGCCAGAAGGCGGCCCGCTCCAGCCCCTCCTGCTCCGCCCGGCGGAAGGCCGGGGTCTTGAACAGACCGGCGATAAAACTGGTGTTGAGGTGCTGGTGCTGGGCAACCAGCAGGTTCTCCACCGCCGTCATCTCCTTGAACAGCCGCACGTGCTGGAAGGTACGCACAATCCCCTTGCGGGCGATGAGGTGGCCGGGCAGCCCCTGGATCTCCTCACCCTTGTAGCGGATGGTGCCGCCGCTCGGACAGTAGAAACCGGTCAGGCAGTTGAAGATGGTGGTCTTGCCCGCGCCGTTGGGGCCGATGATGGAGATCACCTCGCCCTTGTCGATATCCAGCTTGACCCCGTTGACGGCCAGCAGGCCGCCAAAGCGCATCGACAGATCAGAGACTTCCATTAACTTCTGATGTGTACTCATTTCTTCAACTCCAGATGCGGACGGGTCATCGGCAGCAATCCCTGTGGCCGCCAGATCATCATGAACACCATCAAGAGGCCGAACATCAGCATGCGGTACTCGTTGAATTCGCGGGCCAGCTCCGGCAGCACCGTCATCACGATGGCAGCCAGCACCACCCCGATCTGGGAGCCCATGCCACCCAGCACCACAATCGCCAGCACGATGGCCGACTCGATAAAGACGAAGGATTCCGGGCTGATAAAGCCCTGCCGGGAGGCAAAGAAACTCCCCGCGAAGCCTGCGAAGGTGGCGCCGATGGTGAAGGCGGTCAGCTTGATGATGGTGGGGTTGAGCCCCAGCGATTTGCAGGCGATCTCATCTTCCCGCAGCGCTTCCCAGGCGCGGCCAAGGGGCATGCGCAGCAGACGGTTGATGACAAACAGGGTCACCACCACCAACACCAGCGCCATCAGGTAGAGGAAGATCACCTTGTGGTTGGCGTTGTAGGTAATGCCGAAGAAGTTGTGGAAGGTATCAAAGCCCCCATCCTTGACGGTGCGGTTGAATTCCAGCCCCCCCAGCGTTGGCTTGGGGATGCCGGATATGCCGTTCGGGCCGCCGGTCAGGGTGGTCATGTTGTTGAGCAGGATGCGGATGATCTCGCCAAAACCCAGAGTGACGATGGCCAGATAGTCCCCCCGCAGCCGCAGCACCGGGAAACCGAGCAGGAAGCCGAAGGTGGCGGCCATCAGCCCGGCGATGGGCAGGCACTCCCAGAAGCTCAGCCCGAAGTAGGTGTTGAGCAGGGCATAGCTGTAGGCACCGACCGCGTAGAAGCCGACATAGCCGAGATCGAGCAGACCGGCGAGGCCGACCACCACGTTCAGCCCCAGCCCCAGCATGATGTAAATCAGGGTGAGGGTGGCGAGATCGATGGCGCCGCGAGAGGCCATAAAGGGCCAGCTCACCGCGAACAGCAGCACCAGCACGGCGGTGAGGTTATAGAGCTTGGGCGCCTCTTCCGGGCTCGGCAGCACCAGCTTGGTGAAGCCGACCGAGAAGCCGCTGATGGAGGCCTGAAACAGCTTGGCGATCTGGCCGCGCAGCATCTGGAACCAGAAAACAATGGTGGCTCCCCCCAGCAGCCAGGCCAGCGACACATCGAGGCGGCTCACTACCTGCAGGCTGGAGCCATCGGTCTCCAGTTTGAAGCCGAGCAGCCAGAAGGAGAGCACCAGCAACACCAGGCTGGCGATACAGGCGTGGATAAATTGATGTTTCATCACACTTTCTCCACTTCCGGACGACCCAGGATGCCGGTCGGCATAAAGAGCAGCACAAAAATGAGCAGGGCAAACGCCATCACATCTTTGTACTCGGTGCTGAGATAACCGGCGGTGAGCGCTTCAACCACGCCGAGCAGCAGGCCGCCCAGTACGGCGCCCGGAATGCTGCCGATACCGCCCAGCACTGCGGCAGTGAAGGCCTTCAGACCGGCCATAAAGCCTAGGTAGGGGTTGATGACGCCGTAATACATGCCGAGCAGCACCCCGGCGACGGCGGCCAGCGCAGCCCCCAGTACGAAGGTGATGGAGATGACCACGTGGGTGTCGATGCCCAGCAGGTTGGCCATCTTGATATCTTCCGAACAGGCGCGGCAGGCGCGGCCCATGCGGGAGCGGCCGATGAACTGGGTCAGCGCCAGCATGGTGATGAAGGTCACCACGAAAATGATCAGCTGCATATAGGAGAGGCTGGCCTGAAAACCATCCTCCCCCCCCAGGGTCCAGCCACCGGAGATCAGGCTGGGCATGGCGATATCCCGTGAGCCCTGTGCCATTCGCATCATGTTCTGCAGGAAGATCGACATGCCGATGGCGGAGATGAGGGGGATCAGCCGGTTGCCACCGCGCAGTGGCCGGTAGGCGACCCGCTCGATGCTCCAGCCATAGGTGCCGGTGATGATGATACTGACCAGGAAGGCGCCGCCCAGCAGCAAAAAGGTGCTGTCGATGCCCATCATCATGAGCCCCGCCATCACCATAAAAGCGACATAGGAGCCGATCATGTACACCTCGCCGTGGGCGAAGTTGATCATGCCGATGATGCCATAGACCATGGTGTAGCCGATGGCGATCAACGCATAGGTGCTGCCTATGGTTAATCCGTTCAGCAGTTGCTGAACCAGATAGAGGAGGTGTTCGGACATACTGCGTTCCCTGTACTTGCCCGCAAAGAGAGGAGGGAGTGAGCGTACTCACCCCCGATCGGCAGATTATTTGACTTGGCTGGAAGTACCGTCAGCGTGCCACTGGAACACACCGAATTCGAAGCCTTTCAGGTCACCGTTCGGTGCCCAGGTCAGGGGGCCCATCACGGTATCGATCGGCGCAGCCTTGATGGCGGCGGCAACGGCGGCCGGGTCATCTTCACCCGCCTTGGCGATACCGGCAGCCAGGCTCTGCACCGCGGCATAGGTGGTCCAGACGAACGGGCCGGAGGAGTCCTGACCCTTGGCCTTGAACGCAGCGACCAGCGGGGCGTTGGCAGGCACCAGATCGTATTTGTTCGGCAGGGTCACCAGCAGGCCTTCGGAAGCCGGGCCGCCGATGGCGGAGATATCCTTGTTACCCACCCCTTCCGGGCCCATGAACTTGGCTTTCAGCCCCTTCTCGCCAGCCTGACGCAGGATCAGGCCCAGCTCAGGGTGATAGCCGCCGTAGTAGACGAAATCGACGTTCTCTTTCTGTAGCTTGGCGATCAGGGCAGAGAAGTCCTTGTCACCGGCGGTGATCCCTTCATAGGCCACCACCTTCACGCCAGCCTTGTCGAGTGCGGCTTTGACGCTGGAGGCGATACCTTCACCGTACTGCTTCTTGTCGTGGATAACGGCCACGCGCTGGGGTTTGACCTGCTCGATGATGTACTTGGCGGCAGTCGGGCCCTGATCGCTATCCAGGCCGATGGTACGCAGGGTCAGCTGGTAACCGCGCTCGGTGATCTTGGGGTTGGTGGAGGCGGGGGTAACCATCAGGATCCCCTCATCTTCATAGATGTCGGAGGCGGGCAGGGTGTTGTCGGAGCAGAGGTGGCCGACCACGAACTTGACACCGTCATTCACCACCTTGTTCGCGACGGCCACCGCCTGTTTGGGATCGCAGGCATCGTCATAGATGACGGCTTCGATCTGCTTGCCATTGATGCCGCCAGCCTTGTTGATCTGCTCGACCGCCATCTTGCCGCCGGTGAACTGCATGTCCCCGTACTGGGCTACCGGACCGGTGACCGGGCCTGCGATACCGATCTTGATGGTGTCTGCCGCGTGGGCGATGGAGATCGATCCAAACAGAGCCAAAGAAACCGCTGCGCCAACTGTGATTTTGCTCAACTTATGCATTGATTCGTCCCTTAATCAGTGGATTGTTTCATTTCCGTGTGCCATTCCGGATCTACATCCCGTGCATCCGGCTATAGGTATGGTTCTATCATTCCTCACGGGGCAATAACAAGCTGTTAAAGATACTAACCAGAGGGGGTTGGATGGGTGTATTTTGAAATAAATGACCTGTTATTTTCGGCTAATCAGAGCTTAATTTTGATTTGTTGACTTAACATCTTGGTAATGATAGGCGATTCCGACAAACGCCAGAGGATTAATCTGGCGATATTTTACTCTGACAGCGCTCCCATTTTGACCACAATCCATTTGCGCAAACAGAAATGAGCGCCTAAATTAGCCGGCATTGACAATTCCGTGGCAGAGCTCGTTAAAACCAAGCCTTTATTCGGGAAATCTGCTAATGTTCCGCCTTTGACAGTCAGGAGACAGAGATGGCCACTATCAAGGATGTCGCCTCGCGCGCAGGCGTATCCATCTCCACCGTCTCACATGTGCTCAACCACACTCGGCGGGTCAGCGAAGACGCGACCCAGAAAGTGATTGAGGCGGTGGCAGAACTCAACTACGCGCCCAACTCGGTAGCGCGCAGTCTTAAAATAAATTCGACCAAGACCATTGGTATGCTGGTGACCACCAGCGTAAACCCCTTCTTCGCAGAAGTGGTGCAAGGGGTTGAAGCGTACTGCTTCGAACAGGGCTACAGCCTGATCCTCTGCAACACCGAAAACCAGCCGCCTCGCCAACAGCATTACCTGAGAATGCTGATGGAAAAACGGGTGGATGGACTGCTGGTATTGGGTACCGATATCGACACCCCGTTGCGTGACATGCTGCGCATCCACAAGAACGTGCCGCAGGTGGTACTGGATTGGGGCACGGAGTGCGATTTCGCCAACGTCATCAACGACAACGCCCGCATCGGCGCCCGCATGGCCGTTCGCCATCTGCTGGAGCTGGGGCACCGCGACATCGTCTGCATCACTGGCCAGCTCTCCAAGCCGACCACCCAGCAGCGACTGGACGGGGTGCGTGATGCGCTGGGCGAGCACGGTCTGACCCTCAAAGATGAACAGATCTTTGAAGGGGACTACGAGAGCCAGAGCGGCTTCGATGCCATGCAGCGCATCCTGGCCCTGCAGCCTCGTCCGACCGCGGTCTTTGCCTTCGACGATCCCATGGCGATCGGCGCGATTTGCGCTGCCTGGGAAGCGGGAGTCAAGGTGCCGGACGATATCTCCATCATCGGCTACGACGATGTGGAGATGGCGCGCTTCTCCAGCCCGCCGCTGACCACCATCCGCCACCCGAAGGCCGAACTGGGCCAGCTGGCGGTGAAGCATCTGGTCAGCCGGATCCGCAACAAGGAGCTGGAAGTGGAATCGATGACGGTACAGCCCGAGTTGATCGTCCGTCGCTCGGTCAAACCGCTGCGTTAATCCGCACCCGTTGCCAAAACGAAAAACCCCCTCTGTCACGAGGGGGTTTTTGTTTATGGGCGGTATACTTTCAACCTGTGGCTCGCAGTGCCGATCTCGGCCTTGTGAGTGAATATTCCCCCCGTTTGACCTACCTCGCATTTTGCCTGTTAATCGTTTGATCAATATCAACAAAGGGTTAAGTTCTGATGGACTCCCGACTTAACCGTTCCATCCTGTAGGTTGGGTATGACTGTCAAGGATGGTGTCTTATGTTCCCCCCTCGCAAGCTGGGTCACCAGATCACGCTGCTGGCAATCGGCGGCATCGTATTGCTCGCCGTGGTGCTGCTTACCTTTAATCTGTTTGAAAATCGCCAGCGGGCGCTCGCGGCCGAGCAGGCTGCACTGCGGAGCCAGCTCCAGAACGTGGAAGCTGTGATCAAAAATACCAGCCATGAAACCGTGCTGGCGGCGACCCTGATCGCCCAGCGGCCGGATGCAGCCAAGGCGGTGGCCGACAAGGATTGGCAGACCCTCGCCAATCTGTTTGATCCGCTCTGGCCCGCTATCAAGGCGCAGGGGATCCAGCAGTTTCACTTTCACATTCCCCCGGCTACTTCCCTTTATCGGGTACACAAGCCCGCAAATCATAGCGACGACCTCTCTACTACACGGTTGGCAGTGGTCGAGGTGAACCGCAATCATCAACCGGTCGGCGGGTTGGAGACCGGTCAGGGCGGCACCGGGATCCGCGGCGTAGTGCCGGTCACTTTCAATGGTCAGTCGGTCGGCTCGGTGGAGTTTGGCCGCGCCCTCGACACCTCGCTGTTTGCCGATCTGCTGGGCAAGGGCAGTCGCCTTGCCATCTATCTGTTTGAACAGGGTAAACCCGTTATGCTGACTGGTACCTCCATGCTTGGTGAGTCGGTGGACTGGTATCAGGAGGTATTGGCGGGAGAGAGCCGCTTCACCACCATCAAGCAGCAGGGGAGCGATTTTCTGGTGATGGCGGCACCGTTGCGCGACTTCTCCGGCAAGACGGTCGGGGTGATCGAGTTGGCGCGTGATCACAGTGAGGTTGCAGCCGCACTGCTACGCCAGAGCTGGCAGATGGTAATGATCGCACTACTTGGCACCGCTCTGATTGCGGTGGCGCTGGTGCTGCTGCTGGCGCGTCTTAGCCGTCCGCTGCTCGACAGTGTCAAGGCGCTGGAGGCGCTGGCCAATGGCTCCGGCGATCTCGGCAGCAAGCTGCCGGTGGCGGGGCCGGAGGAGATCCGCCGCCTCGGGTCGGCGTTCAATGGCTTTGTTGCCAAGATCCGCGACACCATCAGCCAGCTCACCGCCACTCTGGGCGAACTGGCTGGCGAGAGTGAGCGGTTGTCGCGCAGTGCGGCAGGCAACCTTGGCAGCATGACGCGCCAGCAGGAGCAGACCACCCAGCTCGCCACCGCCATGACCGAGATGACCAGCACGGTACACGAGGTGGCCAACAACACGGCACAGGCGGCCGAAGCGGCCAACGAAGCGGACAATCAGGCGGTCACCGGTGATGAGGTGGTGCAGCAGAGCGTCAACATGATCGAACAGCTGGCGGAGGAGATCGCCAGCGCGGGCAACACGGTGAAAGAGGTCGCCAAGGCCAGCGAGCAGATTGGCTCTGTGCTGGCTGTGATCCAGTCCATCGCCGAGCAGACCAACCTGCTGGCCCTCAACGCCGCCATCGAGGCGGCCCGGGCCGGGGAACAGGGGCGCGGTTTTGCGGTGGTGGCCGACGAGGTGCGCTCGCTGGCCGGGCGCACCCAGCACTCCACCGCCGAGATCCGCGGCACCATCGAGCAGTTGCAACGGGCGGTGGGCACCACGGTGACCATGATCGAACACAGCGTCTCGCGGGCGGGGGAGTCGGTGGAGCGGGCCAATCAGGCGGGAGAAGCTCTCGGCCGGATCAAGGGGGCGGTCAACAGCATTCGCGACATGAACACCCAGATCGCCGCGGCCTCGGAGGAGCAATCCTCGGTGAGCGACGAGATCACCCGCAATATCGTCAGCGTCCACGAGATCTCCCAGGCCACCACGCTGGTGGCGCGGGATACCGCCCATATCGCCAGCCATGTGGCGACCCTGGTGGACAAGCTGGGGGATCTGGCCGGGCAGTTCCAGGATGGTTCCAACGTGCGGATGGTGCTGAGTCGCGCCCGCGCCGCTCATATGGGCTGGAAGACCCGTGTCCGAGCCTATCTGGATGGGCAGGAGGGGTTGTCGCGCAGCGAGGCGGTCAGTGACAAGGAGTGCCGCCTTGGCCACTGGTACTTCAGCGAAGGGCAGGCATGCTGCGGCGATCAACCCGCCTTCAGGGCGATGGCCGCCCCGCACGCCAGACTGCATCAGGTGATCCAGCAGATTATCGAGCTGAAAAATCAGCACAAGCATGAAGAGGCGGAGGCGCTCTACCGTGAGATCGAGCAGAACTCAGAGCAGGTAGTGGGCTGCATCGATCAGCTGCTGCGGGAGATGACCAAGCCGGAGCGTTAATGACGAAGGGGCGGATAGCCCAAGGGCTGACAGCGATGTCAGCCCTTTTGCATGGTGCGGGTCTGGGGTGAGGTTACTGCTCCGGACGCAGATCCTGATAACGGGCGGCGGTGATGAACTGGCCGAAGGTTTCACACCAGACGATCACGCTGCTGTAGCGGGCCGGATCGATCGTGGCGGGCAGCGGCACGATAAAGTTGTCGAAGGTCTTCACCGGCCCGACTCGCACCATCTGATCCTTGAGGCGGGCAAAATCGGCTTCGGTCTCGACAAACTCGGGGGAGAGGTAGAGCTGGTAGTCCGGCCCGGGGGCCAGCTTGCCCATCAGGCTGACGGCATCCGGCCCTATGCTCACCTTGCCTTCCCCCCAGTGCAGCCGATCGCTGTCTTTCAGATCCCGGCGAAAAGTGCCGTGGAATCTCGCCTGTTGCTGGCTGGCCGCGACCTGCTCGGTATCAGGTGCGGGTGGCGCGATCAGGATCGGCAGGGTGTAGACACCGGCGGCAAAGCCTGCCGCCGCGACCAGCAGATGGGTGCCCAGCAGCAGGGCCATGGTTTTGCGTTTCATGATGTCTCGGTCGTTGATGAATTGATGGCAAAACCATACCAGTCCGGGGGCCCGCTGCCCAGTTTGCTCAGGCCAGAGGTGTAGTTACCCCTCTATGGTGACGTGGGTTGTGGTCACGCCAATGGCTCAAGGCCGGATGGTGCCGTCCTGGCCTTTGTTTATCTCGCTGGCGGCGTGTACCAGTTGCTCCAGCTGGTGGTGGATCTGGGTGCGATCCAGCTGTTGCAAGGGCTGGCGATTCCACAGTACCGGTGTCAGGCTCTCGGTATCGAAACCCAGTACCGGCTTGCACGGGTCCTGACTGAACAGGTTCTGGGCGGCCGCCTGAGCGCTGGTGGCCGCGTCGAGGCGGGTAAACATCAGCAGATAGTCGGCCGGGTGTTCGGTCAAGTGACAGGTCAGTTCGCCGATCTGCAGGCTGGTGACGCTCTCCTCCTGTTGCGGCGCAGGCAGGGAGAGGGAGAGAAACAGCTGGTGGATGGCGGCGTGATAAAGAGAGTTCATTGATGGCTCCAGATTGATGATGGCGCCATTAGAGCAGGTCACCGCCAACGGCACTGTTAATGGTGGCTCTCTTTTTTTAGCTTTTCGGTCAGCGAGATAGTACGCCGCGCTCAGTACAAAAATCGCGACCAATCCCGATAGTCCCTGTTGATGGCCTCTCCTAGACTGGCGGCGAAACATCACAAGAAGACAATCATCATGCAGATTCAAGCAAACACCGTCGGCACACAGGCCGTCGCTCACCACAGTGATGCAACCACAGGGGTTGGCCGGATGGGCCAGCTGGAGGCGCGTCAGGTCGCTACCGGGCAAGATGCGATCTTGCTGGGCAACCGCAGCGAACCGCAAAAAGGGCAGGGGCTGCTCTCGCGATTGGGGCCCCAACTGGCCCGTCCGTTCGTGGCCATCAAAGAGTGGATCGGCAACCTGCTGGGGAGCGGCAAGAGTGCCGCAGCGCCGAAGGCGCAAACCGCCACTTCCCCCGAGGATCTTCAGCGTCTGATGAAGCAGGCTGCATTTGGTAGCTCGCTGGGTGGCTTTGCCAAGGCGGACGTGTTGAACAACATCGCCGCCGAACAACTGGGCAAGGAGCACGCCACTCTGGCGACCGGCAACGGCCCACTGCGCTCGCTCTGCACCGCGTTGCAGGCCGTTGTCATCGGCTCCGAGCAGCCGCAACTCCGTGAGTTGGCTGCCGGGCTGCTGGCCCGCCCCATCGCCGGTATCCCGCTCCAGCAGTGGGGCACTGTGGGGGGCAAGGTGACCGAGCTGCTCGCCAGCGCCACCCCCGAACTGCTGCAGGAGGCGATGAGCCAGCTGCACACCGCGATGGGTGAAGTGACCGACCTGCAGCGGGCCGTCAAGGCTGAAATCGCTGGCGAACCGGCGCAAAGCGCGACCACCACTGCGGATGCGACGTCCGCCCAAAGCGGTGAGAGCAAAGGGGCTGCCCGCGAACAGGTCGCCATGGCGCGGCAGACCCCGGCCACCGGCTACAAGTTGGCGCTGGATCTTATCAGCTATCAGGCCAGCTACCTGCTGCGGGATCAAACCTCGACCGAGGTGACCCTGAGCAGCAGCGATCTCAATGCCCTGCATCAACACATTGCCGATGGCTCCATCAACAGTTCCCACATGGCCAAGTTGCAGACCCGCGGCGATCTGCAAACCCTGCGCACTCTGGCGCTCTCGCTGGCCAGCGGCAGTGATGCCAAGGGCTCTTCTCTTGGTCATGCCCTCGACAGTCTCGCCTCGGCGCGCCCCAACCAGCGGTTGGTGCTGGGCGGCCTGATGCAGTTTGCCGGTCAGACCGAGCAGGCGTGGGTGGACCATACCGCGCTCAAGCCGCGAGAGGAACGGCTAGATGCCGGGGCGCGATTGCGCTTTGACACCGGCCATATGCAGGCGGAGCTGGGGCGTCTCGGCGACAGCGAGGCACGGCAGGTGCTGCAACAGCTGGAAGGGGCTTTTGGTGATCGGGCCAGGGCTATCTGCGACTTCGCGGTGGCTCAGGTCTCCGGCTTTGCCGATAGCGAAAGCAGCCCTGAGGCCGTGCTGGTCTCCCGCCTGACCCGCATGGGCAATCTGGTGGGCAGCCTGACCGATGCGCTCAAGGAGCGGCTGCAACTGCCCGAGTCCGCCCGTGGCGAGCCGACCATGATCGACTCTGCCAGCCAGCTGACGCCGCTCGAACTGGCTGCGCTGGCCCATATCGGCGTCGATGAGAGCTATCTGTAAACCGTCAGCACACAACCCCTCGGGGCAAGGTGATATGACATAAAAACGGACACCCTCGGGTGTCCGTTTTCTTATTAGGGCGGGTATGGGCTGAGGGGTCAGTGCAGAGCGATTTGCTTACAAGCTGGCGAAATCCACCTCGGGCAGTGTTTCAAAGCCGGGGCGGGCAAACAGATAGCCCTGCATCAGGCTGATGCCCATCTCCCGCAGGCAGGCCATCTCTTCGCGGGTCTCGATCCCCTCCGCCAGCGGGGTGATCTGCAGATCGGCAAACAGCGCCAGACAGTGGCGCACTATGGCTTGCCGGGTCGGGTCATGGTCGATGCCGCGCAGCAGGTGCATATCGAGCTTGACGATGTTGGGGTGAAAATCGGCCAGCAGGTTGAGGCCCGAGTAACCGGCGCCAAAGTCATCGATTGCCGTCTTGAAGCCGAGGGCCTGATAGTGATCAACGATACTGCGGAGATGCTGGCTATCCTGCACCTGCTCCACCTCGGTCAGCTCGAACATGATCTGCTCGATGGGAAAGAGATGCTCGCGGGCCGCCTGCAGGGTGGTGCGGATGCAGCGCTCCGGGCGGTAGACCGCATTGGGCAGAAAGTTGATGCTCAGCATTCCCCGCATCTCGAGCCGGGCGGCCAGCGCGATGGCCTTGATCCGGCACAGCTGATCGAAGCGGTAGCGGTTGCCATCGTTGACCCGGGCAATCACGCTCTGCGCGGGTTCGTTGTTGAGCCCCCGCACCAGCGCCTCGTAGCCGAAGATGGTGCGCTGGCTGCAATCGACGATGGGCTGAAAGGCCATGGTGAAGTCGAAGTCGAGATCGGCTTTCTCCTGACACAGCTGGCAGATGGCGGGGGATGGGGCGGCAGGTATATCCATGACTTTCCTCTTGGGCGTGGCGGCCTGGGCACTGTCTCAAATGATAACAGCTCATTACCCCCCCCTGTAGGTTCGATTAGCGCAGCGTAATCGAACGATCGAGAGGCTTTGATTGCGGTTGTTGCCGTCAAACAGTGGCGGCCAGCCGGAGGGGGGAATTCGGCTGGCCGTTATGGCGAGAGAATCCATTTACGCGAACGTCCGATTACGCTTCGCTAATCGAACCTACGAGTTACAGTCAAAATGGTGAGAGTCCAAGAATCTTTAATCTTGCCTTCCGTCCTTTGATAAGGCTAATGTCAAAGGCAATTTCAACAGCTGATGGGGTGGTGTTTTGGATATTAATGAACTTATGAAGCAGGCTCGTTCTTTAGAGCATCAACTATTTATAAAGTATCGTTTGGACGAGCACCCTACAAAAGATGAAATAAGTAAGTGGTATGGTAAAACAAATGATTACATTGTATCTGGCTTAGATATCGAAAATGCAGGGAAACTGGCTGCATTAGATTGCTTTAAAGTAAATGAAAGTATTGTTAGAAAATCACAAGTTGACACGATTGAGGCTTTGCTTGCTATGGTGAAAAAAATGGTGGATGAGGATGATGTTGAGCAGTGACAATTGGGTTGATATTTTAATTGCATTATTTTCTTTTTTTGCTGGATTTGCGGTGAAAACTGTATTTATGACAAAAAAAGAGAGAGAAGATATTAAATGTGAAAAGCAAGATCGATCAAATCGCCTGGAATCAGAGGTTATAGAGGCAGGGAACGAATATACCAATGCACTGTCTGACCTTACGCAGTCAGGTGATTTTAATACTTTTATGATAATTAATAATGCTGGAGAACGATATTTTAATGCACTTAATGCTTTAGCATGCGCAATAGTGTCAGACACGATTGATGAGAAAAGTGCTATAAACTCACATATTCACAAGTTAAGAAGTGCATACACAAAGATAATTCCAGAGCATTATATTGTGTTAAGGGGTTTAGCTAATAAATGCAACATACCATATAAGGCTATATTTAAAGCAGAGAATTACAGGAGCATTCGAGTTGCGATTAATAAATACAAATGAATTTTCTTTTTATGAAAAAAACGGCGCCTTAACGGCGCCGTTTTTATATCACTCACTCAACCAAAATCACTGCAACAGCGAGATATCCGCGACTTGCAGGAACAGGTTGCGCAGGTTGTTCAGCAGCGCCAGACGGTTGGCCTTGAGGGCTTCGTCATCGGCCATCACCATGACTTCGTTGAAGAAGGTGTCGACCGGCTCGCGCAGGGCGGCCAGACGGGTGAGGGCAGCCTGATAGTCACCGGCGGCGAACAGCGGGGCCAGTTCGGCTTGCAGTTCGGCAACCTGGGTGGCCAGCGCCTTCTCGGCGGCATCGACCAGCAGTTCCGGTTTGACGGCAGTCGGCAGTTCGCCTTCGACCTTGGCCAGAATGTTGCTCACGCGCTTGTTGGCGGCAGCCAGTGCCAGTGCGGCATCCAGGGTGCGGAAGTGGCTGACGGCCTTGACGCGACGATCGAAGTCGAGCGGACGGGTCGGGCGGCGGGCCAGTACGGCCAGCACTACGTCGGCACCGATGCCTTCGTCCTGATAGGCGGCGCGGAAGCGGCCCAGCATAAAGTCGACCACGTCGGTAACGACGGTTTTGTTGGTCAGCTTGTCGCCGTAGACGCGTACCGCTTCTTCAACCAGTTCAACCAGATCCAGATCCAGCTGCTTCTCGGTCATGATGCGCAGGGCACCGATGGCGGCGCGACGCAGGGCGAACGGGTCCTTGTCACCCTTCGGCAGCATGCCGATGCCGAAGATACCGGCCAGGGTGTCGAACTTGTCGGCCAGCGCGACGGCGCAGGCAACCAGACCGGACGGCAGGGCATCACCGGCAAAGCGCGGCATGTACTGCTCGTTGAGGGCCACGGCAACTGCTTCGTCTTCGCCATCGTGACGGGCGTAGTGCATCCCCATGACACCCTGGGTGTCGGTGAACTCGCCGACCATGTTGGTCATCAGGTCACACTTGGAGAGCAGACCGGCACGCTTGGCCTGAGCCACATCGGCGCCGATACGCTCGGCGATAAAGCCGGCGACGGTCTCGATACGCTCGACCTTGGCCTTGACGGTGCCCAGCTGTTGCTGGAACAGCACGGTTTCAAGGCGCGGCAGGCGAGAGGCCAGGGTCTGCTTGAGGTCGGTCTTGAAGAAGAACTCGGCGTCAGAGAGACGGGGGCGAACCACCTTTTCGTTGCCGCTGATGATCTGGCTCGGGTCTTTGGACTCGATGTTGGTGACGAAGATAAACTTCGGCAGCAGCTTGCCGTTCTTGTCGTAGACCGGGAAGTACTTCTGGTCACCCTTCATGGTGTGCACCAGCGCTTCAGCCGGAACGGCCAGGAACTTCTCTTCGAAGTTGGCGGTCAGCACCACAGGCCACTCGACCAGTGCGGTCACTTCTTCCAGCAGGGCGTCGTCCAGATCGGCCACGCCACCGAAGGCGGCAGCGGCCGCTTCGACGTCAGCCTTGATCTTGGCCTTGCGCGCCATAAAGTCGGCAATCACCATGCCGCGCTCCTGCAGGATCTGCGGGTACTGGCTGGCGTTGTCGATGGTGAACTCGCTCTCGCCCATAAAGCGGTGACCGCGGATGGTGCGGGCAGAGTTGATACCCAGAATGTGGGCGGGAACCAGCTCGCCATCCAGCAGCAGGGTCACGGTGAAGACCGGACGCACGAACTGGATGGTCTTGTCGCCCCAGCGCATCATTTTCGGGATCGGCAGCTTGGCCAGTGCGGAGGCGACCAGTTCGCCCAGCAATTCTTTGGCCGGACGCCCTTCAACCTTGGCGGTGTGAACCAGCCACTCGCCCTTGTCGGTGACCAGACGCTCGGCCTGCTCAACGGTGATGCCGTTGCCACGGGCCCAGCCTTCAGCAGCCTTGGTCGGCTTGCCTTCGGCATCGAACGCCTGCGCTACGGCCGGGCCGCGCTTCTCGACGCTCTTGCTCGGCTGTTCGCCAGCCAGCTCGCTTACCTTCAGCGCCAGACGGCGCGGTGAGGCAAACCACTCGACGTCGCCGAAGGCCAGATCGGCCTTGGTCAGTTCGGCTTTGAAGTTGTCGGCAAAGGCTTCGGCCAGGGAGCGCAGGGCTTTGGGCGGCAGCTCAGCAGTACCGATCTCTACCAGAAATGTATGTTGTGCCATGTCCGTTCCTTAACCTTGCTTGTTCTCACTGCGCTGACACATCGGGAAGCCCAGCGCTTCGCGGGAGGCATAGTATGCCTCTGCCACGGCCTTGGTCAGGGTGCGAATGCGCAGGATGTAGCGCTGACGCTCGGTGACCGAGATGGCCTTGCGGGCATCCAGCAGGTTGAAGGAGTGAGCGGCTTTGAGGATGCGCTCGTAGGCAGGCAGCGGCAGCGGTTTTTCCAGTGCCAGCAGGTTCTGGGCTTCCTTCTCGTACTGCTCGAAGCAGTGGAACAGGAACTCCACATCGGCGTGTTCGAAGTTGTAGGTGGATTGCTCCACTTCGTTCTGGTGGAACACGTCGCCGTAGGTGGTCTTGCCCAGCGGGCCGTCAGACCAGACCAGATCGTAGACGCTGTCCACGCCCTGAATGTACATGGCCAGACGCTCGAGACCGTAGGTGATCTCGCCGGTGACCGGCTTGCACTCGAGGCCGCCGACCTGCTGGAAGTAGGTGAACTGGGTCACTTCCATGCCGTTCAGCCACACTTCCCAACCCAGACCCCAGGCACCCAGAGTCGGGTTTTCCCAGTTGTCTTCCACGAAGCGGATGTCGTGGATTTCAGGATCCATGCCCAGCTCTTTCAGGGAGCCCAGATAGAGTTCCTGAATGTTGTCGGGGGAAGGCTTGATGATCACCTGGAACTGGTAGTAGTGCTGCAGGCGGTTCGGGTTTTCACCGTAGCGGCCGTCGGTCGGACGGCGGGACGGTTGCACGTAAGCGCAGGCGATGGGCTCCGGGCCCAGGGCACGCAGACAGGTCATGGGGTGGGAAGTACCGGCACCCACTTCCATATCCAGCGGCTGAATGATGGTACAGCCCTGGCGGGACCAATAGTCCTGCAGCTGCAGGATCAGGCCCTGAAAGGTTTTGACATCGAATTTTTGCATAATTTTTTTCGCGCGAAGTGAAAATCAGAGCAAGATTTGCTGAATGTGAACCGAGGGAGTATACCGTCTGGCATGGTCGGATAATAGGCGAAATTGCAGCGGATTCGCGGGATGGTGCTGCGCCCTGGCTGGTCGGGCGGGATGTCCGGTATATGATGTGAGCAGTGCCGCCTGCAGAGTGGGCAGGGTCGGGCAAACCGCTGAAATAACGAGGGAGAGGAAATGGAACTGCGCTGCGCCTGGGTGACCAAGGACCCGGAATACATTGAATACCATGACAAACAGTGGGGCAGGCCGGTCTATGACGCCCGCGAGCTGTTTGCCAAGCTCTGCCTCGACGGCCAGCAGGCGGGGCTGTCGTGGATCACCATCCTCAAGCGTACCGAGAGCTATTACCGCGCCTATGCGGACTTTGATCCGGTGCAGATTGCCCGGTTCGACGAGCAGGATGTAGAGCGGCTGATGCAGGACACCGGCATCATCCGCAACCGGCTCAAGGTGCAGTCGATCATCAAAAACGCCCGCGCCTATCTGGCGCTGGAGGCTGAAGGCATCGACTTCGCCGACTACCTGTGGGGCTTTGTTGGCGGCGCCCCCATCGTCCACCAGCGCCAGGGCAACGGCGATATTCCGGCGACTTCGCCGGAGTCGGATGCCATGTCGAAAGCGCTCAAGAAGCTCGGCTTCAACTTCGTTGGCAGCACCATCTGTTACGCCTTTATGCAGGCGGTGGGGATGGTGAATGATCATCTGGTCAGCTGTCCTTGCCACGCCGAGTGTCAGTTACCGCGCTGACCATCCGCCGATTGGCCAAAAAAACACCACTCTCGCCATCTGTTCAGGCTTGCGTCAGACAATGGCGTGCCAGCGCGTTACAATCCGGCCCCCGGCATGGTGCCGGATTGTTTTCACAGAGGTTTTTTCATGCGAGCCAAGATCCTGGTGCCAGCTCTGGCACTGACCGTTGCCCTGAGCGGCTGTACCACCAATCCCTACACAGGTGAATCCCAGACCTCCAAAGGTGCCTGGGGCGCGCTGGCTGGCGCCGCTGCCGGTGCGGCCGTAGGTGCGCTCTCTTCCAGCAAGGGTGACCGCAAGAAGGGCATCCTGACCGGCGTTGCTGCCGGCGCGGCGCTGGGTGGCGGTATCGGCTACTACATGGACGTGCAGGAAGCCAAGCTGCGCGAGAAGCTGCAGGGCACCGGCGTCAGCGTGACCCGCAATGGCAATGAGCTGATCCTCAACATGCCGAACAACGTGACCTTCGACAGCTCCAGCTCCCAGCTGAAAGCGGCCGGTGCCAACACCCTCTCCGGCGTGGCCATGGTGGTTGCCGAGTTCGACAAGACCCGTCTGAACGTGGTCGGTCACACCGACAGCACCGGTTCCCGCGATCTGAACATGAAGCTCTCCCGCGATCGTGCCGATGCCGTTGCTGCCCAATTGATTGGTCAGGGCGTAGCAGGCAGCCGCATCTCCACCACCGGCGTAGGCCCGGATCAGCCGGTTGCTACCAACAGCACCGCCGCTGGCAAAGCCCAGAACCGCCGCGTGACCATTACCCTGACCCCGACCGCCTAAGTCGCTCAGGTTTCGGTAACGAAAAGGCCCCGCCAGTAATGGCGGGGCCTTTCTATTGGAGCCGTTGCGAGCAATGGCCCCTTGTTGCTTGCTCCCTTCTCCCCTCGTGGGAGAAGGGGCGGGGATGAGGGGGATAAGCGCCTCTTAGACTGCCGCAGTCAGCTGCACTTCCACCTTGTAGCCTTCATGGGCTAAGCGGGCTTGTACACAGGCGCGCACGGGGGCGGTGCCTGCCGGAATCCAGGCATCCCACTGTTCGTTGAAGGCCGCGATGTCACCAATGTCTTTGAGATAGATATTGGCCATCAGGATCTTGTCGACGCCGGAGCCGTTGGCTTCCAGCAGGCGTTGCAGGCTTGCCAGCACTTCGCGGGTCTGCTGGTGGATGTCGGCCTCTTCGCTGACGGGTACTTCCACCACGTAGAGGGTGCCATTGTGGATGACCACGTCTGACCAACGCTGGGTGGTGCCGATTCGGGTAATGGTTGTCATGGAGTGCTCCGGTACGGGGGCTTATTGACCCTTGCGGATCAGATAGCGGTAGGGGGCCTGCTCTGTCTCGCTGGCGACCAGGGTGTGATCCATAAAGCGGCAGAAACTGGGGATGTCGCGGGTGGTTGAAGGATCGTCGGCGCTGACCAGCAGGGTCTCGCCATCCGCCATCAGCCGCACTTTCTTGCGAACCATCATAACGGGTTCCGGGCAACGAAGCCCGATTGCGTCCAACTCATGAGTTGCGCCGCAGAATAAATCACTCATCTATTATCAACCTTCAACCTATTCGGCTGCCAATGATACTCAGGGCTAAAAAATAATCAAACAAACGACCCATTAACCAGCATATGTAACCGAAATGTTATTCAACCCTATCCAGCTTGCGCCGGACGAGTAATATAAAAATTGAACCATATTCAACAAGGAGGTGAATATGCAGGTCTCCTACGGCAGATTACAAGCCTATGCAGGCATGGGGTTCTTGTCCTTCGCCATGATAGTGATGGGCAGCCCGATCGGGAATACCGGTACCTGGTTCGGCTCCATGGTGATGGTCGGGTTGGGGCTCTGGATCGAGCTCAGCGATTACTATGACGAGGATGAGGACGAGAACGATCAATCCTGAATCGGATGGCGATTCAACAACAAAGGCGGAGCAATTCCGCCTTTGTCATTTCTGCCGTTTGGCAATGTACCCGGATCAGCGGGTCGAGCGCATCGCCCGCTCCAGATGCAGCGCCGTCTGCTCTGGGTTGGCCTTGGGGTCGTTGAAGAAGTTGCTCAGCACATCGAGGATCGCCTGCCGCATATTGGTCGGCGTTGCCATCCCTTCCGCCATGCTGGGCAGCAGGTTGTCCTGCTTTTCCGCCAGCAGGAAATCCTGATAGGAGCGGACGGCGCAGCGGTCGAACTTGCTCATGTCGGGATTGGTCAGAGCCGGAATAGACCCCTTCACCCGATTGAACTCCTCCTGGAATTGCGGCGTCATCAGCAGTTGGGCCAGATCGCCCTGCGCCTGCAGCTGGGCCGGATCCCGCTGTTTGAACATGGCGATGGAGTCGAGGTTGTAGCTGAACAGTCCGGCGCTGCCCGGGCTCGGCAGACAGGCGATATCCTCACCCGGCCGGTAGTTACCGGCACTCAGTTCACCCTTCACCCAGTCCCCCATCACCTGCATGGCGGCGCCACCGCTCTCCAGCAGATTGGTGGCCTGATGCCACTTCAGACCGGCGTATTTTTGCGGCACATAGGTACGCAGCTGCTGGAAACGGGTCAGCACCCGCACCATGTCGGGGCCGGTCAGGGTGGCGCTGTCCTGCTCGAGGAACGCCTTGCGGTAGAACTCCTTGCCCCCCTCACCGAGCGCCACCGTTTCAAACAGTACCGCCAGCTGCCAGGGCTCGTTGCCGATGGCGAGCGGGGTGATGCCCCGTTTTTTAAGCTGGTCGGCGACGGTGACAAACTGGGCCCAGCTGGTGGGCGGAGTCAGCTTGTTGCGCTCGAAGATCTTGCGGTTGAGCCACAGCCAGTTGACCCGGTGGATGCCGGTGGGCACCGCCATCAGGGCACCATTCTGGCTGAGGGTGGCACGCACCATGGGCGGCATCTGACTGTACCAGCCGAGGTGTTCGGCCATGGGGGTGAGATCGCGCAGGAAGCCGAGCCCGGCCCACTCCTTGAGCTCGTAACCCTTGAGGTGGGCCGCTTCGGGCGGGTTGGCGGCCAGTGCCCGGCTCTTCAATACCGTCATGGCGCTCTTGCCGCCGCCGCCCTGCACTGCAAAGTCGTTCCACTGGTTGCCCTGTTTGGTCCACTCGGATTTGAGCACTTCGACCGCTTTTGCTTCGCCGCCGGATGTCCACCAGTGCAGCACTTCCACCTGGGAGGCGGCAACGGGAGCAGAGAGCAGGGCGATGACAGAAAAAGACAACCACTTCATAAGGTTACTGCCTTGGTAGGGAGAGCGTGGCCTGCAGGCCACCTTGCGGACGATTTTCCAGCACCAGATCGCCGCCGTGGGCGTGGGCTATGTTGCGGGCGATGCCAAGGCCGAGGCCGGTGCCAGCCTGATCCGTGCTGAGCCGGTAATAGGGTTCGAAAATGCGCTCGAACTGATCGTCCGGCAGGCCGGGGCCCTCATCCATGATAAAGAGGATCAGCATCTCCTCGTCATCCATGATGATGATGCGAACCCGCTGGCCGTACTTGATGCCGTTGTCCACCAGATTGCCGATGCAGCGCTTGAGCGCCAGCAGCTTGCCGCGATAGGGCCACTTGCAATGGCCTTCGATGGTCAGCCGCTCGTCGTGCAGGTTCATCGACTCCGCCATCTGCTCAAGCAGGGCGTTGATGTCGATCTCCTCGATATTCTCGTGAATGTCGGTCTCTTTGACCGTCTGCAGCGCCCCTTTCACCATCAGCTCCAGCTCGTCGAGATCCTTGTTGAACTTGGCGATCTGTACCTCGTCATCGAGCAGTTCGACCCGTAGCCGCAGCCGGGTGATGGGGGTCTTGAGGTCGTGGGAAATCGAGCTGAACAGCCGCTCTCTATCGTCGATATAGCGACGAATGCGGTGCTGCATGATGTTGAAGGCGCGGGTCGCCGCCACGATTTCCGACGCTCCTTCCTCCTTGAGCGAAGGCTGATCAATATCCTTGCCCAGATTCACCGCCGCCTTGGCGAGACGGCGCAGCGGCCGGGTCTGCCAGCGCACCAGCATAAAGGTGAAGAAGCAGAGGAACACCGTCATCAGGGCGATGAAGCGCACCTGGTTGCTCGGCATCACGGTATCGTCGAGGGTCATGTAGGGGGCGGGCAGCAGGGCCGCCAGATAGAGCCACTCCCCCTTTTCAATCTCGATCTGGGTCACCAGTACCGGTGGATTGAGCGGCTCCAGCGACAGGGTGTAGCGGGCCCAGGAGGAGGGTAGATCCGCCAGCAAGGTGTCGTTGTTGAAGACGTGGAGGTCATCGGGTCGGGAGAAGTCCACCTTGATCGCCATGGCGTCGGAGAGCTTGCGGGTCAGCACCCCCTGCACCTCCTCCAGCACCTGCGTCTTGCGTTCGCTGTCGGGGATGGCGTTGATGTGTATCTCTTCCTCGTTGAGTGAGACGAAGAAGCGGCTGCCCCCCATGTTGCGCAGCTGGTCCAGCGCGATATGGCGATACTGCAGCGGCAGGGATTTGAAGAAGTTGACGGTGGAAGCGGCAGACATGGCGAGGTTGCGGGTGGTGCTGAGCATCCCCTCCAGCTCCCGCTTCTGGATCTGCTGCATCCAGATGCCGGTCAGAATGGTCTGGGAGAGCAGGATGGCCAGCAACAGCAGCAGGATCATCCGTGACAACAGGGAGCGGGGCACCAGCGCCCCCCAGGACCACTTGTTGCTCATGGCAGCTCGTGCACCTCGGCAATCAGCATGTAGCCGCTACCGCGGATGGTCTTGATGATGCGCGGGCTCTTGCCGTTGTCGCCCAGCTTCTGGCGCAGACGGCTGATCTGCACGTCGATACCGCGCTCCATCGGCAGGCTTTCGCGGCCGCGGGTGGCATCCGAGATGGTGTCGCGATCCAGCACCACGCCGGGCTGTTGCAGGAACATGCCGAGCAGCATGGCGTCGCTGCCGGAGAGGTCCAGCAGGCTGCCATCATCATGGGTCAGCTGGTGGCTCAGGGTGTCGAGGGTCCACTCGGCAAAACGCAGGCGGCGGCTCGGCTCTTTCTCTTTTTCCGGCTGGCGGAATTCGGCGCGGCGCAGCAGCGCCTTGATGCGGGCCTGCAGTTCACGGGGGCTGAACGGTTTGGCGATATAGTCGTCGGCGCCCAGTTCCAGACCGATCACCCGATCCGCTTCGTCGGAGGCGGCGGTAAGCATGATGATGGGCACCTGGGAGTCACGACGGATCTGCTGGCAGAGGGTAAAACCGTCCTCGCCGGGCATCATGATGTCCAGAATAATCAGGTCCGGGCTGTGCTGGGCGAGTTGCTGACGCATCTCGTTGCCCTCCGCCGCCGTCAATACCTGAAAGCCCGCCCGGGTCAGGTACTCATTGAGCAGCTCGCGGATCTCTTGGTCGTCATCGACGATCAGCAGTTGTTTGCTCATTGACATATGTATGTGCATCCACCCATTTTTTTGTGCAGATTGAACCTGTCGGGGGAGTAAAAAGCAAGCAAGCCCCCTATCTAATGTGAGGTTTAAGGCAATAACAGCCTATTGATAAGATTAAAACGAAAAAAGGCCGACCCAAACGGGACGGCCAACAGACAGCTTCTGACCACTGACGAGCACCCCGTGTGGCGATCGTCACAGACTTGAAAAGGGGCCAGTCAGACTGGCCCCGAAAAGGGACAACTCTCAGTAGTGCATCCCGTCGATCCGGCTGGTTATCACACCCGTTCAAACACGGTGGCGATGCCCTGACCCAGACCGATACACATGGTGGCAACCCCCAGGGTGGCATCCTTCTCCTCCATCAGATTGATGAGGGTGGTGGAGATGCGCGCGCCGGAGCAGCCGAGCGGGTGACCCAGCGCAATGGCGCCGCCGTTCAGGTTTACCTTCTCGTCCACCTGATCCTGCAGACCCAGATCCTTCACGCAGGGCAGGGACTGGGCGGCAAACGCCTCGTTCAGCTCGAACAGGTCGATATCACCGACAGTCAGACCGGCACGCTTGAGCGCCTTCTGGGTGGCCGGCACCGGGCCGTAACCCATGATGGCGGCGTCACAGCCGGCGATGGCCATGGCACGTACCTTGGCGCGCGGCGTGAGGCCGAGGGCCTTGGCGCGATCCGCGCTCATCACCAGCATGGCGGCGGCGCCATCGGACAGCGCCGAGGAGCTGCCGGCGGTGACGGTGCCGTTGACCGGATCAAACACCGGGCGCAGCTGGCTCAGGGTTTCGACTGTGGTTTCCGGGCGGATCACCTCGTCATAGTCGTAGAAGAAGCGGGCGCCGCTGGCGTCATGGCCTTCCAGCCCGACGATCTCCTTGGCAAAACGTCCTTCTACGGTGGCGGCGTGAGCGCAGCGGTGGGAGCGGGCGGCAAACTCGTCCTGCTGCTGGCGGCTGATGCCGTGCAGCTTGCCGAGCATCTCGGCGGTCAGTCCCATCATGCCGGAGGCTTTCGCCACCGACTTGGCCATGCCGGGGTGGAAGTCGACGCCGTGGCTCATCGGCACGTGGCCCATGTGCTCGACGCCGCCGATGATGAAGATATCCCCATCACCCACCTGAATGGCGCGGGAGGCGTCGTGCAGCGCCTGCATGGAGGAGCCACACAGGCGGTTGACGGTAACCGCCCCCACCTGCTTCGGAATGCCGGCCAGCAGCGCGGCGTTGCGGGCGATGTTGAAGCCTTGCTCCAGGGTCTGCTGCACGCAGCCCCAGTAGATATCCTCGATCTCGTTCGGGTCGAGGTTGGGGTTGCGCAGCAGGATGGATTTCATCAGGTGCGCGGACAGATCTTCTGCACGCACGTTGCGGAAGGCGCCGCCCTTGGACCGGCCCATCGGGGTCCGGATACAGTCGACAATGACTACGTCTTTCATGAATGGATCTCCTTTCCGCAATCAGTAGAAGGTTTTGCCTTGGGCAGCCATCTCGCGCAGCTTGTCGCTGACGCGGTAGAGCGGGCCCAAGTCGGCATACTGGTCGGCCATGGCCACGTAGCGATCCAGACCAATGGTGTCCAGATAGCGGAACACGCCGCCGCGGAAGGGAGGGAAGCCCAGACCGTAGACCAGTGCGATGTCGGCTTCGGCTGGCGTGGCGACAATGCCCTCTTCCAGACAGAGCACCACCTCGTTGATCATCGGGATCATCATGCGAGCGATGATGGTTTCCTTGTCGAAATCCTGTTTCGGCTTGGCGATGGGGGCCAGCAGCTCGTAGCTAGCGGCGTCGGCCACCTTCTTCGGTTTGCCCTTCTTGTCCTGTTCGTAGGCGTAGAAGCCCTTGCCGTTCTTCTGACCGAAGCGGTTCACTTCGTACATCACGTCGATGGCAGTGCGGCCTTCCTTGCTCATGCGTGCCGGGAAGCCCTGCGCCATCACGTCACCGGCATGGTGACCGGTGTCGATGCCGACCACGTCCAGCAGGTAGGCGGGGCCCATCGGCCAGCCGAACTCCTTCTCCATTACCTTGTCGACGGCCGCGAAGTCGGCACCATCGGCGACCAGCTTGTTGAAGCCGAAGAAGTAGGGGAACAGCACGCGGTTGACGAAGAAGCCCGGGCAGTCGTTGACCACGACCGGCGACTTGCCCATGGCGGCGGCATAGGCCACCACGCGGTTGATGGTTTCATCGGAGGTCTGCTCGCCGCGGATGATCTCCACCAGTGGCATGCGGTGCACCGGGTTGAAGAAGTGCATGCCGCAGAAGTTCTGCGGGCGCTTCAGCCCTTTGGCCAGCAGGGAGATGGGAATGGTGGAGGTGTTGCTGGCGAGCACGGCGTCTTCGCCAATGATCCCTTCCACTTCGCCCAGTACGGCGGCTTTCACCTTGGGATTCTCGACCACGGCTTCGACCACTACGTCCACGCCTTTGACGTTGTCATAGCTGAGGGTCGGAGTAATGGCAGAGAGCACCTGGCCCATCTTGATGCCGTCGATGCGGCCCTTCTCGAGCTGGCCGTTGAGCAGCTTGGTGGCTTCGCCCATGCCAAGTGCCAGCGCCTTCTCGTTGATGTCCTTCATCACCGCCGGAATGCCCTTGCTGGCAGACTGGTAGGCGATGCCGCCGCCCATGATGCCGGCACCCAGTACGGCGGCGTGACCAGTGGCCTTGCTCGCCTGCTTGGCCGCCTTCTTGGCCAGCGCCTTGATGTGCTGATCATTCAGGAAGATGCCGACCAGTGCCTTGGCGACATCGGTCTTGGCCAGCTTGATAAAGCCCTGTGCTTCAACGACCAGCGCTTCGTCACGGCCCATACCTGCGGCGGCTTCGACGGTTTTCACCGCAGTCATCGGCGCCGGATAGTGTTTGCCCGCCACAGCGGCAACCATGCCGGCGGCGGTGGTGAAGCTCATCATGGCTTCCAGTTTGGAGAGGCGCAGCGGCGCTTTTTTGGCGGCGCGACGGCTCTGCCAGTCCAGCTTGCCCGCGATGGCGTCCTTAATCATCTGCAGCGCCGCGCTCTGCAGTGCATCCGGGGCGACCACGGCGTCGATGGCGCCCACCTTGAGGGCGTCATCGGCACGGTAGTCCTTGCCGGTGGTGATCCACTCAAGCGCGTTGTCGGCGCCGATCACCCGCGGCAGACGGACAGTGCCGCCAAAGCCCGGCATGATGCCGAGTTTGGTCTCGGGCAGGCCGATTTTGGCGCTGGTGTCGGCCAGACGGAAGTCGGTGGAGAGAATGGTCTCGCAGCCGCCGCCCAGAGCGTGGCCCTTGATGGCGGAGAGGGTCGGAACCGGCAGATCTTCGATGGCATTGAAGATGTCGTTGGCCTTTTTCAGCCAGCCGAGCAGATCTTCTTGCGGCAGATCGAACAGTTCCAGGAATTCGGTAATGTCGGCACCGACGATAAAGGCGTCTTTGCCGGAGGTGAGGATCAGACCTTTTAGTTCACGTTCTTGTTGTAATGCGGCGATCGCTTCGCTCAGGGAGAGCAGGGTAGCGCGATCCAGCTTGTTGACTGAACCCGGGGCATCAAACCTCAGCTCGGCGATGCCGTTTTCGAGGTAGCTGACCGACAGGGTTTCGCCTTGGTAGATCATGAGAGTGTCTCCTTGTTCCCACTCAGTGGGGAGTGGTGCTCCTTAATCCCCAGCAGGGGGCGAGGCTCACTATTGATCCAAAAGGAGACATTTTCAACACCTATTTAAAACATTTGTTTAACAGATCTCGAGTAAAAGCTCTTCATCACAAAACGGGCGAAAGAGAGGCGCCTTGTGGCGCCTCCGATGGATGTGAGTTTGTTATCAACTGGCCAGTTCCGGCCTGTTGCGATACTGGTTCAGCACCTCGGGATCGGCGAGGGCATGGGTATTGTTGACCGGTCGGTTGTGTACCACTTCCCGCACCGCCAGTTCGACGATCTTGCCGGACTTGGTGCGGGGGATGGCATCCACCTGCAGGATGCGGGCGGGCACGTGGCGGGCGGTGCAGTGCTGTTTTATTTGCTGACGGATCCGCTCGCGCAGCGGCTCATCCAGCTTGCTGCCCGCCTTGAGCTTGACGAACAGCACCACCCGCTCGTCCTGCTGCCACTGCTGGCCGATGACGATGCTCTCTTCCACTTCGTCGAGCTGTTCGACGTAGCGATAGATCTCGCTGGTGCCGATGCGCACGCCGCCCGGGTTGAGGGTGGCGTCGGAGCGGCCGTAGAACAGAATGCCGCCGGTCGGGGTCAGCTCGATCCAGTCGCCGTGGCACCAGATGTTGTCGAACCGCTCGAAGTAGGCGGCGTGGTACTTGTCACCATTCTCGTCGCCCCAGAAGTAGATGGGCTGAGCTGGGAACGGCTTGGTGCAGACCAGCTCGCCCTTCTCCCCCTGCACCGGCTGGCCCGCTTCGTTGAACACCTGCACCGCGAGACCGAGGCCGCGCCCCTGACTCTCGCCGCGATAGACCGGGCTGAGCGGGTTGCCGATGACGAAGCAGGAGCAGATGTCGGTACCGCCGGAGATGGAGCTGAGCTGCACATCCTGCTTGATCTGCTGATAGACGTAGTCGAACCCCTCCGGCGACAGCACAGATCCGGTGCTGCAGATCAGCCGCAAGTGCGGCAAATCGTGGGTCTTGATGGGGGCATAACCCTGCTTGTGCAGTGCATCGAGATACTTGGCCGAGGTGCCGAACAAGCTGACCTGCTCGTCGCGGGCCAGATCCCACAGCACGTTGCCATCCGGATAAAATGGCGAGCCGTCATAGAGCACCAGGGTGGCACCGGAGGCGAGGGCGCTCACCAGCCAGTTCCACATCATCCAGCCACAGGTAGTGAAGTAGAAAATCCGCTCCCCCGGTTTGATGTCGCAGTGCAGCTGGTGTTCTTTCAGGTGTTGCAGCAGGGTGCCGCCGATGCCGTGCACGATGCACTTGGGTTTGCCGGTGGTGCCGGATGAATAGAGGATATAGAGCGGGTCATTGAAGGCCATCGGCTCGAACTGGAGGCTGGCGTCCGGCTGGCTCGCCAGCACTTGCTGCCAGTCGTGACCAAGCTGCAGCGGGTTGCCGAGCAGGGGGATCATCACCGTCTGCTCTATGCTGCCGATCTGGCTGACGACCCCTACTACTTTGTCCTGAATATCGATAGCTTTGCCGTTGTAGCGATAGCCATCCACCGCAAACAGCACCCGCGGCCGGGTCTGGCCGAAGCGCTCCATCACGCTGGCCTCGCCAAAGTCGGGGCTGGTGGAGGTCCAGATCGCCCCCAGACTGGTGGTTGCCAGCATGGCAACCACGGTTTCCGGAATATTGGGCAGATAGGCGGCAACCACATCGCCACGACCAATCCCCTGATGACGCAGCCACTGAGCCAGCCGGGCAACCTGATCACTCAGTTCACCCCAGCTCAGGGTGCGGCTTGGGCTACCTTCGATGCGGGAGATGATAGCCGGGCTCTCGTCCTGACGGCGCAGCAGGTTTTCGGCGAAGTTGAGGCGGCTATCGGGGAACCAGCGGGTGCGCTGCATATCCTGACGGTTCTCCGCCACTATGTTGCCGAGCTCGCCCTTGACGCCGCAGTGCTGCCATACCAGCGGCCAGAAACGGGTGGTCTTCTCCACCGACCATTGATAAAGCTGCGGGTAGTTCTGCAACTGCAAGCCGTGGAAACGGTTCACCTCCGCCATAAAACGGTAGAGGTTGGATTGCTGCATCCCGAGCGGATCCGGTTGCCACAGGCAGAGGTTGTCCATGAGTAATCCCTGACTTCATGTATCTACCGGCAGTGTATTGAATTGTTTTTGATTTGTTAATGATTGGTTCTCTGTTGATAACAAACACGTTTGTAACGTATGCGTTACCTCACGAAGCGGCAGCTTGACGGGTCGAGCCGCCAAGCGCTTGATGTTATGCTGCAATCACATTCACCTCGGAGCAGGACGCCATGAGCAGCTACAGCCAACTTTTTGCCCAGCACCTCGATACCTTGCAGCAGCGCACCCGCGACATTCTGCAACAACAGGGGCTCAGCGGACTGGCCATCCACTCCGGCCAGACTCACCGCATCTTCCTCGATGATCAGGATTACCCGTTCAAGGTAAACCCGCATTTCAAAGCCTGGTTGCCGGTGCTGGACAATCCCCACTGCTGGCTGCTGGTGGACGGGGTGAACAAACCAATCCTGCTGTTCTACCGCCCGGTGGATTTCTGGCACAAAGTAGCGGATCTGCCCAATGCCTTCTGGGTCGAGTTCTTCGATATCCGTTTCCTGACCCGGCCGGAACAGGTGGCCGACCATCTACCTGCCAACAAGCAGGAGTGGGCCTATCTGGGCGGCCATCTGGAAGTGGCCGAGCTGCTGGGGCTGACCCAGCCCAATCCGGAGGCGGTGCTCAACTACCTGCACTATCACCGCGCCTACAAGACCCCCTATGAGCTGGAGTGTCTGCGCGAGGCGAACCGGATCGGGGTTCGCGGCCATATCGCCGCCAAGGACTCTTTTATGGCGGGGGCGAGCGAGTTCGAGATTAATCTGGCCTACATGAAGGCGGTCGGGCAGGGAGCCAATGAGGCGCCCTACGGCAATATCGTCGCTATCAACCGCAATGCGGCCATCCTTCACTACACCCATTTGTCCGCCGTGCGGGTGCCCGATGCGGAACGTCACTCCTTCCTGATCGATGCCGGCGTCGATTTTCACGGTTATGCCTCCGACATCACCCGTACCTGGGCGTGGCGGCGCGGCGAGTTTGCCGATCTGATTGCTGCCCTCGACGAGCAGCAGCAGGAGATCATCAAGGAGATCAAGCCGGGTCGTCGCTACAGCGAGCTGCATCTGCAGATGCACCACAAGCTGGCGCGCCTGCTGCAAGCGACCGAATTGGTGGATATGTCGGTGGACGAGATGATCAACACCGGGGTGACCAACGTCTTCTTCCCTCACGGCCTCGGCCACTTCCTCGGTTTGCAGGTGCACGATGCGGGCGGTTTCATGCAGGATGAGCGTGGCACCCACCTGGCGGCGCCCGAGCTGTTCCCCTATCTGCGCTGCACCCGGGTGATGGAGGTGGGTCAGGTGTTCACCATCGAGCCGGGGTTCTACTTCATCGACAGTTTGCTGGAGCCGCTGCGTCAGGGCGAACAGGGCAAACGGGTCAACTGGAACAAGGTGGAGGCGTTGCGGCCATTTGGCGGCATCCGCATCGAAGACAACATAGTGCTGCACGCCAACGGGGTGGAGAACATGACCAGACAAGCAGGACTATGATGGCGGCTGCGTACTCCATTCCGGCTGCCCCGCTGGAGTTGACCGAAGAGATAAAGAAGAGCCGCTTCATTACCCTGATCGCCCACACCTCGACCGTCGAGGCGGCCAAGGGGTGGGTCAACGAGATCAAACGCCAACATCCGGCCGCTCGCCATCACTGCTGGGCCTTTGTGGCGGGCGCGCCGCAAGATAGCCAGGTTTACGGCTTCAGCGATGATGGCGAACCGTCCGGTACCGCGGGCAAACCGATCCTGGCCCAGCTGATGGGTTCGGGGATTGGTGAAATCTGCGCCGTGGTGGTGCGTTACTACGGCGGCATCCAGCTTGGCACCGGTGGGCTGGTCAAAGCCTATGGAGGCGGCGTCGGTGCCGCCCTCAAGCAACTGCCCACCCTGCTCAAGGTGCCACGCACTCCCTCTCTCATTCACTGCGATTACGGTGACATGGGGACTGTCGAGTCGCTGATCAGCAGCCATAATGGCGAATTGCTGGCGGCCGATTACGGTCAGCAGGTCACCTTGCAGGTGGCGTGGGAGTCCTCAGTTTGGGCTCAGGTGGACCGTGAATTGACCGACCGGACTCATGGGCGGGTATCCCTCAGCCCCTTAGATGGCTAGAATCCATCGCTCTTTAATTGGGGAAAGGGAGCTGTAATGCACATCCTGAGCATTATTCGCATTGTTGGCCTGCTGGTTGCGCTGTTCAGCTCGACCATGCTGTTGCCTGCACTGGTGGCCTTTGGCTATCGGGATGGTGGTGGTGCCGAGTTCGTCAGCTCTTTTCTGATCGCCCTGCTGCTCGGCGTAGTGCTCTGGTTTCCCAATCGCTACCACAAGAAGGAGATGCGCTCGAAAGAGGGCTTTCTGATTGTGGTGCTGTTCTGGACCGTGCTGGGCAGTGTGGGGGCAGTGCCCTTCATCATGAGCGACGTGCCGGATATGTCGGTCTCGGAGGCCTTCTTCGAATCTTTTTCCGGCCTGACCACCACAGGGGCAACGGTACTGACCGGGCTCGATAATCTGCCCAAGGCGTTTCTGTTCTATCGCCAGCTTCTGCAGTGGCTGGGGGGGATGGGGATCATTGTACTGGCGGTGGCCATTCTGCCACTGCTGGGTATCGGGGGCATGCAGCTCTATCGCGCCGAGATCCCGGGGCCGGTGAAGGATACCAAGGTGACGCCGCGCATCGCCGAAACGGCCAAGGCGCTCTGGTTCATCTATCTGCTGCTGACCGCGCTCTGTGCGCTGGCCTACTGGCTCGCCGGAATGACGCTGTTCGATGCGGTGTGCCATTCGTTCTCGACTCTGTCGGTCGGTGGCTTCTCCACTCACGATGCCAGCATCGGTTTCTTCAACAGTCCGGTCATCAACCTGATTACCGTGGTGTTCCTGCTGCTGGCCAGCGTGAACTTTGCGCTCCACTTTACCGTCTTCTCTCACCGTCCGGTGCGGCTCGGGCGCTACCTCTATGATTCGGAGCTCAAGGTGTTCCTGGCCATTCAGGCGACCCTGGTGATGATCTGCTTTGTCGCCTTGCTGACCCACGGACACTACGCCACTTGGCAAGAGGCGCTCAACCACGGTCTTTTCCAGGCGGTCTCTCTGGGGACCACCACCGGCTACAGCACCACGACCTATGCAGATTGGCCCTCGTTCCTGCCCATGCTGTTGATGTTCTCCGCCTTTATCGGCTGTTGCGCGGGCAGTACTGGGGGCGGTATCAAGGTGATGCGTTTTATGATCCTGTTCATGCAGGGGATGCGCGAGTTGAAGCGGTTGGTTCACCCCAGAGCCATCTATACCTTGAAGCTGGGGAATCGGGCGGTGCCCGAGCGCATCGTCGAGGCGGTGTGGGGCTACTTCGCCACCTATATTATTCTCTTCTTTATGTTCATGCTGCTGTTGCTGATGACGGGGCTGAACGAAGTGACCGCATTCACCGCTGTTGCTGCGGCTTTCACCAACGTAGGCCCGGGTTTGGGAGAGGTATCAGCCAACTTCGGCAATATCTCGCCAGCGGCCCAGTGGGTACTGGTGTTGGCCATGTTGTTTGGTCGATTGGAAATTTTCACGCTTCTGGTACTGTTTACTCCTGCATTCTGGCGTAGTTGAGGTTGTTATGGACAAGATTCTGGTGCTTTATTCCTCTCGGGATGGCCAAACCCGCAAAATAGTCGATGTCATGCTGGAGCAGATGCCGGGATGCGAAGTGGTGATGCACGACCTGCACACCTTGCCGATGTGCAACCTCAGCAAGTATGCCAAGGTCTTGATCGGCGCCTCCATTCGTTATGGCAACTTCCACCCCAGCCTGTTCAGCTTTATTCACGCTCATCAGGAGCAGCTGGAGGTGGCCAATGCGGCCTTCTTCTGTGTCAACCTGACGGCCCGCAAGCCAGAGAAGCAGACGCCGCAAACCAATGCTTATATGAAGAAGTTCCTGCGCCTCTCTCCCTGGAAGCCGAAAACCCTGGGTGTGTTTGCCGGTGCGCTGCAGTACTCCCGCTATAACTGGTGGCAGACTCGCATCATCCAGCTGATCATGAAGATTACCGGTGGCAGTACCGACACCAGTAAGGACATTGAATTTACCGATTGGGAAAAGGTGCGCAGCTTTGCCCGCGAATTCTGGTCGAAAAGGTAGCAGTGTGATGTGAATTCAGGGTTTCTTGCCCGAAACAGCCCCGCCGATGC
>NZ_JAYJLJ010000023.1:0-61805 GCF_051948815.1 Aeromonas sp. Lyrl_2
TTAGCCTTTCAACACGTAATTGGGACAGAGCCATAAAAAAGCCCCGGTGGAAACACCGGGGCCCATTATGTAAATCCCTATAAACGCAAACCGCCATCCAGTTCTATCATCCTTCCCGACAGATAGTCGTTGGCAAAAATAAAGCTCACCGTCTCGGCAAGCTGCTGCGCCTCGCCAAGGGTGCCGACCGGAATGGCCTGCTGCATCCGCGCCATCGCCTCCGGCTTCATCGCCGCCGTCATGTCGGTGGCAAACACCCCGGGGGCAATCCCCATCACCCGAATGCCATGGCGCGCCAGCTCCCGCGCCCAGGTCACCACTAGCGAAGCCACTCCTGCCTTGCTGGCGGCATAGTTGCTCTGGCCGATATTGCCGGCGCGAGCAATGGAGGAGATGTTGATGATAACGCCCCCCTGCCCCCCTTGCGCCATCAGTGCCGCCCCTTCGCGACCGCAGAGGAAGGTACCTGTGAGGTTGACATCAATCACGCTCTGCCACTGGGCCAGCGTCATCTTCTCCACCAGCTCCCCCTCTTTCACCTTGATCAGCATGCCATCGCGCAAAATGCCAGCGCAGTTGATAAGACCGTGCAGCACGCCAAAACGCTCCTTGATGGCAGCAAAAACCGACTCAACCTCGGCTTCGCTCGCCACATTGCAGACAAACAGCTCGCATTGGCTATCTTGATCGCACTGACCATTCTGGCTGTGCACCATGGCAGCGGTCGCCTCCAGATCGGCGCGATTGATGTCGAGCAGCGCCAGCGTCGCCCCCTGTGCGCCCAGGGCCAGCGCAATGGCCCGTCCCAAGCCACGTCCAGCGCCGGTAATAACGATGACCTTACCTTTGATATCCATCAATGCTCCTTGTAGCTGGTCGAGGGGAGATGCCTTGAAGAGAGGTGGCCCGTCAGGCAGGATCCTGTTTATCCAGATAGAGTTCGACGATGCTGGAGAAATCGCGGCTACCCTGCCCCTGAGCGGCATGCAGGTTGAACAGGTTACGCGCGAGCGCCCCCATCGGCACAGCGCTGTGGCCATGCTCGGCCAGCGCCATGGCCAGCCCCAAATCTTTCACCATCAGACGGGTCATAAAGCCCCCCTGATAGTTGCGGGCGGCAGGGACATTCTCCATCACCCCGGGCCAGGGGTTGTAACGCTCCAGACTCCAGTTGTTGCCGGAGCTCTTGCCCATGATGGTGGAGAGCACGGCGGGATCCAGCCCCTCCTTCACCCCGAGGGCCAGCGCCTCGGCAGTGCCCGCCATATGGATCGCAAGCAGCATGTTATTGCACATCTTGGCGATCTGCCCGGCGCCCAGCGTCCCGGCGTGAAACAGGTTCTGCCCCATGCAGGCGAGCAAGGGTTTTGCCGCCTCGAAATCCGCCCCATCGCCGCCAACGATAAAGGTGAGCGTCCCGGCGGCCGCACCGGCGACACCGCCCGATACGGGGGCATCGATAAAGCGCAAACCACGCGCGCGAGCCGCCTCCCCGACCTGACGGGCCGATTCGACATCGATAGTGGAGCAGTCGATCACCAGTGCACCAACCGGCAGGGCCGCCAGCAGATCCTGCCCGCCTCGCTCACCGGCGCTCTCGCCCAGCCAAAGATCGCGCACATGCTCCCCCGCGGGTAGCATGCTGATCACCACCTCGCAGCCGGTCACCGCCTCTCGGGCATCCTCCGCGGCGATACAGCCAGCGGCGATGGCGCGCTCAATGTTTTGGGCAACCAGATCAAACACCTGCACCCTGTGCCCGGCCCTGGCCAGATTGGCCGCCATGGGCCCCCCCATGTTGCCGAGCCCGATAAACCCTATCCTTGTCATCCCGCTTGCTCCTTGCGTTGCTGATGGCGGCGTCCGCCGGTTGCCAAGATGTTATTCCTTGCAGGCCAACGGATTGCGCCCCTGCGGCCAGCGATAGAACTCGTCCAGCCACTCCCCCTCCGATGGCAACTGTTGCCAGCGGGGATCTTTATCCTTGTCGATCAGCAGTGCCCGTACCCCTTCCACAAAATCCCCCTTGAGCACGCAGTTGACCGAGAGGGTCAGCTCCTCGGCAAATACCTCTGCCAGTGAGTTGCGGCGAGCCTGCCAATATTGGCGCCACAAAATGGCACGGCTGATGGGGCTGCCGGTGCGGCAGAGCTGCTGCGCCTGCTGGAGTACCGCCTCCTGTTCATCGAACTGAGCTTCGAACAACCGCGCCAATACCCCTTGCAGCGTGCGTCCCGCCAGCAAGGCATCGATCCTCTGTTGATGGGGCAGCAATACTGGCGCTGGCAACCGGGCCGCCACCTCACCATGCAACCCCGTGAGCAGCAGATCGATCTGCTCACGGGGATCACCACTGCCAGCCCAGTCGAGCACGGCGAGGCGTGACAACAGCGCACTGCGCTCGCTACTGGCGATGGCGTGATCCGCCAGCCCAAGACCGATGGCATCACTCCCGTTGAAGCGGGCGCCAGTCAAACCAAGCCAGAGCCCGAGCCGCCCCGGCATCCGGCTTAAAAACCAGCTCGCCCCCACGTCGGGGTAGAGGCCAATGGTCACCTCCGGCATGGCAAACAGGCTTCTTTCGGTGACAACCCGAAAATCGGCACCGGCAAACAGGCCAATACCGCCCCCCATGCAGATACCGTCCGCCACGCAGATCAGGGGCTTGCGGTAAGAGTGGATGTGGTGGTCGAGCCGATACTCCTGCTCGAAAAAGTCGCGGGCATATTCGAACAGTTCCGATCCGCTTGCCTCCTGCTTGCGGTAATAGAAGGAGCGGATATCGCCACCGGCACAGAACGCCTTCTCACCCGCCCCCTGCAACAGCACACAGACGATGGCGGGATCCTGCTCCCAACAGGTCAGCGTCTGTTGCAGGATCTGGATCATCGGCAGGCTCAATGCGTTGAGAGACGCAGGGCTGTCGAGGGTCAACACCCCGATCTGATGGCCATCTTCGGTGGGATAACAGCTAACCTTGACCGACTCACTCATAAACGGCTCCGTATGGATTTACTTTGTTGGGCCATATTGCCAGCGCGGTAAGCGTTTCTCCAGGAAGGCGGCCACCCCTTCACGCTGGTTGGCATCGCTAAAGAGATCGAGAAACAGCGACCGCTCAAGGGGCAAGGCGGCATCCCGCGGGCCACTGCGGCCCTGATTGATCAGGGTTTTGCAGGCGCGCAGGGCGCTCGGGCTCTGGCGCTCCACCAGATGGGCCATCTGGTGCGCCGCCTCCCATGCCTGACCGGTTTTCACCACCTCCTCCACCAGCCCCATCTCGTAAGCCAGCGAGGCACTCACCTTCTCACCGCAGAGGATCATCCGCTTGGCCCAGCCCGGCCCCACCAGCTCGGTCAGGCGCTGGGTGCCACCGGCACAGGGAAGCAAGCCCACCGAGGCTTCCGGCAGTCCCAGCAACGCCTGTTGCTCGGCGATGCGGATATCACAAGCCAGCGCCACTTCCAGCCCGCCTCCCATGGCATAACCATTGATGGCGGCGATACTGACGCCATGAAAACGGGCCAGCGCCTCGAAGGCCTTGCCAAAGGCCTCGGCTACTTCGCGGGCCAGCTCGACATTCCCCTCGACAAACATATTGAGGTCGGCACCGGCGCAGAAAAATTTGTCGCCCGCACCACGGATCACCAGCGCCACCACATCGGGACGACTGTCGAGCTCCACCATCATCTGCAAAAAGGCCTGCAGGCTGGCGAGGGTCCAGGTGTTGGCAGGGGGATGGTCGAGGGTGATATAGGCCACGTGGCCATGATATTCGAGTCTGATCCTTGTCATAGCATTGTCCTTGTCGATGAAGCTGCCGCCATGATGACAGGCTTGAATGACACCAACCTGTGGCTGGCTCACAAAGCCGAAACCGGCATGGCATGGTGCAAATCGGGTGGCAGGCAACACACCCTTGATGCGACCACCGGTTAGCCCAGCGACAAACCGGGATCGGCCAGCATGCGGCGCGCGATGATGAGTCGCATCACCTCGTTGGTGCCCTCCAGAATGCGGTGTACCCGGGTATCGCGCAGATAGCGCTCGAGCGGATACTCGCGGATATAACCATAGCCGCCAAAGAGTTGCAGAGCCTCATCACAGATTCGATAACCCACATCGGTAGCATAACGTTTGGCCATGGCACACCAGGCACTCTTGTCGGGTGCCCCGCGATCCAGCTTGTCGGCGGCCTGACGTACCAGCAGGCGGGCGGCAGCCAGCTCGGTCGCCATATCGGCCAGGCGAAACTGCACGCTCTGGAATTCGCTGATCGGGTGACCAAATTGCTGGCGCTGCTGCACATAGGCCAGCGCATCGTCCAGCGCCTGCTGGGCGGTGCCCACCGAACAGGTGGCAATATTGATGCGCCCCCCATCGAGGGCCTGCATGGCGAATTTGAACCCTTCCCCCTCCTCACCCAGCCGGTAGCGGGCGGGAATTTGCACTCCGTTGAACGCCACTTCCCGGGTCGGCTGGCTGTTCCAGCCCATCTTCTCTTCGGGCTTGCCATAGACGATGCCCGCGCTATCTGCCGGCACCATAAAGGCAGAGACCCCCTTCGCACCTTCACCACCGGTACGGGCCATCACCACCAGCACGTCAGTGCTGCCCGCTCCCGAGATAAAGACTTTGGTTCCCTCAATAAGATAATTGTCGCCCTCGCGAATGGCTCGGGTCTTGAGCGCCGCCGCATCGGAACCCGCACCCGGCTCTGTGAGGCAATAGGAGCCCAGCAGCTCGCCACTGGCCAGTTTGGGCACCCACTCCTTGGCAACCTCGTTGGGCAGCCAGCTGCCCAGCATCCAGCTCACCATGTTGTGAATGGTCAGATAAGCCGTGGTCGAGGTACAGCCCATGGCGAGGCACTCGAAGATGAGGCTCGCATCGAGACGAGGCAATCCCAATCCGCCAAACTGCTCCGGGGTATAGAGACCACAAAACCCGAGCTCGGCCGCCTGCTTGATGGTCGGGATCGGAAACTCATGCTCCTTGTCCCAGCGCGCGGCATGGGGTTTGAGCGCCTCATCGGCAAAGGCGGCGGCCGCCTCCACATACGCCTGTTGATCATCTGTCAGGGTAAAATCCATCTTGTCGTTCGCTCCCTTGTTGCCCCGCGCTTATTTTCCTGCGTTAGCGCTTTATGACGCGGCCCCCACACGCTGCGTCTGTCGGATCTGCCACTATGGCGCTGTTGTCGTGGTAGCTGATAACGCTCTCACTACCACGGCTTTATCGATACACAACAGATTAACAATTGATTTACGTTTACGCTAACGTAAACTTATGGCAGAAGTGAAGTACAAAATGGACCGACCACTGCCAGCCGTAACGCCGAGTCAGCCGGTCGAGCCAACCTTCCTACCCGACTGTCATATCCGCAAGGAGAGCATGGATGCAGATGGATGAGACCCTGAATGCCCTGACCGAACAGGTTGCGGCTTTCTGCCAGAAAGTGATTGCCCCGCGCGCCAGCGAGATCGATCAGAGCAACACCTTCCCCCGTGATCTCTGGCCCCGGATGGGTGAGCTGGGGCTGCACGGCATCACAGTGGCGGAGGAGTATGACGGGGTGAACCTCGGCTATCTGGCCCACGTGCTGGTGATGGAACAGGTGAGCCGCGCCAGCGCCTCGGTCGGCCTCTCCTACGGCGCCCACTCCAATCTCTGCATCAACCAGATCCACCGCCACGGTACGCCGGAGCAGAAAGCGCGCTACCTGCCCCCGCTGGTGAGCGGCGAGCATGTGGGGGCGCTGGCCATGAGCGAACCGGGCGCCGGTTCAGATGTGGTGAGCATGCGCCTGACCGCGGAGCGCGAAGGGGATCACTTCGTGCTCAACGGCAACAAGATGTGGATCACCAACGGCCCGGATGCCGACACCTTCGTCATCTATGCCAAGACCGATGCCGCTGCCGGTCCCAAAGGGATTTCTGCCTTTATCGTCGAAGCGAACACTCCCGGTTTCTCCACCGCCCAAAAGCTCGACAAGCTGGGGATGCGCGGCTCCAGCACCTGCGAGCTGGTGTTCGACAACTGCCGCGTACCGCAGGAGAACCTGCTGGGCACCCTGCACGGCGGGGTCCGGGTGCTGATGAGCGGGCTTGATTACGAGCGGGTGGTGCTGGCGGCGGGCCCCCTTGGCATCATGCAGGCCTGCATGGACGTGGTGCTGCCCTATGTGCGTGAGCGCAAGCAGTTTGGTCTAGCCATCGGCGAGTTCCAGCTGGTGCAGGGCAAGCTCGCCGACATGTATACCCGCCTCGCCAGCAGCCGGGCACTGGTCTACTCGGTGGCGAGCGCCTGCGATCAGGGTCGCACCAGCCGCAAGGATTGCGCTGCCGCCATCCTGTTTGCCGCCGAAAATGCCACACAGATGGCGCTCGACGCTATCCAGCTGCTCGGCGGCAACGGCTACATCAACGAATACCCTACCGGCCGCCTGCTGCGGGACGCCAAGCTCTACGAGATAGGCGCCGGCACTTCGGAGATCCGCCGCTGGCTCATCGGCCGCGAGCTGATGGGAGAAAATGCATGAGCAGGCTCCACTCCCGTCTCGACACGGCGAGCCCGGAATATGCGGCCAATCGGGCCGCCATGCAGGGGCTGGTCGACGATCTCCACGCCCGCATTGCCGAGATTGCGCAAGGGGGCGGCGCGGCCAACAACGCCCGCCATCAGGCCCGTGGCAAGCTGCTGCCCCTCGAGCGCATCAATCAACTGCTGGACCCGGGCTCCCCGTTTCTCGAGCTCTCGGCACTGGCTGGCTGGCAGGTCTATGACGAGCCGGTGCCCGCCGCCGGCATCATCACCGGCATCGGCCGGGTCTCGGGCAGGCTCTGCATGCTGGTGGTGAACGACGCCACCGTGAAAGGCGGCACCTACTACCCGCTCACGGTGAAAAAGCACCTGCGCGCCCAGGCCATCGCCGAGCGGCTGCGCCTCCCCTGCCTCTATCTGGTGGATTCCGGTGGCGCCTTCTTGCCGATGCAGGACGAGGTGTTCCCCGACCGGGATCACTTTGGCCGCATCTTCTACAACCAGGCCCGCATGTCGGCCCAAAACATCCCTCAACTGGCAGTGGTGATGGGGCTCTGCACCGCCGGGGGCGCCTACGTCCCCGCCATGGCGGACGAGTCGATCATGGTCAAGAGCCAAGCCACCATCTTTCTGGCGGGCCCGCCGCTGGTCAAGGCCGCCACCGGCGAGGAGATCAGCGCAGAAGCCCTGGGCGGCGCCGAGGTGCACTGCGCCCACTCAGGGGTGGCAGATCATATGGCCCGCGACGATGCCCATGCGCTGGCCATTGCCCGCACGCTGGTTACTCATCTGGGTAACGAGCCGGTAGAGACCAGCCCCGGCTACGAGCCCCCCTGTTACCCCATAGAGGAGCTCTACGGTCTGGTGGGCACCAGTCTCAAGCGCCCTTACGATGCGCGGGAACTGATTGCCCGACTGGTGGATGGCTCGGACTTTGACGAATTCAAGGCGCTGTTCGGCACCACGCTGGTGACCGGCTTTGCCCGTATTTGCGGCATGGAAGTGGGGGTCCTCGCCAACAACGGCGTGCTGCACAGCGACAGCGCCCAGAAGGGGGCCCACTTTATCCAGCTCTGTAACCGGCGTGCCATCCCGCTGCTCTTTTTGCAGAACATCACCGGCTTTATGGTGGGGAGCAGCGCAGAAAAGGAGGGGATCGCCAAGCACGGCGCCAAGCTGGTCACTGCAGTGGCCTGCAGCCGGGTGCCCAAGATCACCCTGATCGTCGGTGGCAGCTTTGGTGCTGGCAACTACGGCATGTGTGGCCGCGCCTATGAACCCGATTTTCTCTTTAGCTGGCCCAACAGCCGCATCTCCGTCATGGGGGGCGAGCAGGCGGCCGGGGTGCTGGTGCAGGTGCGTCGCGACAAGCTGACTGCCGAGGGCAAAGATTTGAGCGAGCAGGAGGCGGCCGCCATCCGTGCCCCAGTGATCGAGCAGTATGAGCGGCAGGGTCACCCCTACTACGCCAGCGCTCGCCTCTGGGATGACGGCGTCATCGACCCGGCCCAGAGCCGCACCGTGCTGGCACTGGCGCTCGCCGCCTGTCAGGGTGCCCGCATTGAACCCGAGCAGTACGGCATCTTCCGGATGTAAGGAGCAAACCCATGTCAGATCCACTTACTTCCTCAGCACTTGGCTCTTCAACACAGGGCCTGTTTCGGCTGGAGCGGCACGGCCCGCTGGCCGAGCTGGTGCTGTCGCGCCCGGCCCGCCACAACGCCTTTGATGCCGACCTGATGCTGGGGCTGCTCGACTGTCTCGATGATCTGGCCCATCTTCATGGTCATGATCTCGCCGAACGTCCTCACGCCCTGCTGCTACGTGCCGAGGGCAAACACTTTTGCGCGGGCGCCGATCTCAACTGGATGCGCAATCTGGCCCACGCCGATTTCGAGCACAATCGCGAAGACGCCCGGGTACTGGCGCGGCTGATGCAGACCCTCGACGAGCTCCCCTTCCCCACGGTGGCGCTGGTGCAGGGGGCCGCCTATGGCGGGGCACTGGGCCTCATCTGCGCTTGCGATCTGGTGCTGGCCAGCGATGATGCCCGCTTCTGTCTCTCCGAGGTGAGCCTGGGCTTGGTACCTGCGGTGATCAGCCCTTACGTGGTACGTGCCATGGGAATGCGTCAGGCGCGCCGCTACATGCTCAGTGCCGAGCCGTTCGATGCCATTACCGCCTGTCGGCTCAATGTGGCACACCAACTCTGCAAACCGGATCAACTGCTGGCGGAGGGGCGGGCGCAGGCCCTTCGTCTGTGCCGCAACGGGCCGGAGGCAATGAAAGAGACCAAACGGCTGCTGGCGGCGATAGAAGCCCATCCTTCCCGCCTGCACGAAGAGAAAACCGTCGAGACCATCGCCCGGGTTCGGGTGGGGCTCGAAGCCCAGGAGGGGATGCAAGCCTTCTTCGACAAATGTCCTCCCGCCTGGCGTCCCCGTTTCAAGGATGAGACATGACCCATCACACTCAGATTAAGCGCCTGCTGATCGCCAATCGCGGCGAAATCGCCGTGCGCATCATCAAGACGGCGAAACGCCTCGGCATCCACACCATCGCCCTCTACTCCGATGCCGACGCCCACGCCATGCACACCCGTCTGGCCGATGAGGCCTGGCATTTGGGGCCCGCACCGGCCAGAGAGAGCTATCTCGACACCGGCAAGGTGCTGAAGATTGCCAAAGAGGCGCGCGCCGATGCCATCCATCCCGGTTACGGCTTTCTGTCGGAAAACAGCGATTTTGCCACCGCCTGCGAACAGCGCGGCCTGCGCTTTGTCGGCCCAAGCGGCGCCGCCATTCTCGCCATGGGCGACAAATCGGGCGCCAAGGCGCTGATGCAGGCAGCCGGTGTACCTGTGCTGCCCGGCTATCACGGCACGGATCAGCGGCCGGACTTTTTGCGCAATCAGGCGAGCCAGATTGGCTTCCCGCTGCTTATCAAGGCCGCCAGTGGCGGCGGTGGCAAGGGGATGCGCCGGGTCGATCAGCTGGCCGACTTTGACGAGTCGCTGGCGGCAGTCAAACGGGAAGCCAAGGCCGCCTTTGGCGACGATCTGGTGCTGCTGGAGCGCTATCTGCCCCAGGCTCGCCATGTTGAGGTGCAGGTCTTTGCCGATAGCCTCGGCAACGCCATCTATCTGGGGGACAGGGACTGCTCCTTGCAGCGACGCCATCAGAAGGTGATCGAAGAGGCGCCCGCCCCCGACATCCCTCCGGCTCTGCGCCGCGCCATGGGGGAGGCAGCCGTGGCCGCAGCCAAGGCCATCCACTATCAGGGGGCGGGCACCATCGAGTTTCTGCTCTGCAAGGATGAGTTCTTCTTTATGGAGATGAACACCCGGCTGCAGGTAGAGCATCCGGTCACCGAAGCAGTGACCGGGCAGGATCTGGTGGCTTGGCAACTGGCCGTGGCCGAGGGCAAGCAACTGCCACTCACCCAGGATGAGGTGGTGCTGCGCGGCCATGCGGTGGAGGCGCGCCTCTACGCCGAGGATGTGGCGGCCGGTTTTCTGCCTGCCAGCGGGCCTATCCACTGGCTCCACTGGCCCGTTGGCGTGCGCATCGACACCGGCGTTACCGCTGGCGATGAGGTGAGTCCCTATTACGATCCCATGATCGCCAAGCTGATCGCCCACGGCCAGAGCCGCGCCGAGGCGTTCGCCCAACTGGCCGATGCACTGGCGGCGCTGGATCTCGGCCCGCTGGTGCACAACGGCGCGCTCTTGCTGCGCCTGTGTGAAGAGCCTGACGTCCTGGCCATGCGCCACCATACCCAGTGGCCCATCCCTACCACAGCGCAACCCATTCCTGAACTCGCCTGGCCGCTGGCCACCCTCTGGCTAGCGAGCCGTCCTGCGGGCACCTCCCCCTGGCAGCAAGCCTGCGGATTTCGGCTGGGGCCGGATCGCTGCTGGACAGCGGCGGTACGCATTGGTGATGAGCGCCGGGTATTGACCCTTAACGATCATGGCAGCCAGTTTGAGTGGCAAGGGGAGACTCATTGCTACCAGAGAGGTGATGATCATATCCGGCTGCAGCAGGGTGGCTGCTGGCAACAGATCCCCATTCAGACGGTCGCAGGCTCGGAGGCAGCCTTCATCATGACCCTGGGGGGCCAGCGCATCCCCTTCGCGTCCGATGATCGGCAGCACAGCCACCACCATGAGCAGGCAAACGAGAAGGCGCAGGGCGCCATCGCCCCCATGCACGGCATAGTGGTAGCCGTGCTGATCGAGCAGGGGCAAACAGTCAGCAAGGGGCAACCCCTGCTGGTGCTGGAGGCGATGAAGATGGAACACCAGTTGCGTGCAGAGCGGGACGGGGTCATTGAAGCCCTGCAGTGCAAACAGGGCGAGCAGGTAAGCCAGGGGACCGTGCTGGTGCGCTTTGCCGAAAAGACTGCTTCACAGGAGGAACACCCATGAACCGATCACAGGACGTCCGTGACGACAGGGTCAGTCTGGTGGAGATGGGGCCGCGAGATGGCCTGCAAAATGAAGCTGCGCCCCTCTCCCTGGTACAGCGGCTGGAGCTGATCCAGCGCCTTACCGACAGCGGCCTGCAACGCATCGAGGTGGGTGCCTTTGTCTCTGCCAAAAAAGTGCCGCAGATGGCGGACTCCGCAGCGCTGTTCGAGGCACTGCCGCGCAAGGGCTCAACCCGATACGGTGCCCTGGTGCCCAATCTGCAAGGCTTGCAGGCTGCCATTGCCGCTCACGCCGACGAGATTGGCCTCTTCACCGCCTGCTCCGACGGCTTTACCCGTGCCAATATCGGCATCAGCGTGGAGGAGTCGCTGGTGCGCTTCGCCCCCTTGGTACAGGAGGCGCGCCGACTCGGCATCAAGGTGCGCGGCTACCTCTCCACCGTCATCGCCTGCCCGTTCGATGGCCCGACCCGCCCGAAACGGGTCGCTGCCATGGCCGAGCAACTGCTGGATCTTGGCTGCCACGAAATTTCGCTGGGGGACACCATCGGCGTCGGCACTCCGGGCACCGTGGCGCCCATGCTGGATGCGGTACTGCACGAGATCCCGGCGGGTCGACTCGCGGTCCATTTTCACGACACCTACGGCCAGGGGTTGGCCAACCTGCTACCCGCGCTGGAGCGTGGCATTCGCACCATCGACTGCTCGGTGGCGGGGCTTGGCGGCTGCCCCTATGCGCCGGGCGCCTCCGGCAATGTGGCGTCAGAAGAGGTAGTCTACCTGCTGCACGGCCTTGGCATGACGACCGGGGTGGATCTCGACAAACTGGCGGCCACCGGCCAGTGGGTGAGCGAGCAGCTCGGTCGCCCCAACGGCTCGCGGGTCGGTCAGGCCCTGCACGCCAATGCCGAGCGGCTGCGTGCCCGCCTCTGCCAGCCACACGCCCAGCAACAGGAGTCATGACCATGTCCCGTTCCCTGCCCGGCAAGGAGATCACCTACAGCATTTCGGAGCTGGCCCACGAATTCGATGTCACGCCGCGCACCATCCGCTACTACGAGGATGAGGGGCTGCTCACCCCGCTGCGGGAGGGGCAAACCCGCATCTACAGCCACCGGGACAAGATCCGGCTCAAATTGACCCTGCGCGGCAAACGGCTGGGGTTTAGCCTGGCCGAGATCCGCGAGCTGTTCGATATGTACGACACCGACAAATCGAGCAAAACCCAGCTCCACTCCATGATCCAGCTGATCGATGAAAAGCGCGACGCACTGCGCCAACAACTGGAGGATATCCAGATGGTGATGGCCGAGCTGGAAGCCGCCGAACAGCGCTGTGTTAATTCCCTTAACAGCTTGAAAACTGGCGCAGATTAACCGAATCTGGGAGCAAGCTATTGCCCTGGGGTTCCCATGAGATATTGGTGCTGGTTTTTGCTCTTGTTCAGCCTCTCTGGCTGGAGCCATCCCCTCATCAAGGTTGGTGGATACCCCTATGCCCCCTTTGTGGTCAAACTCCCCGATTCCCGCTATGAAGGACTGACCCTGGAGCTTATCGACCAGCTCAATGCCGTACAGAAAGAGGTGACCTTCGTCTTTGTCCCCACCTCGGCCGCCAACCGTTACAAGGCGCTCGATCTGGGCCGTTTCTCGCTGATGCTGTTTGAAGACACCAAGTGGGGCTGGGACACCGATAAATTCAAGATAACAACCCCCTTCCTCGGTGGTGGCGAGGTCTATGTGGCCCTGAACAAAGCGGGCCGGGATCAGCGCTTTTTCGACGATCCTGCCAGCCATCACCTCATCGGGGTGACCGGCTATCACTACGGCGTCGGCCAGTTCAATGCCGATCCTCTCTACCTGCAGCGCAAGCTCAATATCACCCTGGTCAAAGACAACGTCAGCGCCCTGCAAGCGCTACTCAAAGGGCGCGGCGAGGTAGCCATTCTCAATGTTTCGTACCTTAACCAGTATCTGCTGGCCAATCCCGACACAGCCGACCAGCTGCTGATCTCGCAAAAATGGGATCAACAGTATCAACACCGCGCCATCCTTCACCCTGAGGCCCCCATTACCCCTGCCCAGCTGGAACAATGGCTGGCAGCGCTGCAACAAAAGGGTGAACTGGATCGCCTTTGGACAAAGTACGGCGTACAACAGCACGCAACCCCATGATTACTATCCAGCTTTTCTGTACCATGGCGGGAACCAAATGGGAGTGCACCAAATGAACACCACCGAGCCCGCGTCCCCCAAGCTCCGCTTGCTGCGCTACCTTGCCTACGCTTTCCTGCTGTTTCTTATCCTGGTCACTCTGCTGCTGTGGCAAACCCCCCGTCTGGTCCAGCGCTATCTGCCCGGCTGGCTGGCCGAACACTATGGCCTGCAACTGACGCTGGGGGAGATTGACGTAGGAGTCCGCACCCCATCTCTCACCCTCGGCGCGACCGCCCTGCTCGATGCCAAACAGCAGCCTATCGTCCGTTTTGAGCAGCTCTTTATCACCCCAAACCTGCAAGCCTGCTGGCAGCAGAAAGGGGTCGTGCTTTCCGCCGTCACCCTGACCAAACCCGTGGTGCTGCTGCAACGGCTGACAGACAAAAAAGGGGAGGTTCGACTCAATCTGACCGATGCGCTGGCGACCCTGCTCGCCCCTTCGCCCTCCCCCGAGCCCGAAACAGCCAGCGCCCCGCTGCTGGTCGATATTGCAAGTGTCAATGTCACTGACGGGCATGTGCGCTATCAGGATCAACGCAAGGAGAGCGAACCCGGCTGGTTGCCGCCTCTCAATCTGGAGAAAGTGACCCTCAAGCTCGATAACCTGCGCACCGAGGCAAATCACCCGACCGCCTATCAGCTGAACGCAGCCATCAACGGCAAAAGCAGCCTCGCTGCCCACGGCAAACTCGATGTGATGAGCGGCATGGGCCAGGGCAAAGCGAGCCTCAAACAGGTCGACCTGAAACCCTTCGCCCCGCTCTGGGCACCCTATCTCAAGCTGGATCTGGCCAAGGGCCACGCCAATGCAGAGGTGGAGTACCAGCTTAAAGAGGGCAAGCAAGGAGTGCTGTGGCAATTGTCCAAAGGCAAGCTGACCCTGGACAACTGGCAGCTTAAAAAACACAAGGGCGACGAATTTGCCCGCTTCGGCCAGCTGGCCCTGAGCGATCTGGCTGTCGATGGCCAGAAACAGTCGCTCCAGATCGGCAAGGTCACTCTGCAACAACCCCTGCTCAAGGCCACCCTCAACCCACAGCAGGAGCTGGATCTGGCTGACTTGCTGATTGAACAGGCCCCCGCCAAACCCGCCAAAGGGGCCCACGCCGCAAACGAGGTGGCCAACAATGCGGCGCCCAAGTCGGCACAACAAGCAAAGACAGCCGGTAACGGCAAGAAACATACGCCAGACAAACCCTGGCAGTGGCAGATCAAGCAGATCCTTATCGACAAGGGCGATCTCACTCTCACCGAATCGAGCAGCGGCAAACCGCAGGCACGCCAGCTCTCCGGCCTCAAGCTGGCGCTGGGGCCACTGGGCAGCAAGGGGGAGCAACCTAGCAAACTGACTCTGGCCACCCAGTTCAACCAGAGCAGCCCCCTCGCCTTTGATGGCCAACTGACCCTGACTCCTTTCACCTTAAGCGGCGACATCAACCAGCAGGGGCTACCCCTGACGCTGGCACAGCCCTATCTGGCCGATCTGGTACGCATCAAGGTGCAAAACGGGCTGCTGAGCAGCAAGACCAGACTTGATCTCGCCACCACCGCCCAGGGAGATCTCAGCAAGCTGACCCTGCAGGGGGGGCTCGATGTCAACGGGCTCAAAGTAGTCGATCGGGCAGACAATCAGCGGCTGCTGGAGTTCAACACCCTGGCTCTCACCGGTCTGACGTACGACGGCATCAGCCAGCAGATGCGGATCAAGGACATTGCCCTGAACAAGCCCTTCGCCCGCATCGAGATCAACGAAGATGGCACCACCAACCTGCAACAGCTGCTGTTGCCACAACCGGCGGCAACCAACAGCACTCACGCGACGGCTGGCAGCAAGGCTCCCGATTTTCGTTTCACCATCGACCAGCTGCGCACCGAGCAGGGCAACCTGCGCTTTGCTGACCGCAGTCTGAGTCAGGATTTTGTGGCCGATATCGCCTCGCTGGGCGGCCAGAGTCGCCATATCAGCAATATTCCGGGGCAACGCTCCGATCTCGCCTTCAACGGCAAGGTGGATCGCTATGCGCCAGTGACCATTCGCGGCGGTACCAACCTGCTGGTGGCCAACCCGATCCTCGACATCGCGGTCGCTTTCCACAATCTGGAGCTCACCACCTTCACCCCCTATTCGGGCACCTATGCCGGTTATGCCATTGACAAGGGGCAGCTCTCCATGAAGCTGCATTACAAGCTGGAGGGCAATCGGCTGGAGGGGGATAACGACATCACCATCAAGAAGCTGCAACTGGGCGAGAAGATCAAGAGCGATCAGGCCAAGGATCTGCCGCTGGGGCTGGCCATCGCCCTGCTGAGCGATGCCAACGGGGTGATACAGATGAACCTCAAGGTGAAGGGCGATCTCGATCAACCGGACTTCAGCATCGGCAATATCTTCTGGGATGTGCTGGGCAACACCCTGAGCAAGGCGATCACCTCCCCCTTCTCCCTGCTCGCCTCGCTGGCCGATGGCACCGAAGATCTCGACGAACTTCCCTTCCTGCCGGGGGATCCCGATCTCACCCCCACCCAGCAGGAGAAACTGGTCAAGCTGGCGCAGGCCCTCAAGGATAGACCCAAGCTCAGCATGAACATTCGCGGCAAGGTCAACTTCAACGAGGAGCGCCCCATCCTGCAACGGCAAAAGCTGGAACGGGTACTGGCCAAGCTCACCGGCAATCAGGCGGATCTCGACCTGCTGGAACAGGACCCCGCCCTGCAAGAGGCGCTGGCCCAAGCCTATGAAGAGCGCTTTGGCGAAGATCTGGATGATCTGGCCGATCGCCTCCATCTGGATGAAGAGAGCGCAGCACTGCGGGCCCAGGCGGTGATCCTGCTGCGGGATCAGCAGCTCATCACCGCCAAATCCCTGCGCAATCTCGCCATGCGCCGGGCGCAAAATACCAAGGAGTTTCTGGTCGACAGCCAGGGGATCGCCCCAGAGCGGCTGTTCGTGCTCGACAGCCAGGTCAAAGAAGAAGACAAGGAAGCCAAAGTGATCCTGACACTTGATCAGTAAGGCCGCGGCACTGCGCAAATGCGTAATAAAAATACAACCTCTCAACTATTTTGACACCTTTTGCTCACCAAACAGCCTGTCCTGGTGAGCATTTGGCCTCTGATGCAAATAATCACGTAGTTTTTTTACGATTTATCCCCCTTGCCCCCTTGCGGGCGCGCCACAGCCTGCCTAAAATCGCGCGTCTTTTGTTAACCCCCACCTCTATTTTTGGAGAACGCCACGTGAGCGAAAAATTGGCCAACCCTGCCCCTCTGGGTCTGATGGGTTTCGGTATGACCACCATCCTGCTGAACATTCATAACGCAGGTTTCTTCCCCATCAGCGCCATGATCCTGGCCATGGGCCTGTGCTACGGCGGCATCGCCCAGATCATCGCTGGCATCATGGAGTACAAGCGTGGCAACACCTTCGGTGTGACCGCATTCACCTCCTACGGCCTGTTCTGGCTGAGCCTGGTGTTCCTGCTGATCATGCCAACCATGGGTCTGGCCGAAGCCACTCCGCACGCCTACATGGGTTGGTATCTGCTGATGTGGGGCATGTTCACCCTGTTCATGCTGGTTGGCACCATCAACTACCCGCGCGCCAAGCAGTTCGTGTTCGCCTCCCTGACCGTGCTGTTCTTCCTGCTGGCCGCCCGTGACTTCACCGGCAGCACCCTGATCGGCACCATCGCCGGTTTCGAAGGCATCATCTGTGGCGCCAGCGCCATCTACCTGGCCATGGCCACCGTGATCAACGAGCAGTTCGGCCGCACCGTAATGCCGATCGGCGATCACAAGAAAGCCGCCGCCGTACAGCTGAAAGCCGCTGCCTGATAGGCAAGCCACTCAGATTGTGAGAAAGGCACCCTCGGGTGCCTTTTTACTATCTTGAATAACCGTTTAACAGCTCGGTTATCAGCTAAGTGACCCGGCGCCCGCTTCCCCCGCCAGCAAGCGGGTCGCGGGGAAACGCAGTGCGGGATCCTGGCTAAAGAACTGGCTCAGTTGCCGGTATACCGCCGGATAAACCTGCTGCAGCCGGAGCGGATCGGTAAAGAAACACTCGCAGCTGACGGCAAAAAACTCCGCGGGATGTTCGGCGGCATAGGGATCGATATCGGTCACTTCGTCCCGATCAAGCTGCTGGCACAGCGTATCGAAGGCGCTCTGAAAGGCCTGTTGCCACAGCTGGCTGCTCATCGGCCCCGGCAACGGCGGTGCTCCATCCGCCTCACCGCCCAGCATGTCGAGCTTGTGAGCCAGCTCGTGGATCACCAGATTAAAGCCGTCCCAGTCGCCATCTTGCTGCAGTTCGCTCCAGGCCAGCACCAGCGGCCCTTGCGGCCAGGATTCACCGGCGTTCTCCTCTTCAAACTCGCTCACCAGCCCGAACTCATCCTGCACCTCCTGGCGCCGGGTGACGGGCTCGGGAATAATGATGACTTCGTGAAAGCCGCGATACCAGTCAAGGCCAAGGTGCAAGATGGGCAACGCCGCCTGCAGTGCCAGCACCGCTTGTTGACGGCGGCTGAGCTCGACCCCGATCAGGGTCAGGGTCTTGCGCTTGAGCAGCTGTTGCCCCAAGCCGATAAGCGTCGTCTGCTCGGTGTCGCTGAGCCCTTGCAAGATGGGCACAGCCGCCAGCGCCTGACGCCACAGCGCCAACTCATCCTCACTCATGGGCGTTTGCGGGCGACCACCCAGCCATTTGAACCATCCCAGCACGCCTACTCCTTCTTTTGATGCAAACAACAGGTCACAACAGTTTGACGAACCGTTTCGGCCGCTCCTGATAATCCTGCGCCAGATAGAAACGGTGGGCCGCTTCGCGCTTGAGGCTGCTGGATAGCTCCAGCTGGGCGCAACCTGCGGCCCGCGCCATCGCTTCGGCGCCCTTGAGCAAGGCTGCGCCCACTCCCGCCCCTCTTGCCCCTTCATCGACAACCAGCGCCGAGATCAGGCCCCAAGCTGGTGCAACATGCAGCGGTGCCAGCTTGTGCCACACCAGCACGCCGACCACCTTGTCGCCTAGGGAGGCGAGCAGCACAACGCTCGCGGGATCCGGTGCCAACAGGCGCGCCGTCACGTCAGCGCCTTCGGCAGGATACCCCAATTGGGTGAACAGGTGGGCGATGGCGCTCCCGTCGTCGGCCTCGGGGGGACGGATCGTCAACGTCTCAGGATCATTTTTCATTGTTGGCCTCATGTTTGCTTTCCATTGTGTTACGCCCGTCACATTGTCCGGCGCAGATCAACAAGGAGGATCTCATCTTTACTCATAGAAAACGCTGCCTGCCATTATCCCCCCACCCTTGTCAATTCACAAATTTGCAACAAGGCAACATTTTTCGCTGGGAAGCACCGATACAACTCGATATGTTACAAGCCATGCATGGCGCGTGTTTGCGCTCTGCTTAACCCCTCAACCTCGCGCTCATTTGTTAACTGGATTGTTAACAAACAGGGCCGAAAACAGTGACAGAGAGCGAGGCCAAGATCTCGCCAAGACAGCGCCACAAACACAACAAAGGAGTTGTTGTACATGAATGAAATCGTCAATGCCATCAATGGTGTAATCTGGAGCCCTGCGCTCATTTACCTGTGTCTGGGGGTCGGTCTTTACTTCTCCCTGCGCACCCGTTTTTTGCAACTGCGTCATATCAAAGAGATGGTGCGCCTGATGTTTGATGGCAAGAGCACCGATGCCGGTGTCTCCTCCTTCCAGGCGCTGGCCATGACCCTGGCCGGTCGCGTGGGTACCGGTAACATCGCCGGTGTGGCCACCGCCATCACCTTCGGGGGCCCGGGCGCCCTGTTCTGGATGTGGATGGTTGCCTTCCTCGGCGCCAGCTCTGCTTTCGTGGAGTCCACCCTGGGTCAGGTTTACAAAGAGAAGATCAACGGTGAATACCGCGGCGGCCCGGCCTTCTACATCGAGAAAGGACTTGGCATGAAGTGGTACGCCTGGACCTTCGCCATCGCTACCGTCTTCGCCTGCGGCGTGCTGCTGCCGGGGGTGCAGGCCAACTCCATCGGTTCCAGCCTGCAGACCGCCTTTAATATCGATCCGAACGTCACCGCCGCCGGTCTGGCGCTGCTGCTCGGCTTTATTATCTTCGGTGGCGTCAAGCGTATAGCCAGCTTCGCCAGTACCGTGGTGCCCTTTATGGCGCTGGGCTACATCATCGTGGCTTGCGTCATCATCGCCCTGAATATCGGCCAGCTGCCGGGCGTGATCCTGCTGATCTGGAAGAGCGCCTTCGGTCTGGATGCCGGTTTCGGTGCCATTCTGGGCCTGGCCATCATGTGGGGCGTGAAGCGCGGGGTCTACTCCAACGAAGCGGGTCAGGGTACCGGACCGCACGCCTCCTCTGCTGCGGCAGTGAGTCACCCGGCCAAACAGGGTCTGGTGCAGGCGTTCTCCGTCTATATCGACACCCTGTTCGTCTGCTCCGCCACCGGCTTTATGCTGCTGATCACCGGTCTCTATAACGTACAAGGGCCGGACGGCGCTGCTATCTACACAGGTATTGCCGGTATCGCAGCAGGCCCGGGCTATGTGCAGACCGCCATGGAGAGCATGATGCCGGGCTTTGGCAGCATTTTCGTGGCCATCGCGCTGTTCTTCTTCGCGTTCACCACCATCGTTGCCTACTACTACATCGCCGAGACCAACATCGCCTACATCAACCGCAAGATAAATCGCCCCTGGCTCACCTTCTTGCTGAAGATTGCGCTGATGGCTGCCACTGTCTACGGCACCGTCAAGACTGCAGATCTGGCGTGGGGCATGGGGGATATCGGGGTCGGCCTGATGGCATGGCTCAACATCATCGCCATCCTGCTGCTGCAAAAGACCGCCTTCACCTGTCTGAAGGATTATGAAGCGCAGCAGGCACAAGGGATTGACCCCGTATTCCACCCGGAGAAGCTCGGCATCAAGAACGCCGATTACTGGGTGGGCAAACGCTCCGAAGAGAACCTGGAGCGGGAGAAATCGGGCCATCAGTTCGAGCCGGATCAGGATCGCAAGACCTCCTGAACCAGAACGACATAAGGCATCAATAAAAATGGCAGCCTTGGCTGCCATTTCTTTTTCCTGTCACCTCATCTCAGAGCGGATTGCGGCGCGGCCCGAAGGGCAGCCGCCAGCGAAACAGGCTGTTAAGGGTGGCCCGCCACTGATTGGGTCGCCCCAGGATCTGCTTTTGCAGGCGGGTCTCCTCTTTGAGCATGGCTTCATCGCTGCGGGCCCAGGCCTGGCTGTAGAGCTGCTTGATCCCCGCCAGTGCATCCGGCGACTTGGTGATAAGGGTACGGGCAAACTCCCGCGCCTCCACCAGCGGATCGGCGCAGACCCGGCTCACCATCCCGAGGGATTTCGCCTCGACGGCATCAAGCTCACGCCCGCTCATGGCAAGCTCCATGGCGGTATCCAGCCCCATCAGGTTGCGCATGGTGACGCTGCCGCTCATGTCGGGGATGATCCCCCACTTGATCTCCATCACCGAGAAACGGCAATCGGGGGTGCTGAAGCGAAAATCGGCGCCGAGCGCGATCTGCAAGCCACCGCCAAAACAGACTCCCTGGGTCACCGCAATCACCGGCACCGGCAGCTGGTGCCAGCCATAGGCAACCAGCTGGGCCAGATTGGTCGCCTCGTCCGCTTCGCGCTTGAGAATATCGAGCGCCGCCACCGGCTGTCTCAGCATGGATTTCACATCCAGCCCGGCACAGAAGGCCCGCCCCTCACCATGCAGGATCACCGCCCGCAACCCCTTGTGCCGGGCGAGCTGCGTCAGCGTCTCGTCGATGGCACTGAACATGGCGCGGTCCAGCGCATTGAGTTTATCCCCCCGCGTCAGCATCACTTCGGCAATCCCGTCGTGGATCTCGCACTTGATCCTTGGTTTTTCCATCTCCCTTGTCCTCTCCTTGATCCCTGAAACTGACTCACTGGTCATACCACCACGTTATCAGAGTGTGAACAGGCGGTACAGCTGAGACTAAAGTCGGCTGGTCGCCTCCCCCTCCCTTTGTCACACTGGGAGCTGCATGAGTGCCGCAAGCCAGCAGAGGACGCTGTCATGTCAACCCTGTTCAATTTTGCCAGACCACCGTTCGACCGACTGGATGAGGAGGCGCGCGAACGGCTCTCCCGTCACCTCTCGCTCTGCTATTTTCGGGCCGGGGATCTGCTGCTAAAAGAGGGGGATGAGCCTCCCGGCCTCTATCTCATCATCAAGGGGGCGGTGGAAGAGTCTGCCCCTCACCACCAGTTTGGTGATTACGGGGTCGATGATCTGTTCGATGTGCGCGCCCAGTTTGACGGCCGCTGCCGCCACCGCTTCACCGCGCTGGAAGATAGCCTCTGTCAGCTCATTCCTCGCCACACCTTTCTGTCGCTCTGTGAGCAGGATCCGCAGTTTGCCAGCTACTTCACCGCCAATCTGGCCGAGCGTCAGCGCCAGCAAGAGCAACGCGAACAACTGGGTCAGAAGAATCTGGCGGAATTTATCCTGACCCGCATCGAACCCGGCCACCTGCAGGCACCGCTTATCGTCGACAGCAAGCTGTCACTGCTGGCGGCGACCGAAGCCATGGTGAGCAAGGGAACCGATTGCCTGCTCTACCCGGCCCACGACGGCTCTCTCACGCTGGCAACCCGCAAGACCCTGCTCCACGCCCTGACCCTCAAGGGATTGCCACTGACAGCCCCCCTTTCGGTGCTGACCCCCACGCCCCTGATTGGTCTGCCGCTGGAGAGCTATCTGTTTGATGCCCTGCTGCTGATGACCCGCCATCGCATCAAGCGACTGGTGGTGTGGCGTGGCAACGAGGTGGCGGGGATCCTGCAACTGACTCAGGTGCTGGGGCTCTTCTCGACCCACTCCCACGTGCTGACGTTGCGTATCGCCCGCGCCGACAGCCTGCCCGCGCTGGAGGCGGTGGCCCGCGAGCAGCAGCAATTGACCCGCTCGCTGTTTGCACAGGGGATCCACACCGCCTTTTTGATGAAGCTCATCGCCACCATCAACGAACAACTGATCGCCAAAGCCTTTGCGCTGGTGATCCCCCCCGAGGTGCAGGATAACGTCTGCTTGTTGATGCTGGGTTCGGAGGGGCGCGGCGAGCAGATCCTCAAAACCGATCAGGACAACGCCCTGATCCTGCCAGAAGGGCTGGCATGGCCCACCCAGGCAGCCGATCTGGCCGAATTCAGCGCCCTGCTGGAGCGCCTCGGCTACCCCCTCTGCCCCGGGCAGGTGATGGTGAACAATCCGGCCTGGGTGAAAACAGGCAGCGAGTGGCAAAGCGCCATTGCCTGCGCCTGCACCACGGCAAAAGAGGATGAGCTGCTCTGGCTCGCCACCCTGGCCGATGCTCACCCCATCGCGGGGGATCGCCAACTGCATTTGCCAGTTGCCAGAGCGCTGCGCGAGCAGTTGATGGACAGACGGGATCTGCTGGCGGAGATGGTGCGACCGGCAGTGGCCTTTCACGCGCCGCTCACCCTGTTTGGCCGGCTGGAGCAGCCACCGGAAGGGCTGGATCTGAAGCGGGGCGGCCTGTTCCCGCTGGTGCACGGTATCCGCATGTTGGCCCTTGAGGCAGGCATTCTGGAGACTTCAACCCTGGGGCGTATCGACGCACTGGTGGCCGCCGATCGGCTCAGTGCCGACTATGGCAGCAATCTGGCAGAGGCGTTCCGGCTCTTTATCCGGCTGAGGCTGCGCAGCCAGCTCAAGGGGGGCAATAGTCGGGTGCAGACAAGCGAGCTCAGCCACAGCGAGCGGGATCTGTTGCGTCAGGCGCTGCATCAGGTTAAGAAGTTCCAGCAGTGGCTCACCTTGCACTTTCGTCTGAGACAATAGCCATGTTGAGCCGCGTTCGACGCTACTGGTATGGCCGTGCGTTCCGAACTGGCGAGTTCGCGCAGCTCTTTGCCACCCCACCGGAAGATGAACGGATCGCCCTCGATTTCGAGACCACCAGTCTCGATCCCGAGCAAGCCGAGATCGTCTCCATCGGGGCGGTGCGCATTCAGGGTAACCGGCTGCTGACCGGCGAGGCCCTCGCCATCAAGGTACAGCCACCGGCCAGCCTGACCAGCCACTCTGTGGTGATCCACGGTCTGCGCCATCAGGATCTGCAACAGGGAATGGAGCTGGAAGCCGCGCTGCGCCTGCTGCTCAACTTTATCGGCCCACGCGAACTGGTGGGCTATCACATCGCCTACGACCTGCGCATTCTCAATCTCGCCTGCCAGAAATTGTGGGGATTGACCCTACCACAGCGAGGGATCGAGGTCAGCCAGCTCTATCACGACCACCTCTATCGCCGCTATCCCGATGCGGCCATTGACCTCCACTTGAATGCCATCTGCCGTCACTTGGCCCTCCCCTCCCTGTCCGCCCACGACGCCCTTGCCGATGCCACCACGGCTGCGCTCATCTATCTGCGCCTGACCTGCGGCTCGCCGCTGGCTTATCCCAAAGTCTAATTGTCGACAAATAACATTTAATTCACATTTTGCTTACATGAGCAGATCCCCTGCTCGTCGGGGTTACCCCATCCACCGCTGACACTCATGTCATGGAGAACTGCAATGGAACAGCAAAGCTATCTGAGGATCCAGCAAGATCCCAACTTCCAGGAGCTGGTCGCCAAGCGCCAGCGTTTTGCCTGGGCCCTCTCGGCTCTGATGCTGGGACTCTACCTGGCGTTTATTTTGCTCATCGCCTTTGCCCCCGGTTGGCTCGGCACCCCGCTCAGCGACAGCACCACCGTCACCCGTGGCATTCCGGTCGGGGTGGGACTAATCCTCTCCTCCTTCGTGTTGACCGGCATCTATGTGTTTCGGGCCAACGGCGAGTTTGACGAGCTGAATCAGAAGATCCTCAAGGGAGTGCAGTCATGAGCGCAAAAAGCATGAAAGGCAAGTGGCTGCTGTTGGCCTCACTGGCCTCCTCCCCCCTGCTGGCAGCGGATGCGCTGACCGGCGAAGTACAACGCCAACCCCTCAATGTATCGGCCATCGTGATGTTCGTGGTCTTTGTAGCCGCCACCTTGTTCATCACCTACTGGGCCTCCAAGCGCAACCGCTCGGCTTCCGACTACTATGCGGCCGGTGGCCGTATCACCGGCTTCCAGAACGGTCTGGCAATCGCCGGTGACTATATGTCCGCCGCCTCCTTCCTCGGGATCTCCGCGCTGGTCTACACCTCCGGTTATGACGGCCTCATCTACTCCATCGGCTTTCTGGTGGGCTGGCCCATCATTCTGTTCCTGATCGCCGAGCGGCTGCGCAACCTCGGCAAATACACCTTCGCCGATGTCGCCTCTTATCGTCTCAAGCAGACTGAAGTCCGCACCCTCTCCGCCTGCGGTTCGCTGGTGGTGGTCGCCCTCTACCTGATCGCCCAGATGGTCGGTGCCGGCAAACTGATCGAGCTGCTGTTTGGCCTGCAATACCATGTGGCCGTGGTGCTGGTCGGTATCCTGATGGTGCTCTACGTGCTGTTTGGCGGCATGCTGGCCACTACCTGGGTGCAGATCATCAAGGCAGTGATGCTACTCTCCGGTGCCAGCTTCATGGCCATCATGGTCATGAAATCGGTCAACTTCGATATCGGTGCCCTGTTTAGCGAAGCGGTCAAGGTGCACGAGAAAGGGATCGCCATCATGAGTCCGGGTGGCCTGGTTGCTGACCCCATCTCCGCCATCTCGCTCGGTCTGGCATTGATGTTCGGTACCGCCGGTCTCCCCCATATCCTGATGCGTTTCTTCACCGTGAGTGACGCCAAAGAGGCGCGTAAATCGGTGTTCTACGCCACCGGCTTTATCGGTTACTTCTACATCCTCACCTTCATCATTGGCTTTGGCGCCATCTTGCTGGTCAGCACCAACCCGGCCTTCAAGGACGCCACCGGCGCCCTGCTGGGCGGCACCAACATGGCAGCCGTCCACCTGGCCAATGCGGTTGGTGGCAGCCTGTTCCTCGGCTTCATCTCCGCCGTGGCATTTGCCACCATTCTGGCGGTAGTTGCCGGATTGACCCTGGCGGGAGCCTCTGCGGTCTCCCATGACCTCTATGCCAGCGTGTTGAAGAAGGGCAAGGCTAACGAGACCGATGAACTGCGTGTCTCCAAGATGACGACTCTGGTGCTGGGTGTGGTTGCCATTGGTCTGGGGATCCTGTTCGAGAAGCAAAACATCGCCTTCATGGTCGGTCTGGCCTTCTCCATCGCCGCCAGCTGCAACTTCCCGGTACTGTTCCTCTCCATGTTCTGGTCACGCCTGACCACCCGTGGCGCAGTCTACGGTGGCTGGCTGGGACTGGTGAGCGCCGTAACCCTGATGATCCTGGGCCCAACCGTGTGGGTGAAAGTGCTGGGCCATGCCCAGGCCATCTTCCCCTACGAATACCCTGCCCTCTTCTCCATGGGGTTGGCCTTCGTCGGGATCTGGTTCTTCTCCATCACCGACAGCTCCCAGAACGCCGCCGACGAACATGCCAAGTTCTTGCCGCAGTTCGTTCGCTCCCAAACCGGGCTGGGAGCCTCTGGCGCCACCTCCCACTAACAGATCAAGTTCATCCTTCCAAGCCGGCTTCATGCCGGCTTTTTTTATTGCCCATCAATCGGCTGCACGCCCCGCTTGCCCCGATCAAGATCACACTTCTCGCTAAAACTTTCGGGGGATCTGTGCCATAATGCGTGCCATTTGACAGACCAATCGGGACACATACCTTGTTAAGTAGCAACAACATCACCATGCAGTTCGGCGCCAAGCCGCTGTTTGAGAACATCAACGTCAAGTTTGGCGGCGGCAACCGCTATGGCCTTATCGGCGCCAACGGCTGTGGCAAGTCCACCTTTATGAAGATCCTCGGCGGTGATCTGGAGCCCACTGGCGGTAATGTGAGCCTGGACGTCAACGAGCGCATCGGTAAGCTGCGTCAGGATCAGTTCGCCTACGAAGATATGCGCGTACTGGACGTGGTCATGATGGGTCACACCGAGCTGTGGGCGGCCATCGCCGAGCGCGATGCCATCTACGCCAACCTCGAAGCCACCGACGACGACTACATGAAGGCCGCCGAGCTGGAAGGTCTGGTCGCCGAGTATGACGGCTATACCGCCGAATCTCGCGCAGGCGAACTGCTGCTGGGTGCCGGTATTCCCATCGAGCAGCACAACGGCCCGATGAGCGAAGTGGCCCCTGGCTGGAAACTGCGTGTGCTGCTGGCACAGGCCCTCTTCTCCAACCCTGACATCCTGCTGCTGGACGAACCGACCAACAACCTGGATATCAACACCATTCGCTGGCTGGAGCAGGTGCTCAACGAACGTGAAAGCACCATGATCATCATCTCTCACGACCGTCACTTCCTGAACTCCGTCTGTACCCACATGGCAGATCTGGACTACGGCGAGCTGCGCGTCTACCCGGGCAACTACGATGACTACATGCTGGCCGCCACTCAGGCGCGCGAGCGTCTGCTGGCCGACAACGCCAAGAAGAAGGCCCAGATCGCCGATCTGCAATCCTTCGTCTCCCGTTTCAGTGCCAACGCCTCCAAGTCCAGCCAGGCGACCTCCCGCCTCAAGCAGATCGACAAGATCAAGATTGAGGAAGTGAAGGTCTCCAGCCGTCAGAACCCCTTCATCCGCTTCGAGCAGGAGAAGAAGCTCTACCGCAACATTCTGGAGATCGAAGGCCTGTCCAAAGGTTATGGCGAGGCGCCCCTGTTCAAGGGCCTCAACATGATGCTGGAAGTGGGTGAGAAGGTCGCCATTCTGGGTACCAACGGTATCGGTAAATCGACCCTGATCAAGACGCTGGTCGGGGATCTGGCACCGGATACCGGTACCATCAAGTGGTCCGAAAACGCCCAGATCGGTTACTACGCTCAGGATCACGCCGAAGATTTCGATACCGACCTCAACGTGTTCGACTGGATGGCCCAGTGGAAACAGGAGAACGAAGACGAGCAGGCTGTGCGCTCCGTACTGGGCCGTCTGCTGTTCTCACAGGACGACATCAAGAAGCCGGTCAAGGTGCTCTCCGGTGGTGAACAGGGCCGCATGCTGTTCGGCAAGCTGATGATGCAGCGCCCCAACATCCTGATCATGGATGAGCCGACCAACCACCTTGACATGGAATCTATCGAATCCTTGAACCTGGCACTCGAGATGTACAAGGGCACCCTGATCTTCGTCTCCCACGACCGCGAATTCGTCTCCTCGCTGGCGACCCGCATTCTGGAGCTGAGCGAAGATGGTATCCGCGACTTCGGCGGCACCTACGAGGATTACCTGCGCACCCAGGGCGTGGTATAACCCCACTCCTGCGCATGTGCGCAATGCAAAACCGGCACTCAGGTGCCGGTTTTTTTATATCCCGTATTTAGACGACTGAGATGGCGTATAGCAGTGGTGTGACTACACGCCACAGAGCAGATAGCAGATAGCAGATAGCAGATAGCAGATAGCAGATAGCAGATAGCAGATAGCAGATAGCAGATAGCAGATAGCAGATAGCAGAGCTTGAGTATCCCCCTCTTTTGCCCACAGATAAAAAAACGGCTCCATCAAGGAGCCGTTTTCAATGGCTTGCGCAGTGCCGATTACTCGACGGTCGCTTCCACACTGGTGAAGTACTCGATCTTGGCCGCTTTGCGCAGCTCGTCGATCAGAGACTTGTAATCCACCTGGGCTTTGCCCTGACCCAGCTGAGCTTGCAGCATGGCAGCCATACCAGATGCGGCGGCAGGGACGTTGACCTTGTCCAGCGCAACTACAACGCGGTCACCATTGGTCTCGGCAACCAGAGCCACGCTCGGTTTGCCGTCGATCGGATGGGGCAGCGTGAACGCCTGGGCAATCAGGTTCTGATCCAGCTCGCGATCGAAGCGGGCAACCCCTTTGTGGGTCTCCACTTTCAGACCGAGTGCAGTCAGATCGGCGGTGATACTCTCACCGACTTTCAGCTTGTCCAGCAGGCCCTGGGCCTTGCCACGGGCCACTTCACTGGCCTTGTCATGCTTGATGGCGGCAATCACCTGCTCTTTCACCTCGGCCAGCGGCTTGACCGCTTTGGGCTTGTGACCCGTGATGTGCAGCACCAGCGCCTTGCCATCAGCCAGTTCGATCACGTCGGAGTTGGTGTTGTCATCGCGCAGCTGTTCGGAGAACGCCACGGAGAGCACCTTGGGATCGTTCAGCGGAGCCGGAGCAGTCGCCTGGGTGAAGAAATCGGAAGATTGAACCTTCATCCCCATGGCATCAGCGGTCAGATCCAGCGAGTCCGGGTTTTCGAAGCTGTTGTCAGCCATCTTCTGCTGCTCGGCGAAGAATTTCTCCTTGGCCTTGTCAGCTTGCAGACGAGTGATGGTCTCTTCTTTCACATCGGCAAACGGCTTGGTCTTGGCTGCTTCAACCCCCAGCAGCTTGATGATGTGGAAACCGAACGGACTCTTCACCACGCCGGAGAGATCGCCAGCATTGTTCAGGGCGAACGCGGCTTTCTCGAAGGCCGGATCCATCACCCCTTTCTCGAACCAGTCCAGCTCACCGCCTTTTTTGGCAGAGAAGGTATCAGAAGAGTCAGCCTTGGCCAGCGCAGCGAAATCATCGCCCGCCTTGGCTTTGGCCAAAACGGCTTCTGCTTTCTGCTCGGCAGCTTTCTCATCCTTGCCAAACGGGATCAGAATGTGAGCCACGTGGCGACGCTCGGCACGCTGGAACAGATCCTGGTGCTGATCGTAGTAATCCTGGGCATCCTGCTCGGTGACCTTGATATCCTTGGCGAGGTTGGCGGCGTCCAGCAGCAGATAGTCGACCTTGACCTGCTCGTCGTTCATGAAACGGGCGCCATTGGTCTTGTAGTACTGCTCGAGCTCGTTGTCGGAGACCTGAACGTCAGCCATGTAGTTGGCGGCAGCCAGACGCACCAGACGCAGATCGCGAGTCTGGTTGTAGAGCTTGTCGAGCTGCTCCGCTTCACCCTTGAGGGAGAACTCGGTGCCCAGCAGGGCGCTCATCAACTGTTGACGCACCATGTCCTGACGCAGGGAGTCACGGAACATTTCGGGAGTCATGCCGGCACGACGGATCAGCTGCAGATAGCGGTCATTGTTGAACTTGCCGTTCTCGGCAAACTCCGGCATGGCCACGATGGCTTGCTTGATCTGTTCGTCACTGATACGCAGACCCAGTTCACGGGCCTTGCTGTCCAGCAGCGCCTGATCGATCAGGCGATCCAGTACGCCACGGCGGAACTGTTTCATGTAATCGGGGTTCGCGGCCAGCTGGCTGAATGCCTCTCCCATCTGGGATTCCATGCGGGCGCGCTCGTTACGGTAGGCATTTTCCAGTGCCGCAGCACTGATCTCGGTGCCATTGACGGTGGCGGGGGCGGTACGGGCCGGGCCGTTCAGGTAACTACCTACACCAGCCAAGGCAAAGGAGAGGATGATCAGGCCCAAGATAACCTTGGCTACCTTGCCCTGCGCCCCTTCGCGTAGTTTATCCAACATCATGTTTGTACTTATGCTCCCGAACTCGATGGGCGTAAACAATAAAAAGGCGCACCGATTGCGATGCGCCTTGGTCAATCAGTATGAGAGAAGACTCTCTAACTTGTCTGGTCTGCGACCAAGGACGGTAGCCGACGGATATCAGCGACCGACTTAGTTAACAGCGTCTTTCAGGGCCTTACCGGCTTTGAAGGCAGGAACTTTACCAGCAGCGATTTCGATGGTCGCGCCAGTCTGCGGGTTACGGCCTGAACGGGCAGCACGCTCGCGTACAGCGAAAGTACCGAAACCAACCAGAGCAACCTGGTCACCCTCTTTCAGCGCTTCACCAACAGCATCAATGAAGGCATCCAACGCACGGCCAGCGGCAGCTTTGGAGATATCGGCACCGTCTGCAATCTTGTCAATCAGTTGAGATTTATTCACTCTTATATTCCCCTTTTATCAAACACCGCTGCGGCGCTGATTTCCCTGGCCACAACAAGTGGAGGTTTTATAGCAAGCCTCCTGATCAGTTGCAAGTGACAATCTGGCGCAAACCCGCGCCACACAACGCATTGCGACTCATCACGAGTACCCGATCGGTGGTCAAGGCTACTTCCGTTATCGGGCGCATGCAAGCCTTAACCACCCGCCGAATGCGCCAAATTTGCGGCGCATCAACATTTACACGACAGAAACGCGCTCAAACCCCTGTGGATTGTCCTGCAACGCCAATTCCAGCACCTCGTCAATCCAGCGAACCGGATAAATTTCAAGGTCTTGTTTGACGTTTGCCGGGATCTCCTCAAGGTCACGCTCGTTCTCTTTCGGAATAAGCACTCGCTTGATGCCGCCACGGTGGGCTGCCAGCAACTTCTCCTTGAGACCACCGATGGGCAGCACTTCGCCGCGCAAGGTGATCTCCCCTGTCATCGCCACATCAGCACGAACCGGATTACCGGTCAAGCTGGAGACCAGGGCGGTACACATGGCGATACCGGCGCTCGGACCATCTTTCGGGGTTGCCCCTTCCGGTACGTGCACGTGGATATCGCGCTTCTCGTAGAAGTCAGCGTTGATGCGCAGCTTCTCGGCACGGGCCCGTACGACCGTCATAGCCGCCTGGATGGACTCCTGCATCACGTCACCGAGAGAACCGGTATAAGTGAGCTTGCCCTTGCCCGGCATGTTGGTGGTCTCGATGGTGAGCAGATCGCCCCCCACTTCGGTCCACGCCAGACCACACACCTGACCCACCTGGTTCTGGTCGGTGGCCTTGCCGTAATCGAAACGCTGCACCCCGAGGAACTCCTTGAGGTTCTCCTGATTGACCTGAACGTGCTTGATGCTCTTGTCCAGCAGGATACGCTTGACCGCCTTGCGACAAATCTTGGAGATCTCGCGCTCCAGACTCCGCACCCCCGCCTCGCGGGTGTAGTAGCGGATCACTCCGACCAGAGCAGAATCTTCGATGGTGATCTCGGACTCTTTCAGGCCGTTGCGCTGGATCTGCTTGGCAACCAGATGCTGCTTGGCAATGTTGAGCTTCTCATCTTCGGTGTAACCGGAGAGGCGGATCACTTCCATCCGGTCCAGCAAGGGGCCCGGGATGTTCATGGAGTTGGAGGTAGCCACGAACATCACGTCCGACAGGTCATAGTCCACTTCCAGATAGTGATCGTTGAAGCTGTTGTTCTGTTCCGGATCCAGCACTTCCAGCAAGGCGGATGCGGGATCGCCACGCATGTCCGAGCTCATCTTGTCGATCTCGTCGAGCAGGAACAGCGGGTTCTTCACGCCGACTTTCGCCATCTTCTGGATGAGCTTGCCGGGCATGGAACCAATATAGGTACGGCGGTGACCGCGGATCTCCGCTTCGTCACGCACCCCACCGAGGGCCATCCGCACATATTTGCGGCCGGTCGCCTTGGCGATGGATTGGCCCAGCGAGGTCTTGCCTACACCGGGAGGCCCAACCAGACAGAGGATAGGGCCCTTGAGCTTGTTCACCCGTGCCTGTACCGCCAGATATTCGAGGATGCGATCCTTGACCTTCTCGAGGCCATAGTGATCGGCATCCAGCACCTCTTGCGCCTTGCCAAGGTCTTTCTTGACCTTGGAGCGCGCCTTCCACGGCACCTGTACCATCCAGTCCACATAGCTGCGAACCACGGTAGCCTCGGCGGACATGGGAGACATCATCTTCAGCTTGGCAAGCTCGGCCTGGGCCTTTTCACGGGCATCTTCCGGCATGCCAGCCTCTTCAATCTTGCGATTGAGGGCTTCAAACTCATCCGGGCTATCTTCCAGCTCACCCAGCTCTTTCTGGATGGCCTTCATCTGCTCGTTGAGGTAATACTCGCGCTGGCTCTTTTCCATCTGCTTCTTGACGCGAGTACGGATGCGCTTCTCAACCTGCAGCAGGTCAATTTCCGACTCCATCATCGCCATCAGGAATTCGATGCGCTCGGAGACCGAGACGATCTCCAGCACCTTCTGCTTGTCTTCCAGCTTGAGCGGCATGTGGGCCGCCATGGTGTCAGCCAGACGCGCAGCATCGTCGATCGCCGAGATCGAGGTCAGTACCTCGGGCGGGATCTTCTTGTTGAGCTTGATATAGCCTTCAAACTGGCCGATGGCGGAGCGAACCAGTACTTCCTGATCCTTCTCCTCAATGGCTTGGGAGGGGATGTACTGAGCCTCGCAGACAAAGAAATCTTTGTCGTCGATCATCCGCTCCAGGCGGGCACGCTGGCCCCCCTCTACCAGCACCTTGACGGTGCCGTCCGGCAGTTTGAGCATCTGCAGAATATTGGCCACTGTCCCGACGGTGAAGATCTCCTCCACAGTCGGCTCATCGGTTGACGCATCCTTCTGGGCCACAAGCAGAACTTTCTTGTCCTGCTCCATGGCCGCTTCCAGACAGCGAATGGATTTTTCCCGCCCCACAAAGAGTGGAATGACCATGTGGGGATAAACCACCACGTCACGAAGAGGCAGGACGGGAATCTCGATGCGTTCTGAACGCTCTAGGTTCATATATGTCCTCTCGGCTTGTTATACCGTTGGCAAAGCGCTTGGCTGAGTATATGGGGGCGCAGAGATGAGATTCAATCGCCGAAACCGTAAAAAGCATGAAAGGGGCAAAAAGCCCCTTCCATTTGATTAAAAATCAGACATTTACTCTGATGCAGCAGCCTGGGTTTCGGGATTTTCGTAAATCATCAAGGGCGCGGAGTCCCCTTTGATCACGGTCTCGTCGATCACCACCTTGCTGACCCCTTCCAGAGAAGGCAGGTCATACATGGTATCCAGCAGCACGGCTTCCACGATGGAACGCAGACCACGAGCACCGGTTTTACGCTCCATCGCCTTGCGGGCAATGGCGTTGAGTGCGTCGTCACGGAACTCCAGCTCGACCCCTTCCAGATCGAACAACGCCGCGTACTGTTTGGTCAGCGCGTTTTTCGGCTCTTTCAGGATCTGGATAAGGGCAGACTCGTCCAGTTCGGTCAGGGTCGCCACCACCGGCAGACGGCCGATGAACTCGGGGATGAGACCATACTTGATCAGATCTTCCGGCTCTACCTTGGCGAAGGTCTCGCTCAGGGTGGCCTTGGCATCCTTGGATTTCACCTCGGCGCCAAAACCGATACCGGTTCCCTTCACGGAACGCTGCTCGATCACCTTGTCCAGACCGGCAAAGGCACCGCCACAGATGAAGAGGATCTTGGAGGTATCAACCTGCAAGAACTCCTGCTGCGGATGCTTGCGACCACCTTGCGGCGGCACGGAAGCGATGGTCCCTTCGATCAGCTTGAGCAGTGCCTGCTGTACCCCTTCCCCGGAGACATCGCGGGTGATGGAGGGGTTGTCCGACTTGCGGGAGATCTTGTCGATCTCGTCGATATAGACGATGCCACGCTGGGCCTTCTCTACGTCGTAGTCGCACTTTTGCAGCAGCTTCTGGATGATGTTCTCCACGTCCTCGCCCACATAACCGGCTTCGGTCAGGGTGGTGGCGTCGGCCATGGTGAATGGCACATCCAGCAGACGAGCCAGAGTCTCGGCCAGCAGGGTTTTACCGCTACCGGTCGGGCCAATCAACAGGATGTTGGATTTGCCGAGCTCAACACCACTGTTTTCGCCGCTGTTGCGCAGACGCTTGTAGTGGTTGTAGACGGCAACGGCCAACACCTTCTTGGCGTACTCCTGCCCGATCACATAGTCATCGAGATGAGCGCGGATCTGATGAGGGGTCGGCAGCTCGTTACCATCGCGCTTGGGCGAGATCTCGCGGATCTCTTCGCGGATGATGTCGTTGCACAGCTCTACGCACTCATCACATATGTAGACGGAAGGGCCAGCGATCAGCTTGCGCACTTCATGCTGGCTTTTGCCGCAAAAAGAGCAGTAGAGCAGCTTATCACCCTCACCCTTGCGTTTTTCTGTCATTCAGCAACCTCGTTTTATCAATAGAGGATGGATCGGCCTGTTGAGTTTACAACAGACCGGGACACCCTGCTCAGCTACGCTGGCTCAGGACACCGTCTACCAGACCATAGGCCACGGCCTGCTCGGCGGACATGAAGTTGTCACGATCGGTGTCACGCTCGATGGTAGCCATGTCCTGACCGGTGTGGAACGCCAAGCGCTCGTTCAGGGTATTTTTGATCTTCAGGATCTCCTGGGCGTGGATCTGGATATCAGATGCCTGACCCTGGAAGCCACCCAGCGGCTGGTGGATCATCACGCGGGCGTTAGGCAGGCAAAAACGCTTGCCCTTGGCACCGCCAGCCAGCAGGAAGGCCCCCATGGAGCAGGCCTGCCCCATGCAGACGGTGCTGACATCCGGCTTGATGAACTGCATGGTGTCGTAGATGGACATGCCCGCAGTCACCGAACCACCCGGCGAGTTGATGTAAATATAGATGTCCTTGTCCGGATTCTCGGACTCGAGGAACAGCAGTTGGGCAACCACCAGATTGGCCATGTGATCTTCAACCTGACCAGTCAGGAAGATCACCCGCTCTTTCAGCAGACGGGAGTAAATATCGTAGGAACGTTCACCCTTGGCAGTCTGTTCGACCACGATGGGGACCAGCGCATTGCTGGGAGAATCGGTCATATCGTTATAGTTCTTGTACATAAGGCATTGTCCCTAAAATAAAATGGCCCGAGTGGAGATCACACGAGCCATTATACTTAACAGTCTTGACCTTAAGTCAAATGTTCTTAGGCAGCGGCGCCAGACTTGTTGATCACTTCGTCAAAGGCAACTTCTTTTTCGGTCACTTGCGCTTTGGACAGGATCAGGTCGATGGCTTGATCTTCTACTGCCAGGTTACGAACGCCGTTCAGCATCTGTTCGTTCTTCTGGTAGTACTCGATCACTTCCTTCGGATCTTCGTAGGCAGTCGCCATGGACTCGATGATGCTGTTTACACGGGCATCGTCAGCCTTGATCTCATTGGTGCGGATCACGTCACCCAGCAGCAGGCCTACGCGTACACGACGCTCGGCTTGAGCCTGGAACAGTTCAGCCGGCAGCTCGGGAGCGTTGCCGCCCTGGAAGCCACCGAAGCGCTGCAGAGCCTGCTGACGCAGTGCGTCGATCTCTTGAGCAACCGCAGCTTTCGGCAGGTCGATTTGGTTGGCTTCAACCAGACCGTTCAGAACCTGCTCTTTCACGCTGTTTTTCAGGGCTTGAGCCAGTTCGCGCTCCATGTTCTTGCGCACTTCGGCTTTCAGCTCTTCAACAGAACCGCTTTCGATACCGAAACGCTTCACGAACTCTTCGGTCAGTTCAGGCAGGATCTGCTCTTCAACCTTGATCAGCTTGGAAGCGAACTTGGCCTCTTTGCCTTTCAGGTTTTCAGCGTGGTAATCAGCCGGGAAGGTCACTTCGATGGTGAACTCGTCGCCCGCTTTCTTGCCCAGGATGGCGTCTTCGAAGCCCGGGATCATACGGCCAGCGCCCAGCACCAGGTTGAAGCCTTCAGCTTTGCCGCCGTCGAACTCTTCACCGTCGATGGAACCGACGAAGTCCATGGTCACACGCATGCCATTGGCAGCGGCAACATCGGCATCAGCCCAGGTAGCGTGCTGCTTGCGCAGGGTGTCGATCATGTTGGCCAGATCTTCATCCTTCACAGTCGCAACCGGCTTCTCGACCTTGATGGTCTCAAGACCTGCAACTTCGAACTCCGGATACACTTCGAAAGTGGCGGTGAATTCGAAATCCTGACCTTCTTTGATCTCTTTCGGATCCATGGTCGGGGCACCGGCCGGGCTCAGTTTGTTTTCGATGATGGCTTTGATGAAGTTGCTCTGCATCATTTCATCAGCAACGCGGGCGTGAGCCATGGCGCCGAACATCTTCTTGATGATGGCAACCGGAGCCTTGCCAGGACGGAAACCGTCGATGCGACGAGTTTTGGCCAGGCCATTCAATTCTTTACGCACAGCGGCGTCTACGGTAGCGGCCGGTACAGTGATGGTAAGACGGCGTTCCAGACCCTGGGTTGTCTCTACAGAAACTTGCATTCTTCTACCTCGTTCAACTCAGCACTGTGTGCTGACCCTTTATTGCCCCTGGGCAAAGCCCGGAGTCTTCCTGTTTATAAAGACAACGATATGTCTTTGTGATGAGAAAATATGACGCGGCATTATAGCGGCGCACTTTGGTCGAGTCGAGCTACACATCCCCCACATTGAGCGGCGTGCAAGCACAATTCGTGCAAAACTGCCCTTTATATGGGGAGAGAGGTGCCCGACTTCAACTATCCGATGGCAATAATTTTGCGTTTGCTCACCTTTTTTCATCCGAACGCCGCTTTATTGCCCATCTTTCGCCGAAAAACAGCTCACCGTTGCGGGCGACGACTCAATTTGACCAGCCAAATGGCGATTGGGCCAATCAACCATTGCGTCCCTACCCCTCCCTCGTTATGGTGGCAACCAAATTGATGATCTGGAGTCACTCACATGGCCTTTTTCCGCTTCTTGTTCAATCTGCTCTGGTTTGTACTGGGAGGTGTCTTTATGGGCCTGGCCTGGTGGCTGGCCGGTCTTGTCTGCTTTATCTCGCTGGTCGGCATCCCCTGGGGACGTGCCTGCTTCGTGATCGGCACCTTTACCTTCTTCCCGTTTGGCAAGCAGGCCGTCAATCGCAAGACCATGACTGGCCAGAGCGATATCGGCACCGGCACATTGGGACTGATTGGCAACATCCTCTGGTTCGTGCTGATCGGTGTCTGGCTCGCCATCGGCCACATCGCTTCCGCGCTGGCCTGCTTCGTGACCATTATCGGTATCCCGTTCGGTATCCAGCACCTCAAGCTGGCACTCATCAGTCTGGCGCCTATCGGCCAGATGATTGTGACCAACCAGGAGGCGGAATCGGGCCGCTATATCCGCTAACTGCGGGAAATACGCGGGCAGACGCTGCCCTGCAACGAAAAAAAGGGCAGACTAGGGTCTGCCCTTTTCTATTCTCTTTTGTTGAGGCCATCATGTTACCCAGCCATTTTTTCGCCAATCTCGCCCGCATGAAACTCATCTACCGCTGGCCCCTGATGCGCAACATCCAGCCGGAAAACATCGCCGAGCACAGCCTGCAAGTGGCCATGGTGGCCCATGCCCTCGGCATCATCAAAAATCGACTGTTTGGCGGCAGCGTGAATGCCGACCGCGCCGCGGTGATGGCCCTCTATCACGACAGCAGTGAAGTGCTGACCGGCGATCTGCCTACCCCGGTCAAATACTTCAACCCCGAGATCGCCCGCGAGTACAAGAAGATAGAGCTGGCCGCCGAGCAGCGCCTCCTTGGCATGCTGCCGCCAGAACTGATCGATGACTTTCGCCCCCTGCTCGATTCGGCAGCCCAGGATGACGAGCTGGCCAGACTGGTCAAGGATGCCGACACCCTCTGCGCCTATACCAAGTGTCTGGAGGAGATCAACGCGGGCAACCGGGAGTTCGAACCGGCTCGCAAGCGCCTTGAAGCCATGCTGGCAGCCCGGATGAGCGAGGAGATGCGCTACTTTATCGACACCTTTGTGGCCAGCTTCTCTCTGCCGCTCGATGAGCTTAACGCTCACTAAGCCAGTCCACGCGACCTGAAAACAGAAGGGCCCGCCGGTTTTCACCGACGGGCCCTTCGTTATTTATGGCGCATTAGATGCAGCGCATCAGTGACCCAGCTCGCGGGAGGGTACCAGACCGCTCGCCCGCCAGGCGGGATAGAGGGTCGCCACCAGGCTCATCAGGATGGCGGCGCCCGTCACGATGAGCAGATCCTGCATATGCAACTCGGTCGGCAAGAAGTCGATAAAGTAGATATCCGGATTGAGGAAGCGGTGACCGATGAGCTTTTCGACAACGCTAAGGATCTGGGTCAGCTTGCTCGAAAGCAGCCCGCCCAGCAGGGCGCCAAGCAGCGCACCGGCTACACCGTTGACCATCCCCTGAATGACGAAGGTAAGCCGGATCTGGCCGGGGCTCGCCCCCATGGTCTTGAGGATGGCGATTTCGCTGCGCTTCTCGTTCACCGCCATCACCAGGGTGGAGACGATATTGAAGCAGGCGACGGCCACCACCATCAGCATCACCACATACATGACGGTACGCACCATCTGGATGTCCTGATAGAGGTAGCCCTGGCTGTTCATCCAACTGCGGATATAGACGTGATGAGGGAACTGCTGCGCGGCGGCTACGGTGATGGATTGCGCCTTGAGCACATCGCTCACCCGCAGGCTGAAGCCCTCCACATCGCTTCCCATGCCGGTGATCGCTTGCGCATCGGCCAGATGCATAAAGCCAAGTAGGCCGTCGAGCTGACCGCCAATTTCCAGCAGCCCCACCACGGTCAGGGCTTCGCGCCGAGGATTCTTGATCCCCGCCTGATCGCCCCCTTGCGGCAGCAGCAGGGCGACCGAATCCCCCACCTTGACGCCCAGCTTGTCGGCGATGGTCTTGCCAAGGATCACCCCACGTTCACCCGGTTGCAGCTCACGCAGACCACGGCCCGTCATGTATTTGCCTGCATCCGACAGATTGGCTTCCAGATCGGGCAGCACGGCGCGCAGTTGCACCCCCTTGAGGGCAGAGCCATGTTCCAGCAGGCCATTGAGGCGAATGACCGGCGCTGCCGCCTCAACGCCCGGCTGGGCCAGAAGGTAGTCGCGCAGACGTGGCCAATCCGGCAGCGGCCGCTCGACGGCGTCCAGCTCACCTTGCGGCACGACCGAGAGCACCCGATCTTTAAGCTCCCGCTCGAAACCGTTCATGGCGGAGAGGCCCAGGATCAGCGCCATCACCCCGAGGGCAATACCGATCAGGGAAGAGGCAGAGATAAAGGCGATAAACCCGTTGCGACGGCGGGAGCGGCTGTAACGCAGGCCCAGAAAGAGGGGCAGCGGTTTGAACATCAGGCAACCTCCGCCATCACGCCGCTCACCAGGGTCACCCGGCGATGGAGCTTGGCCGCCAAGCTCAGGTCGTGGGTCACCACCACAAACGCAGTGCCCAGTTCACGGTTCAGTTCACACAGCAATTCGTACACCGCGGTGGCACTGGCGTGATCCAGATTGCCGGTGGGTTCGTCCGCCAGCACCAGACTCGGTTCGTTGACCAGCGCCCGAGCGATCGCCACCCGCTGACGTTCACCGCCGGAGAGCTCGGAGGGGCGGTGGTTCAAGCGATGGGAGAGCCCTACCCGCCCCAGCATCTTGGTTGCCTTTTCGGTGGCAACCGCCACCGACTCACCGGCGATCAGCAGCGGCATGGCCGCATTTTCCAGCGCACTGAACTCGGAGAGCAGGTGGTGGAACTGGTAGACAAAGCCCAGCTCGCGGTTGCGAAAGCGAGCCTGTGTGCGGCTATCCCAATGGTGGATATCCTCCCCCTTGAACAGCACGGCGCCGCTGGAGGGGTTGTCCAGCGCCCCCATCAGATGCAGCAGAGTGGTCTTGCCGGAGCCGGAGCTCCCCACTACCGCCAGCATTTCACCGGGCGCAACGCAGAGATCGATCCCCTTGAGCACCTGAGTCTCCAGCTCCCCCTCTTTATAGACATGATTGAGCGCCTGGCAGCGCAGCAGAGGTTCACGGGATACGGCTTCATTCATAACAGGGGCTCCACTTGCCTCGGTAACAACGCTGGCACCCGCAACTACGGGGGCACCAGTCACAACAGAAGATGCATTATTCACGGCATTACTCATAACGCAGCGCCTCGGCCGGTTTCACCCGCGCAGCGCGGGCCGCCGGATAGAGGGTGGCACTGAAGCTCAGCAGCACGGCGCCCAGCAAGATGGTGATGACCTGAGCCGGTTCGACGATGACCGGCAGGCCACTACCGCCCGCCGCCATATAGAGGTTGAGCCCCACCGCATTGAGCAGGGGGTTGAGACCCAGAGAGAGCGCAAGGCCCGCCAGTCCGCCAAACAGGGCACCAATCACCCCGCTGGAAGCGCCAAGTACCATGAAGATTTTGACGATCCCCGATTCACTCATACCCATGGTGCGCAGGATGGCCACTTCGCCCTCCTTGTCCGTCACCACCATCACCAGCGCGGAGAGGATGTTGAAGGTAGCGACGGCGATGATCAGCACCAGCATCAGCCCCATCATCCGTTTTTCCATGGCGACCGCCTGGAACAGCTCGCCCCGCTCGCGGCGCCAATCCTGCCACAGCAAGCCATCCGGCAGCGGCGTCTTGATCACCTCGTCAGCGGCAAAGGGATCATCGAGCCAGAGGCGAATGCCACCGACGGTTTCTGTCGGCAGACGCAGCAGCCGCTGGGCATCCCCCAGGGCGATCAGCGCAATCTGGTTATCCACATCGGCGCCGACCCCGAAGATACCGGAGACGGTAAAGAGGCGCTGGGCCGGTACCCGGCCAAATGGGGTGAAGCGGGTCCCTTCGGTCAGGATCAAACGAACCTGATCGCCGATGGAGACATTGAGGCGGCGTGCGACCCCCTGCCCCAGCACGATGCGGTAGTGGCCGGCCTGCAGGGTATCGAGTCGCCCCCCCAACATCTGGCTGTGGAGGATGTCATCCTTGGGCCACTGCGCAGGGTCGATCCCCTGCACACTCACCCCGGTCAGCTGGCCGGGGCTTTGCAGCATCCCTTCGCTGTCGAGCATGGGGGCCGAGGCGACCACATGGGGGAGTTTGGCCAGATCCGGCAAGCCTTGCGGGTCTGCATCAATACGGCCAGCCTGGTTGGTCACCACCACATGGGGGATCACCCCGAGGATGCGCCCTTTGAGCTGCCCTTCGAAACCGTTCATCACCGAAATGACCACCATCAGGGCGGCGACCCCGATGGCAATGCCAAAAGTAGAGAACAGGGAGATAAATGAGACGAAGCGATTGCTGCGCTTCGAGCCTGCATAACGCAGGCCGATGGCCAGCGAAAGGGGCTGAAAAAGTCCGGTCTTCAAGGATATGTACGTTGCCAACAAAATAAGATACCGGATAATAAAGGGAAACCGTCCATGACAACAAGGGATAGCCTCCATGCAGGAACAGTTCTTCAGCGTCACTCATGCCACGCCGGTCAATGTGATCCCCATGCCGGCCGACTTCCACCTCCCCTCGCTGGCGGAGCTGGACGCTGAGCTGCCGGAGCCCTTTCGGATCTCTTCGGCCATTACCTCCATCGATCTGGTGACCACCCGCCTGCTGCGCAACCAGAACGAGTCGATGCACGATCTGATCGAGATCGTCAATCAGCAGTCCCGCAAGATCGACATGATCATGGGCTATGTGCTCTCCCTGCAGGACCATCCGGAGCAGCGCTTCCACACTCTGCGCTTCGGGGCTGGCCAGCTCACCTACCTGCACCCCTATCATGATCACGGGGATGCACCGCACCTGCACCAGATCGTCCGCCTCAAGATCTTCCTGCGGGAAGAGGCGGCAGCGATCTACTGCTATGGCCAGGTCAAACAGCTCGACGGCGGTGAACATGGCACCCATGTGCAGCTCGACTATGTGCGGATCCGCGAAGATGACCGCGAACTGCTGGTTCGTGCCAGCCTCCACGTGCAATCGAAGCAGCTCAAGCTGCGCGCCCAAGAACGTCAGCGCTAACCAAAGCGAACGTCAGCGATAGATAACGTCAACGTTAAAAGAATCGAACCATGCCAATGACACTCCCCGCCTTGCCCGCCAAAGCGGGCCAAAAGATCACGCTCGGCCAGCTGGTTGGCAGCAGCCTCTCGCTGATTGCAGCCCGTCTCACCAGTGAAGCCAAGGGGCCGGTACTGCTTATCACCGCCGATACCCCGAGCGCCCTGCGCCTGGAGCAGGAGTTACAGTACTTGCTGACAGACAAGCAGCTAGCCGATCAGTCCGCCCCCGTATTGCTGTTCCCCGATTGGGAGACCCTGCCCTACGACACCTTCTCCCCCCATCAGGACATCATCTCCCAGCGGCTCGAGACTCTCTACAAGCTGCCGCAGATGAGCAAGGGGGTGCTGATTGTCCCCATCTCCACCCTGATGTTGCGCTGCGCTCCCCGGGTCTATCTCGACAAATACAGCCTGATGGTGAAGGCCGGTCAGCGCCTCAATCTGCAACAGCTGCGCGGGCGCCTCGCCGAAGCGGGTTACGTGGCGGTGGATCAGGTGCTGGAACATGGCGAATTTGCCGCCCGCGGCTCCCTGCTCGATCTCTTCCCCATGGGCAGTAGCAGCCCCTATCGCATCGACTTCTTCGACGATGAAGTCGACTCCATCCGCCCATTTGATCCCGAAACCCAGCGCTCCAGCGAACCGGTCAAGACGGTCAGCCTGCTGCCCGCCCGGGAATACCCTACCGACGAGGCGGCCATCGAACTGTTTCGCGGCCAGTTCCGCGAGCAATTCGAGCTGTCGCGGGCCGAGGGTTCCGTCTATCAGGAGGTGAGCAAGGGACGCTGGCCCGCCGGCATCGAGTATTATCTGCCGCTCTTCTTCAACCAGACCGCCAGCCTGTTTGACTACCTGCCGGAAGAGACCCTGCTGCTCACGGTGGGGGACATCTACCCCGCCGCCCAGCGCTTCTGGAACGACATCGGCCAGCGCTATGAAGACAGACGCTGGGACAACACCCGCCCACTACTGCCACCGGCCCAGCTCTATCTGCCGGTGGAGCAGCTCTTTGCCTCTCTGGGCCAATATGGCGCGGTGCGGCTGCAAGAGGCCGCTACTGCGGGCGATGCCGGTCAGCACGATCTACCTATCTCGGCCCTGCCGGATCTGCAACTCGATCACAGCAAGGAGCAACCCCTGCTGGCGCTCAACCAGTTCCTGCAAGGCTTTGCCGGGCGCACCCTGTTTGCGGTGGAATCCGAAGGGCGACGGGAGGTGCTCGGCGATCTGCTGGCGCGTATCTCGCTGCAACCCAAGGAGTTCCCCTCCCTCGACGCCTTTATGGCGAGCCCGGATCGCCACGGCCTGCTGGTTGCACCGCTTGAGCGTAGCTTCCTGTGGCAGGAGACAGGTCAGGATCCACTGGCCCTGATCACCGAAACCGAGTTGCTGGGCGGCAAGGTGCGCAGCAAACGGGCGCGAGAGAAGAGCAAGAACCTGAGCTCCGATGCGGTGATCAGAAACCTGGGCGAGCTGACTCAGGGCCAGCCGGTGGTGCATCTGGATCACGGGGTCGGCCGCTATCTGGGGCTCGAAACCATCGATGCCGGTGGTCTGCCCACCGAGTTTTTGACCCTCGAATATGCCGGCGGCGACAAGCTGTTCGTACCGGTTACCAGTTTGCACCTTATCAGCCGCTACACCGGTTCTGATAACCCGCCCAGCCACAAGCTCGGCGGTGAAGCCTGGAGCAAGGCGCGGCGCAAGGCGGCAGAGAAGGTGCGCGACGTGGCAGCCGAATTGCTGGATGTCTACGCTCATCGCGCCGCTCGCGCCGGTTTTGCCTTCAAGCACGACAAAGAGGCCTATCGCCAGTTTGCCGCCAGCTTTCCGTTCGAGGAGACCGACGATCAGCTCAACGCCATCAATGCGGTGCTGGGGGACATGTGTCAGGCCAAGAGCATGGACAGACTGGTGTGTGGCGATGTGGGTTTCGGCAAGACCGAAGTAGCGATGCGGGCGGCGTTTGTGGCCGTACACGGCGGCAAGCAGGTTGCCGTGCTGGTGCCCACCACCCTGCTCGCCCAGCAGCACTACGACAACTTCCGCGACCGCTTCGCCAACTGGCCGGTGCGGGTCGAGGTGCTGAGCCGCTTCCGCTCCGCTAAAGAGCAGAGCGCTGTGATGAAGGAATTGGCCGAAGGCAAGGTGGATATCATCATCGGCACCCACAAGCTGCTCGGCTCCGAACTCACCTTCAAGGATCTGGGACTGCTCATCGTCGATGAGGAACACAGATTCGGGGTGCGCCAGAAGGAGAAGATCAAGGCGCTGAGGGCCGATGTGGATATCCTCACCCTCACCGCCACCCCCATTCCACGCACCCTCAACATGGCGATGTCCGGCATGCGGGATCTCTCCATCATCGCAACCCCGCCTGCCAAGCGACTCGCCATCAAGACCTTCGTGCGTCAGCACGAACCGGCGGTGGTGCGCGAAGCGGTACTGCGGGAACTCAAGCGTGGCGGTCAGGTCTACTACCTGCACAACGACGTGGAAAGCATCGAGAAGTGCGCCGCCGATCTTGCCGAATTGGTGCCGGAGGCCCGCATCGGCATCGCCCACGGCCAGATGCGCGAACGCGACCTTGAGCGGATCATGTCCGACTTCTACCACCAGCGCTTCAACCTGCTGGTTTGCACCACCATTATCGAGACCGGTATCGACGTACCGAGCGCCAACACCATCATCATGGATCGGGCGGATCACCTGGGTCTGGCCCAGCTGCACCAGCTGCGGGGTCGGGTTGGCCGCTCTCACCATCAGGCCTATGCCTACCTGCTCACCCCCCATCCCAAGCTGATGACCAAGGATGCGGCCAAGCGGCTGGAGGCGATCGCCTCGCTTGAAGATCTCGGCGCCGGTTTTGCGCTGGCGACCCACGATCTGGAGATCCGTGGCGCAGGTGAACTGCTCGGCGACGATCAGAGCGGCCAGATCGAATCGGTCGGCTTCACCCTCTACATGGAGATGCTGGAGCAGGCGGTCGAGGCGCTGAAAAATGGTAAGGAGCCGTCGCTGGAGCAGCTGATGAGCCAGCACACCGAGGTGGAGCTGCGCCTGCCTGCACTGCTGCCGGATGACTATATTCCGGACGTCAACATGCGCCTCTCCATGTACAAGCGGATCGCCAGTGCGGCGGACGAGCAGGAGCTGCGCGAGCTAAAAGTGGAGCTGATCGACCGCTTTGGCCTCTTGCCGGAAGCAACCAAAACCCTGCTGGAGCTGGCCGCCTTCCGCCAGCGTGCAACCGCCCTTGGTATTCGCCGGGTGGAGATGAGCGAGCGCGGCGGCTATCTCGACTTCACGCAAGAGACCAAGGTCAATCCGGCATATCTAGTCAAGCTGCTCTCCGAGCAGCCGCGCATCTACAAGATGGACGGGCCGACCCGACTGCGCTTCCAGGTGCCGACTCAGGACAGAGCAATGCGCCTGAAACTGGTGGATGGTTTGCTGGCTGATCTGGCCAACAACAGCCTGTAAATCTCTGCAACGCTAGCGGCGAGCCAGAGAGATAACGCCAACTAAAACGGGAGCCAAATCGGCTCCCGTTTTGTTTATGTTGGCTGGTGACTAGCGTCTCCCTTCTCCCCTTGTGGGAGAAGGGTCGGGGATGAGGGGACAGTGAAAACTATTCCTCTCACCCAGCCCTATCCCAGGGGGGAGAGGGAGTCGCGCCGGTAAATGTTGGGCTTCGCTGTGCTCAGCACCAACCTACACCTCTGACGATCAGCCCAGGTTGGCTGGATCCTCATGGGCGGAAAATTCCCGCATAAAGGCTTCGGCGCGCTCCACCATCTTGGTCGAGCCAACAAAGTAAGGGGTACGCTGGTGCAGCGCGGTGGGCTGGATATCCATGATGCGGCCAAAGCCGTCGGAGGCCTTGCCACCAGCCTGCTCCACCAGAAACGCCATCGGGTTGCACTCATAGAGCAGACGCAACTTGCCATTCGGCGAGTTGGTGCCGGACGGATAGATGTAGATGCCGCCCTTGAGCAGGTTGCGATGGAAATCGGAAACCAGGGAGCCGATATAGCGGGAGGTGTAGGGTCTGTGGGTCGCTTCGTCGCGCTCCTGGCAATATTTGAGGTACTTCTTCACCCCGTCCGGGAACTTGATGTAGTTACCCTCGTTGATGGAGTAGATCTTGCCCTCTTCCGGAATGCGAATGTTTTCGTGGGAGAGGCAGAAGCAACCGATGGAGGGGTCGTAGGTAAAGCCGTTGACGCCAAACCCTGTGGTGTAGACCAGCATGGTGGAGGAGCCGTAGACCACATAACCGGCGGCGACCTGACGGTTGCCCGGTTGCAGGAAGTCCTCCAGCGTCACCGGCGACCCCTGCGGGCTCAAACGGCGGTAGATGGAGAAGATGGTCCCGACCGAGACGTTGACGTCGATATTGGAGGAGCCATCGAGCGGGTCGATCAGCACCACATACTTGGAGTTTTTGGAGAGCGGCGAGTCAAAGGCGACGAAGTCCTCTTCCTCTTCCGAAGCCATGCCGCACACCTCGCCGCGCGCTTCCAGCGCCGCCTTGAAGCGTTCGTTGGCATAAACATCCAGCTTCTGCTGCACCTCGCCCTGTACGTTTTCAGCGCCCATGGAACCGATGATATCCGCCAGTCCCGCCTTGTTGATCTCCCGGTTCACCACCTTGGCAGCAAGGCGGATCGAGCTGAGCAACGAGGTCAGCTCGCCGGTCGCGGTAGGATAATCCGCCTGCTTTTTGACGATGAACTCACCCATGGTGATCATGTTTCGCATTTTTGTTCCTTTAGATCGCATCCGTTGGCATTGAAAACGTTTGCAGGCGTCAGCAAAAAAAATGCCGATCACCGGCGGCCTTGATTTGTAACCTAATGTAACGTCTGTTTTTTGTTTTTGCAGCGAATTAAGCGGCCTATTAAATAGGCTATCTCGCCTAACGTTATGGTAAAAGACGCGTTTTATTCGGTTTCAATCGATAACTTTCAGCCCCTTAATTCGTGGCAATAACCTGCGACAAGCCATGAGTTGACTGGCCTTGAGCCATTAAAAATGGAGTCTGATGGGCCTGCTCATCCTTCAGCCATTGCCTCTTGAGATCCGATCGCCAATCCAGCACACTGATTTCGCTTTGGAAGCAAATAAAACTCAAGGATTATCAATGAACAAGACTCTCATTGCCGGCATGGTAGCCGGACTGTTTGCCCTTCCCGCCTGGGCTGCCCAGGTGCCTGCCGGTACCAAGCTGCTGCCGGATGCCCAACAAATCTACGTGACCAATATCGGCACCGAGCCCACCACCATCGACCCCCAACTGGTGGAAGAGACCGCTGGTAGTGCCATCGTCAACGATCTGTTTGAAGGGCTCTATGAGCTGGATAGTACCGGCAAGATCAAGCCAGCAGGTGCCGTCAGCTACGACGTCGACAAGACAGGTACCGTCTACACCTTCAAACTGAGGCCCGAGGCCAAGTGGTCAAACGGTGAACCGGTCACCGCCGCCGATTATGTCTACGGCTGGCAACGGGCGGCCGATCCCAAGACTGCCTCCAACTACGCCTGGTTTATCGAGTTGACCGGTGTGATCAATGCAAGCGAGGTGACACAGGGCAAGAAGAGCCCGTCAGAGCTCGGGATCAAGGCGCTCGATGACCACACCCTGCGGGTCACCCTGAAAAATCCGGTTCCCTTCTTCCTGAAGACGCTGGCCCACTACACCACGTTCCCAGCCCCCAAGGCCACCATTGAAAAATTCGGCAAGGATTGGGTCAAACCGGGCAATATCGTCTCCAACGGTGCCTTTGTACTCAAGGAGTGGACCCCCAACGAGCGGCTGAGTGCAGAGCGCAATACCCACTACTGGAACAACCAGCACACCGTCCTGAACAAGGTGATCTATCTGGAGATCGTCTCCGAAACCGCCGCCTACAACCGCTATCGCACCGGTGAACTGCACTACACCACTTATCCGCTGGAGCAGTACAAACAGCTCAAGAGCAAGAGCCCGGAAGAACTGGTCAGCGTCCCCACGCTGGCAAGCTATTACTATGTCTTCAATACCCAGCGCAAACCGTTCGATGACCCGAAAGTACGCAAGGCGCTCTCGCTCGCCATCGACCGGGAGACCATCACCGACAAGATCCTGGGACAGGGACAAATTGCCGCATATAGCTTCACGCCCCCCATTGTGGACGGTTTTGAATTGAAAAAACCGGCCAGCCAGCTGCAGAGCAAAGAGGAGCGGATCAAGCAAGCCAAAGCGCTGTTGGCCGAAGCGGGATATGGCCCGGACAAGCCACTCACAGTGGACATTCTCTACAACACCAACGAGAGCCACAAAAAGATTGCGCTGGCCGTCTCCTCCATGTGGAAACATAACCTGGGGGTCACTGCCACCCTCAACAACATGGAGTGGAAGACCATGGTCTCGGCACTCAACGAGGGGGATTTTGGCGTTAGCCGCTATGGCTGGAACGGGGATTATAACGACGCCTCCACCTTCCTCGATATCATGACCTCCAGCAGCAGTGCCAACAGCGGCAAGTGGTTCAACAAGGAGTACGACGCCCTGCTGGCCAAGGCCCACGACTCGCTGGATCCCGCTGAACGCAATGCCCTGTATCAGCAGGCAGAGGCTCTCATTGATGCGGATGCCCCCATCGCCCCCATCTATTTCTCGGTCAAATCAAGGTTGCTCAAACCTTTCGTGAAAGGCTATCCCCACCTTAACCCGCAGGATGTGGTCTACAGCAAGGAGCTCTATCTGGTTGCCCAGTAACCGGCTCGGCAAGATGTGACATAAAAAAGCGCCTGCATTGCTGCAGGCGCTTTTCATTGGCAGCCAAGCGGGCCATTGGGCCTACTTACACCTTCACGCAAGATTACTCTTCGGGACAGGGTACCAGCACCACCCGGCGGCGCCCCATCACCACCGGACGAACCAGCAGCTGTGCCAGCAAGACACCGAGCAGGGTCAGACCGCCCCCGATCAGGTGATAGCTGGTCAACCGCTCACCCAGCAGGGTGATGGCAAGGCCAGCCGTCATCACCGGCAGCAGGTTCATAAAGATGGCGGTACGGTTGGCACCGAGCAGGGCGATACCCTGCATCCAGAGCCAGGGCGAGAGCGCCGAAGTGGGGATACCGGCATAGAGGATCAGCCACAGGGCCCGGCCATCCGGCCACTGGCCATCCACCAGCAAAAAGAAGGGGGTCAGGATCACCACACTGCAGATCACCTGACCGTAGAGCAACGACCAGTTGTCCAGCCCCAGATCCCACTTCTTGAGCAGCACACTGTAAAGGGCATAAGTACCCGCCGAAATCAGCATATAGACAGAGCCGATATGAATGCCTTGGGTAAACAGCCGGGTCGGATCCCCCTGCCCCAGCAAGATAGACAAGCCAAGGATGGAAAGCAGCGCCCCCAGCACGGCGCCCCAGGTGGGCCGCTCGCGCAGCAGCCAGATGCTGAACAACACGGTCAGCAGCGGCGTCAGTCCCATCATCAACCCCATCTCGGTGGCTCCCAGCGTTTGCGCCGCGTAGTAACCAAAAGTCTGGTTGAGCACCATGCCCAGCGAAGCCAGCATGGCGATCTGCCAAAGGCCAGCGCGCAGACGGGCACGCGCACGCCATACCCGACGGGCCAGAAACGGACTTAATACCAGCGCAGCCACCACCCAGCGCGACCAGGCCAAGGCTGCAGGAGACAAAACGCCAACCGCCAGTTTGCTGACGATGCCATTGCCAGCCCAAATGGCAATGCAGGAGAAGGGAAACAGAAAGGCAAGGGGCATGAGAGGATCCAGACCGAAGAGACAACAGCGGGCCAGTATAGGGGGCGATGGGAGAGAAACAAAGGTGTGGGCCTGAACAGCCACATGGTGAACGCCAGTAGCCAGAAACAAATATGCCCGCAAAAGTGCGGGCATATCAGTGCAGAAACAGGTTCAGAAGCGCATCACGCGGCATCCATGTGCAGTCTGGAGATCAGCTCGTTGACCTCGGTGACTGTCTGGCGATGAGGAATATCCGCCGGATTCGGCATCAGCAACAAACCGGATTGGAAATCAAACCGCCCCCGACCATGGATGTAAATCCGACCTTTAAAGAAGGTTTTGACATGCTTTGCCACCATCAGTGGCAGGTACTTCTTGAACACTCTCATCGTTTGCAACCTCTTGCAGTTGTATCCGTATGACAGCAGCTTCTGCGAATTAATTCCGTAAAATATTTATAAAAATCCGGAAAACTCGCCCATCTCTTCCCAAAAAATTCAATCTATAACTTTTTATTAACTTTTAGCCTATTGTATGCGGCCCTTCGAGCCAGAGCAAGGCTCCTTTGCCATCGTGCCACTCGATACAAGCGATCCCCGAGGTGGCGAACATGGGTGCTCCTGCTGCCGGGCAGAGGCTTTGCACCAGATAACCCACCAGCGGCAGATGGCTGACCATCAGGATCTGGTCATGTTGCTGCGCCAGGGTGGTGAGGTAGCTGGCCACGAAAGCGGGATCACCGTAAGGGGTAATGTCGCCACTCTCTTCAACGGCTGCTGCGTCAGGTAATTCACTGCATATGGCTTGCCAGGTCTGGCGTGCCCGCAGATAGTTGCTGTGGATCACCCGATCCAGCGGGCCAATCAGCTGAGGCGCCAACCAGCGGGCCATCTGGATAGACTCTTCAATACCCTGCTCGGTCAATGGACGCTGTTCATCTGTTTTCGCATTCATGCCAGCCTGGCCATGACGCATGATATAGATCTTCATTACAACCTCGCCCAACGGGCCTGTTTTGATAGCCGGGGGATCTTACCCCGCCACGGGTGTGGAAACAATTGCGCTACCTCTCAGAAAAGGGTTTGCCTGACGGGATAGCGGGGTCGATAATCATGTTTAAATTCAAATAAATCCAACGTGAGTCACACGCCAATGAGCCCATATGCCAGTCCCAATGACCATCGGCAATACCATTTTCTGGAGCTGGCCAACCGGCTCAGGGTCTTGTTGATTTGTGATCCCGACACAGACAAATCTGCCGCCTCGCTGGCGGTCAATACCGGCCATTTTGACGATCCCGCCGACCGGCAGGGAATGGCCCATTTTCTGGAGCACATGCTGTTTCTCGGCACCTGCACCTACCCCAAGCCTGGTGAGTACCAGCAATTTATGAGCCGTCATGGCGGCAGCAACAACGCCTGGACCGGTACCGAGTTCACCAACTTCTTCTTCGAGATCGACAACGGCTTCTTCGAAGCAGGGCTGGATCGCTTCTCCCAGTTCTTTATCTGCCCCACGTTTGATCCGGAGTGGGTGGACAAGGAGCGCAACGCGGTCGACTCCGAGTATCGCCTCAAGCTGCAGGATGACATGCGCCGCAGCTATCAGGTGCATAAAGAGACGATCAACCCGGCGCACCCCTTCTCCAAGTTCTCGGTGGGCAACCTCGATACCCTGGCCGATCTGCCGGGACGGGATCTGCGCTCCGACCTTATCCGTTTTTACGAAAGCCACTACAGCGCGGATCGCATGGCGCTGGTGATGATCTCGCCGGAATCCATCGATACCCAGTTGCAGTGGTGCTGTCGCTACTTTGCTCCCATTTTGAATCGCAATTTGGGAACCCCGACCCTCACCATGCCACTCTACCGGCTCGACGATCTCGGCGTGCGCATCCACATCAACCCGGTCAAGGAGACCCGCAAGCTGTCGCTGAGCTTCCCCTTGCCCAATGTGGACGAGTTTTACGACAAAAAGCCCCTCACCTTCCTGAGCCATCTGATTGGTTATGAGGGGGATGGCAGCCTGCTCTCCCTGCTCAAGGCGAAAGGGTGGGTCAACCAGCTCTCGGCAGGTGGTGGCATCAGCGGCGCCAACTTCAAGGATTTTGGCGTCAACTTCGGCCTCACCCCTTTGGGCCTCGAACATGTGGACGACATCCTCGCCGCCCTGTTTGGCTATCTGAAACTGATTGGCCGCGAAGGGCTGCAGAGCTGGCGCTATGACGAAAAACGGACCGTGCTCGAATCGGCGTTCCGCTTTCAGGAGCGCGGCCGCCCCCTCGATACGGTGTCGGGGTTGGTGCTCAACCTCTTTAGCTACAAACCTGAGGATCTGCTCTACGGCGACTACATGATGCGCGAATATGACGAGGGGCTGATCCGCCGCTTCCTCGCCAAGCTCACCCCGCACAATTTGCGTATCACCATCACTGCGCCGGAAGTGGCGACCGATCGGCTGGCCCGCTGGTATCAGACCCCCTACAGCGTGGCGACCATTACCGAGGCCGAGAAAATTCGCTGGCAGCAGAGCGAGCCGGATCCGGCGCTGGCGCTGCCCAAGCCCAACCCCTTTATCAGCAGTAGGCTCGATCCGCGCACGCCAGAGCTTGCCGCCGACATGCCCGCCTGCCTTATCGATCGCCCCGGTTTTCGCCTATGGCACCTCCATGAGCACCTGTTCAGCGTGCCCAAGGGCAATCTCTATATCTCCATCGACAGCGAACATGCGGTCAAAAATCCGCGCAATATCGCCATGGCGCGCCTCGCCGTGGAGCTGTTGGCCGACCACCTCAACGCCCTCACCTATCCGGCGGAGCTGGCGGGACTGGGTTACCAGATTTATGCCCATCAGGGGGGCTTTACCATCAACCTGAGCGGCTTTGCCGACAAGCAGCCACTCTTGCTCGACATGATCCTCGGCAACCGCACCCTGGGGTATCCGGATCCGGGCCGCTTCGCCGAGATCAAGGAGCAGCTCATTCGCAACTGGGACAACCAGTCCAAGGCGCGCCCCATCTCCCAGCTCTTTAACCAGCTCACCAGTTTGCTACAACCCAACAACCCGCCGTTCGAGCAGTTGCTGCGCCACCTGCGCACCGTCGAGCTGGAGGAGATGCCCGGCTTCGTGGCCCAGCTGTTTGGCGAGGTGCATGTCGAGGCACTGGTGCACGGCGACTGGACTGCCGCCGAAGCGCTGGAGCTGGCCGCCCTGATGGAGCGTCACCTGAGCGATATCAATGGCACCAGCAGCAAGCCGAGCGGCGAGACCCGTCGCCCGCTCATCTCCATTCAAGACAGAGGCACCCTTATTCGCGAGCAGGGTTGTGATCACGAAGACTCGGCACTGCTGGTCTACTACCAGTCCCGTACCACCCGGGCGCGGGATCTCGCCTGCTTCACCCTGGCAAACCACATCATGTCCTCTACTTTCTTCCACGAGCTGCGCACCCGCCAGCAACTGGGGTATGTGGTGGGTGCCGGCAACCTGCCCCTCAATCGCCATCCGGGGCTGATCTTCTATATCCAGTCGCCAGTGGCGGGGCCGCAGATCCTGCTCGATGCGGTGGAGGAGTTTATCGACCTCTTCCCGCTCGCCATGCTCGAATTCACCGAGCAGCAGTGGCAGGAGAGCAAGGCGGGACTGCAAGCCCAGCTGAGCGAACGAGATGCCAATCTGCGCAGTCGCGGCCAGCGGCTGTGGGTCAGCATCGGCAACAAGGATCTGGGGTTCGATCAGCGGGAACGGGTCTGCGATGAGGTGGGCAAATTGAGCCGTGCCGATCTGGTGCGCTTTATCACCCAACTGCGTTCGCGCACCTCCGATCGGCTGATCCTCTGCAGCTATGGTCAGGGGCACGAACATGACGAGCGGATCACCGGCCAGTTTATCGACGATCCACGGGCATTTCGGCTCAATGCCGCCACCTTCGAGGCCTGATCAGGCCTCGACATCCCCCGTTTTTCCTTCCCACCGCAAATCACAGACAATAAAAAGCCGACCCATCTGGGTCGGCTGGAAAAACCATAACAATTGCGACCAAAGCCGCCAAAAGTGAACATGAGCGTGAAAATCAGACACTGAGTTGCTGATCAGCAAGCGGGACAGACCCGATACTCGCTTTGCAATGCCAACAGTGATTGAGAAACAGCCTCATATTAGGCACTCCCCCCGTCAGTCACGTTGATCTACGTCAAAGGAGGTAGCGAAGAGCGCACAGCCCGACGATTTGTCGGCGCAGATCACCCTTTGGCCGCCCGTTAGCTGCCCGTTAGCCACGGCGAACCAGTCGGTAGGCCACCTCATCGAAGTAGGAGAGCTGACCCGACAGCACCCGCGGGTGATCCACCTCGGCGGCGCGCCCCAGCACCTCGATGCGAAAATCACGTTCAAACAGCGCCCGCACCTCCATCTCCCCCACAGAGAAGGGGGGCTGAGTCTGCTGCTCCGGCTGATATTCAAGGGTCACCAGCAGGATCTGACCACCGGTCTCGACCAGCGAACTGATCAGGGCTGCATACTGGCGGCGCATCGCGGTCGGCAGGGCGATCAGCGCCGCGCGGTCATAGACCAGCCGGTAACGGCGACCCAGACTGGGGGCGGCGAAAAAATCCCCCTGGAAAATGCGCAGGCTGTCCACCTGATGGCACTGATAAGGGCCCACTTCGCTCACGGTCGCGGCGAGCTTGTTTTCACTGAAGAACTGGCTGACGGCAAGGCTCGATAACTCGAAACCGTCGACCGGATGGCCCTGAGCACTCAGCCAGAGCATGTCGCGGGACTTGCCGCACAGGGGAACCAGCACCGGCTCGTCCGCTTGCTGGGCTGACCACCAGGATTGCAGCCAGTGGTTGAAGTCCGCCTGATGAAAGCCAATCCGGTTCTCTTCCCAACGCTGATGCCAAAACGCAGCTTCCATCGTTATTACCCTTCTGTACTAAAGATGCCTCAATATCACAACTTAACCGGCACCGCGCAACCCTCTCCCCTCCCCTTTTTGCCGCGCAGTCTCTGCGTGTTATTGGGCGAATGGCGGGACGTCCCCTTGCCCTGTACCTCGCTGTCGCAATCGGCGCTATTGGCTGCGTTTATGACGGACAAGGCATAGCACCCCATGCAAAAACGTCATGGGTGTATGGCGATGAAGGAATAAAAGGAGTGGCGTTGGCAGGCCAAACCGTGCCTGCCAACGCCAGAAAGATCACGACAGTGTGGTGCGAGCGGCCGCCAGCTGACGCTCGATATAAGCAAAATCGGGGCGCTCGGCGGGGAGTTCCGAGAGGCAGGCCGCTTTGAGCTGATGCAATCCATCAAGCGGTGAGCCTTGCGTATCGCAATGGGCCAGCAGCTCCTCCAGCAGGCAACCAAAGGCGCGCACTTCCAACCGCTCAAGGCCCACGGCCCGCTCGCGGTCGCTGCGGTCATATAAGGAAGCTGCGCCAAAATCCCCCAGCAGAGCGCGAGCCGGGGCGTCAGGCCCGCGGGTAAACAGGATATTGTGGCCGTAGAGGTCCCCGTGCATGATGCCCGCGCGGTGCAGATGGCCCGCCACCGAGGCGATGCAGTGGGCCATCGCCAGCGCATCCGGCACACTCAGATGCAGCCCCTCTGGATAGACATCCCGGGTGCAGGAGTCCAGGCTAGGCGGCCCGGCCAGATTGGCAAAGGCCGGGTCGATCAGCTCCATCACCAGCGCCGGAATACCGGAGGGGTGATCCGCCACCTTGCCTATCACCTTGATAAGGTTTGGATGAGTGCCCGCCGCCAGCGACGCCGCCATCTCGCAGCGGGGCAGCCCGTCGCTGGTCACCGCCCCCTTGAACAGCTTGACCGCCACCAGACTGTCATCGCCTCTGTCGCTCGCCTGAGTCACTGCATCAGCAGGATTAGCCACAAGGGTGGCGCGATGGATAACGCCGGATGCTCCCTGCCCCAGCAGCTCGCCCAGCGCCAGCGTCTCCCAGGCAAGAGGCGTGACATGGGCATCATCGATGGCCCGCGCCTCCGCCCCTTCGCTAAAGGGGTTGCCGGAGTAGGCAAGCCATGAAAGGCGCGGCAGCGAGAGCAGCCACTCGGGGAAGCGTTCGATGCGGTTGGCGGCGATACGCAGCAGCTCCAGATTGCGGCAGTTGGCAAGGCTCGTCGGCAGCTCGCGCAGGCGGTTGCCCGCCAGCATCAACTTTTGCAGGGCGTCGCACTGGCCCAGCTCATCAGGCAACTGTTCCACCGCGTTGTCGGTCAGGATCAGCCAGCGCAAACCGGCGGGCAGCGCCTTGGCCGACACAGTGGCAATCCGGTTGGCCTTAAAGCCCACCATGGTGAGCGCCGGGCAGCGCCCCAGCACCTCGGGCAGCTCGGTAAAGCGGTTCTCGGAGCAGAAGATGATGCGCAGTTTGCCAAACCTGGCCAGCTCGTCAGGGAGCGCGCTTAGCTGATTGCCGGTGAGATCCAGCACCTCCAGCGTCTCTTTCAGGCTCAAAATCTCGCTGGGAAACTCCGTCAGATTTTCAGAGAGCTTCAGATGGCGGGCACCGCACAGTTCACCTGCGCGCAGCTGTTCCAGAGTATGCATAACCGTGTCTCAATCCTGATGATCTGCCTGATGGCACAGCGACCATCAACGCGCGCCGAACTCGGGTCCGGCGATTTTAAAGGGGGGCATTATAAAGAATTCGGGGCTCAGTTCGCCCCTTTTGTTGCCGCAAAGGCCTGTATCGACATGTAGCAAAACGAGTTGGAGAGAAAGAGAGCAAGATTCGGGTCGTCCCGGCGAGGAGTGGTTGCCATAGTGGGGGCCAAACCAAAGTCGGTTGGAACCTATTGGGGTTCCAACCCACAGCCAACCCTGTGCCCCACTGATTTGGCGCACAACACACCTGCGAGGGAACTGCCATGTCATTACTGTCTAACAAGGTCGCCATTATCACCGGCGCCAGCTCCGGCATCGGTCGCGCCAGCGCCATCCTGTTTGCCCGCGAAGGGGCCTGCGTCGTCGTCGGCGCCCGCCGCCAGCCCGAGCTGGACCTGCTGGTGGAGGAGATCCGCCATGAGGGGGGCCAGGCGGTGAGTCTGGCGGGAGATGTGAAAAGCGAGAGTTACGCCCGCGACCTTGTTGATCTCGCGCTAACCCGTTTCGGCGGGCTCGATATCGCCTTCAACAACGCAGGTACCACTGGCACGCCGGGCAGCGTAAAGGACCTTGAACTGGCGCAGTGGCAGGAAATTCTGGATACCAACCTCACCAGCGCCTTTGTGGGAGCCAAGTACCAGATCCCCGCCATGCTGGCGCGTGGCGGCGGCTCGCTTATTTTTACCTCTACCTTTGTCGGCCATACCCTGGGGCTGCCCGGCATGGCGGCCTATGCGGCGAGCAAGGCAGGCCTCATTGGCCTGACCCGTGTGCTGGCTGCCGAGTATGGGGCACAAGGGGTGCGGGTCAACGCCCTGCTGCCGGGTGGCACCGACACCCCCATGGGGCGGGCTTTTGCCAATACGCCAGAGAGCCTCGCCTTTGTGCAGAATATGCATGCCCTCAAACGGCTGGCCCAACCGGAGGAGATCGCCCATTCGGCCCTTTATCTCGCATCCGATGCATCCAGCTTTACCACCGGCATTGCCCTGCTGGCCGATGGTGGGGTATCAATTTGTCGCACATGACCTTGTCGCCCCCAACACCCTGCGACCGAAACCTTATCGTGAGAGCGCCTTATGTCTGAATACGCCCGTATCGCCGATGCCATCCGTTTTATCGCAAGTCAGGTGGAGCGCCAGCCCACTCTGGACGAGATAGCGGCGCACGTGCACTTAAGTCCCTTTCACTTCCAGCGGCTGTTCAGCCGCTGGGCCGGAGTGACGCCCAAACGCTATCTGCAGGTGCTGACTCTGGAGCGGGCCAAGGCGCTGCTGCAGGAGTCGCGCCCCCTGCTTGAGGTGGCCGATACCCTGGGCCTTAGCAGCGGCTCGCGACTCTATGATCACTTCGTTCAACTCGAAGCGGTGACGCCGGGCGAGTACAAGCAGCACGGGGCCGGGCTGGTTATCGATCACGGGGTGCACGATACCCCCTTCGGTCAGGCGTTCGTCGCCCTGACCCCGCGGGGAGTGTGCAACTTCTCGTTTCTCGATGAAAAGGCCCCAGACGCGCCGCTGGCCAACCTCGCCCGCAACTGGCCAGAGGCAGAACTTAGGGAGGCGCCATCACGCACCCAAGGGGTCATCCACACCATGTTCGAGGGCAGCAAGGCGCCGGATCGCCCCATCTCCTTGCACGTGAGCGGCACCAACTTTCAGATCAGCGTCTGGCGGGCGCTGCTGCAGATCCCGCCCGCCAAGGTGGTGAGCTACGCCCAGGTGGCGAACGCCATCGGCAACCCCAAAGCCGCCCGCGCCGTGGGGCTGGCGGTGGGTGCCAACCCCGTCGCCTTGATGATCCCCTGCCACAGAGTCATCCAGCAAAACGGCAAACTCGGCGGCTATCACTGGGGCGAAACCCGCAAGCAGGCGATACACGCCTGGGAAGCGGCGAGGTATGAGTGAAGGTGGCTTTTTCTGCCTGACCTGATGGAGAGGCGAAACAGGAGTGTTGGTAGTGAGTCAGTAGATAATCAGGCAGCGCCAGACAAGCGGGCGGCGATATAAAGCGGGGAGATCAGAAGAATTCGGGGCGCAGAACGCCCCTTTTGTTGCTTTGGCAAGGCTCAGTGCTCAGCCGCCCCACCCCATCGGATTGACGAAGAGACGTAGGGTGCAATAAGCGCAGCGCATTGCACCATTTGCAGAGCACCTTTTTACAAGATATAAAAGTCAAACAATTTACCGAACCACCTCATAAATATAGAAATTTCCATTTGACCTACCTTCCCATATATTACAAAGTAACCACTTACTTAATAGTAATGTAGTGAGGTAAAAGAATAATGTCGTTAGAAGAAACCAGATGTACATTGCTAAATGAAAGAGGAAATGTAGAAAACCTACTCATTCTAATTAACGAGATATACAGAAAACAAATAAAATCAGAAGACATATTTTTGACAGAGGCTCTATCTGAACTTCACAATACAGGTGAGATCGATCTTTTAAAAATATTTGAAGCAGTTAATGATACATCTTACAAAAACAATCCTTATGTGATTATGCGTGTAGTTGAAACTACATTACCTTCAATTAAGGCAAAAGTTGAAGACATTTTACCATGCTTAACCAAACTAACAGACCTAGCCAGTGGCCATATAGTCTATGGGGCATTTGAATGTTTTTGTCGCGTGGATAATGGTCGTCCAAAAGATAGCGTAGATTTCATACTAAAACAAACTGAACTTGATTCTTATGCCCCTTTTATTTATTACGCAATTATGGCTTATGAATCAGAGCAGATAGCTGAATGCATACAGATTGTAAAAGCTTTGATTGCTAACGACAATGAAGCGGTAAGGAATCAAGCATATAGTGTACTCGGAAGAAAAAATATCACGGAAAACTGGGCTGGCAGTGTCTGGGACATAATAAAAAGTAGTGCTATCAATGAGCATGACGATAGCTGTCGAGCATCAATACTTAGGTCAATAGTTCACTTCGGGCATAAATTTCCATCATACTGGTCTCATATAGAGAGTCTGTTAGCTTCGTTTGTTGAAGGAGCATCACCAAATATTCTTCATGCAATTTCCAACACAATTGCCTTCCAGCAAATAAGTATCCCTGATAGCATTCAAAAACTACTAATTAAGCAGCTACACACCATATCACCAGAACAGAGTCATATAATAAGCGATATTGATTACTTATTAGTTAATTTGGTAAAAAAAGAGCTCTACGATACTGCTATAGAGCTCTTGGAGTCTATTTTATCATACGGTGTAGAGATTACATCACTGAGTTATTTTTCCAGAGAATTACTAAGTGAATATACAAACCTTCGCAACCATATTATTACAAAGTGGTTTTTATATGGGGAAAAAGCCCTCTGTCACAACATTTCAACTTTACTCCATAACGTTGCTGAAAAAGACTTTGAACTACATGCAGACATGACACTGCTAGACAATGAAGAGAAGAAAATATTTGTTAGTCGTAAGGCTATAGGTTGGTTGTTTACACGACCTGTAGCGACGGCAAGTTTCATTATGTCTATATCAAGATCAGCTCATCAATATACTATCGAAACTCTCGAAGATATTTTATACGATCCATTACTTCTTAGTTATCCAGGTGAACTAAAAAAACTCTTCCAAGCATACATAGATAATAAGGAACAAGAGTTCACATGCAAATCTTTGCTTTACAAGCTTGAGGCACATAATTTATACATATTAAGAGCGTCAGGGTTAAAAGAGCTGTCAGCCCCAAGCAAAAACATAGGCTTATATTGGAATGATTTTGAAAAAGATATGCAAAAATCCTACGAGGAAGCATCAAAAAATTCCTTTTTAGGGCTGATTGCCACACCCAAAAGATTATTGTACGGCAACAGTTCAATTTATTATGTTCATCAGATGGATGGGCAGTCTTCACGACAGGAAATGCAAATTCATTCCTTCTCCCATTCTGCTGAGCTGCCAACACTAAACATTTTAGATCCTGAATCCTTGGATTATTCTTTGAGAGTTTTCCGTTGTGAGAGAATGAAAAATGAAATTAATTCTTAAGCAATATTTAGCTTCATTAAAAGAGCGAGCTGAATTAGATGCTGTACTGCCAGATTTGCTGAGCAGTATGGGGCTAAACGTATTCATTTCTCCCACACGTGGAGTTAAGGAGTATGGTGTCGATATCGCCGCCGTTGGACGGATAAACGGTGGGGAAGAGAAAGTTTATTTATTCTCAGTTAAATCTGGCAACCTTACGCGTGAAACTTGGAACGGAAATACAGATCAAGCTCTGAGACCTTCTCTAGATGAAATTCAAGACTCATTTATACCTAGTCGCCTACCACCTCAACATAGAGATAAACAAATAGTAATTTGCTTGTGCTTTGGTGGCGATGTTAACTCAGGGATTAGGCAAGAGGTCTCAGGTTATGAACAACGAAATACGAAGAACAATATCTCCTTTGAAGAATGGAATGGTGATAAGCTCTCAGAATTTATACAAGGGCACTTGCTAAAAGAAGAACTATTACCGAGTTCTAATCAAGCATTATTGCGGAAATCTCTAGCATTACTTGAAGAACCGGATAGTTCTATCAAACACTTCTCACAGTTGCTGGATAGCATTCTGTTGCATGCCCTTGATGCAGATTCTACTATGTCATGTATCATTCGAGTAAACATTTGCTTATGGGTTCTTTTTGCATGGTGTCGAGATAGTGAAAACTTAGAGTCCGCATATATTTCATCGGAACACGCATTGCTTTTATCATGGGATAAAGCCAAGGATTATTACACTGGAAGGAATAAGGTTTCAACTGCATTTGATAGTATGTTAGATACTTACCAGCAGATTACTGATTGTTATATAGACCACTATTTAATTCCACATGTTGAGTTTAAATATGCTCTCTCCCATGCAGTTAAATCACCTTGCTCCATTGATGTAAACATTAAACTTTTTGATGTGCTAGGACGTTTGTCGGTCAAAGGTCTCTGGATTTTAGACTCACTAGCCAAGAGTTATGATAAAACCCCTCCAATCGATGGAGAGAGTGAAGAACAGGAAACGTTACGCTCTCGCCTTCAAGCAATAACAAAATCAATTAAACAATTAATCATTAGTAATCCTATGCTACTGTCTCCATATAAAGACTCACAAGCTATTGATATAGCTCTCGCTTTAACATTGCTTTCTAATAACTCTGAGCATGATAACTTCGTACAAAATTGGCTATCTGAAATTGTTCATCGGTGCATTTTTTCTTTCAAAAGTAATGGTATGTACCCAACAATATATAATTCTTATGAAAAACTTCTTGAACATAAGAAAAAAGATAAGTCTGATGATGGCTATAAACATAAAGCTACGGAAGCCAGTGTTTTATATCCATTATTAATCATATTTTGTGCTCTGTATAAATTAGAGCCAATAAGTCAAGAACTGGAACAGTTCACCAATAATGAATTAAAACATTGCACGCTACAGTATTGGTATCCAAATCAATACAGTGAACAATACATGTACTCAGATAATGATTCACACGGATCTTCATCAACTGACTTCCCAACGAATGGGAACACAGCTC
>NZ_JAYJLJ010000024.1:0-60918 GCF_051948815.1 Aeromonas sp. Lyrl_2
CTAGAAGAAAGATTTTTCTTATCTTCATCTTTTGTAACAAAATACTCATTATCTAGGGCCGCCTTGAAAGAGTATGCTCCTTTAGCTCCACGATCTATGTCCTTACCAGTATGGTGCACAATTAAAATTGTTGCGCCAGATTTGACCTTTATCTGATCACAGCCAGCAATAAATGCCCCCATATCTTCTGCTGCATTTTCATTTCCAGTGAAGCATCTTGCCAAAGTATCGATAACGATCAAACGTACAGGCACCCCCGTCTCAAACAAGACATCCTCTGTAGCTAAAATCAAATCATCGATATACTCTTGCTTAGACACAAACATAGGCTGAGATATACGATAGAAATTTTTTATATCTTCGCCATTGTTATATTTATTAACCCAGGCATTCATTCTCTTTATCATTCCATTACTGCCTTCCGCAGCAACATAGATAACCGAGCCCTGTTTGACATCCAAACCCTGCCAAGGCTTACCTGTGGCCACTCTACAAGCTATATCGATTATCAAAAAAGACTTACGCGAACCGCTTGGGCCATAGAAACCCGCCAGTGAATTTTCATCTAAAAGACCTTCGACTAAAAATGAATCCTGATCATAATTAACCCGTCCAGCCCCCCTATCCATTGTAACTTTACACTTTCTAGTTTTTACAGACTCCATGCGTCCCCTCTATTAAAAATCATAAATAGACTACTATTATTAGGTGAATTATTATCAACCTCTAGCGATCAGCATTTAAAGGTTAGACATCAGGTAAAAAACGATTATATTAATCCACTCAATAAAGCCCACAAAAGCACGTATATGAAATGTTAAAGACTACGGCTTAGCCATAAAATTTTTATAACGTTAAAAACGTGGCAACGAATTAATAATGCATTGCAGCAATAATAACTGCAACCATTTTTTATAAATTTGCTATGCTTTATGATACTAATGGCATTTAAGATAAATTTATTATAACAAACTGTTGGCTTTATGAATGAACGCGACTGTAAATTACCTATGATGATTTATTTATCAACACAAAATACAATGGCCTCTCACTTATGCAGATAACTACCACGCGATGGTAACTATTCACAACGCTTTGGTTTGACTAGGTTGTTAGCTCTAGGTATCTAATGATTAGGGAAAGTGCGAACAAGTATCCCACGAACAAAAAATGAAAATTTTAGTCATTTAATATCAATGGGTTACCAGTAAATGCTCTCGTGCCATATGACTTATTCGCACCTTCCCTTCCCTAAATCACGGGACATCTGCAAGGCAGACAAGCCTTTCACTGCGTTGGTGAAAATGGCAATCGCACCGAGATACACCTTTAATGGCAGCTTGTGAAACGCAAAGATTGTGCCGCTTGTCACAGAAAACGTATGTTTGCAGTCTTTGCAGCGCCACTGATTGCGGGTGCGGATAAAGTAATGGACGTCCACCACGCCACAACAAGGACAGGTCACAGTTCCGGTATCACCCCAGCGTAAGCTTTTAAACAGTGAAAACGCTTCATCATCTGACATAGCGAACACTTTACGCACAGACAGGCTTCGGGCTTTTGCTGAGAGAAGGAAATGTTGTTTCATTTTGCGCTCAAAACGTCATGTGGTGATGACTTTATTTTATTCATCTCTACATGACATTTCAAGGCGTGCGATGACGATTTTCACAAAATAATTAGTAATGCAGTAATTACAACCATTAATTATTGCATGAATAACATTCGCCATTTATACTCCGAAGCTATGAACTATGAAGAACTCCTCAGAAATATCGGGAAATCCGGCTTAACTATCCGTGATTTTGCTGAACTTTTAGGCATGAACCGCGTGTCTATCTCTAATCTTGCAAAAAAAGAAGAAGTACCTGTGCATCTTGGGATCATTGCCGCCCTTATGGGGGAAATGGCCGAGCATGGGGTAGATTTCCGTCCAGTGATCGCAAAAATGAATATTAAGCCAAGACCAGCGAAGGGTATTGCTGCCAAAGGCGTATTTGGCGGAATGAAAAGTAAATCGATATCAGTAGTTGACGGTGACAAATGAGCCAAAATATAGTTTCTGACAGCACAGCACAGCGTGATGCCTTCAATCACATCTCTGTAAAGCGAAATCGGCCCTGGAAAGGTGAAGAAGAAGTACGGATTGCATGGGTGACAGCATTGGAAGCTGCATTAGGGCTTCACTTTGATGCTGAACGTGCCAAAAAAGATTGCAGTTACAACAACGTTATTATTGAATTCAAAGCCCCTGGTTACTTCAAGTCCTCCAAAAGCAGCGCCAAGTTCAAAGAAGCTACCGATGATCGTTTACTGCCCTATATCAAGCGAGAAGCTGTAAAAGTAGGTATTCCCCCAGAAGACTTTATCGGGATAGCAATTGATGGCGAACACATTTGTTTTGCTCAAGTCCGTGACGATGCCATTGAAACTCAGCATTTAATCCCTTTTTCAGAATATGCGGTTGGCTTGGTGATGCAGGCCATTCGTTCGGAAACTCGACGGGCCGTGTCGATTGATAACTTATTGTCTGACTTCGGCCACGGCTCACGCAACGCACAATCGTTGATGCAGGCAATGGCTAATGCGCTGGCCGATGAACTGGCGGTTGTGGGTAACACCAAAATCAAAATGTTATTTGAAGAATGGAGAACGCTTTACGGACAAGTTGCCGATATGTCCGTGCTGCAAGCTGACGCCATAAGCCGAGAAATGGGCTTTACGTGGCAGGGGCAGCCAGAGCAGGCTATGTCAGGGCGGCTTTTCATCATTCACTCCTACAACTCGCTACTTATAAAGTTGCTGGCCGCTGAAATAGTCTCAGCACATGGCCTGTCCTCCATACAGCAACCTGCACAAGAAATGGCAGCTTTGTTAGATGACGCTGCGTTGCTAGACTCCCTGGCACAGAACATCGAACGCGCAGGTATATTTACACAGGCAGGGATCAACGGTTTTGTAGAGGAAGCTATTTTTAGCTGGTACTTGGATGTTGCACGGAACAAAGTTCACGCACCGTTTATTGTTCCCGCACTTCGCGGCATTTTGTCCGCACTATCACTGTACCGGACGGACAAGTTAAGTCATACCCGTGACGTTTTGCGTGATCTCTATCAAGGCTTGGTTCCTGGTAAACTGCGTCAAAGCCTAGGTGAGTTCTATACACCAGATTGGCTGGTTGATTTTGCGGTTGAAAACGCACAGAACGGTACGTGGCTGAATAAGCGGGTACTTGATCCAACCTGTGGCTCTGGCGCATTTTTGTTAGCAGTCATACGCCGGATGCGCGATGAAGCCATTCAGGAAGGCTGGGATAGTCAACGCATTGTTCGGCATTTGTGTTCGTCAGTATGGGGTTTTGATCTCAATCCGCTTGCTGTGCAAACAGCGCGAGTCAACTTTCTGATGGAAATTGCCGATTTGCTCAAAGCAGCCCCTGGGCAAACACTTGAAGTGCCTGTGCTGCTGGCTGATGCCATATACTCCCCAGCGCCTGATCCGGTGAAAGGACAGGACGTTGTGAAATATCAGATAGGTAGTCAGGTTGCTGGACTGGATATTGCGCTGCCGTCAGCGCTGGCCTTTGACCGCTCACGTTTGGATCATATATTTATCCAGATGGGCGAAGATGTGGAATGCGATCTGGAATACCCACAGTCAGAAGCAAAGCTTATCGCTTCAGGGCTAATGACTCAAAAGGAAGCTACTGAATGGTGTGAACCACTGCAATACACCTACGATCAAATCCTGTCGCTTCACAGGCAACAATGGAATGGTATTTGGTTTCGTGTAGTACGCAACTTCTTCTGGTCAGCAACCGCTGGTCATTTTGACTGTATTGTTGGCAATCCACCGTGGGTACGTTGGTCTAAGTTGCCAGATGCGTATCGTGAGCGGGTAAAGCCAACATGCGACCATTACGGCATTTTCTCAAAGAATAAGCGTCACGGTGGCAATGAGTTAGATATTTCCGCCATGATCACGTATACAACCGCTGATAAGTGGCTAAAGGCCGATGGCCGTCTGGTTTTTGTGATCACGGGCACGGTATTTAAAAATCCTTCATCCGCTGGGTTCAGAACCTTCATGTTAGAGCCGTCTAACCCAAAATCAGCCTACTTAACACCTGTATGCGTGGATGATATGAAAGGCTTAAAACCCTTTGATGATGCCTCCAATCACACGGTAGTTGCTGTGTTTAACAAAACAAGCCAGTCAGGACAGTACCCAGTACCATACCGACTGTGGAGCAATAAGGCAGGAACAACCCGAAACATTCCCACTCAACTGAGTTTGGACGAAGTAAAGCAGCGTATTGCCATTGAAGTGAAAGAAGCTATCCCTGTGGGTGAAACGGGTTCGCCCTGGGCCGTGTTGACTCAAGGACGTCATCACGTCTTAAAGTCCATTTCAGGCCAGTGTTCCTGGACGACTGGACGCAAAGGCATTACGCCAGATTTAAACGGCATTTATTACGTGCCAATTGTTGATGCCAACCACTCGCTTGTTCAAATTCGTAGCCGTCCAGATGCGGGAAGGAAAGATATTGGCCAAGCAAGAACAGCGTGGGTCGAACCCAATTTGCTTTACCCTCTACTTAAAGGGGCCGGTGATTTTGAAGCGTGTTACTTAAAACTGGCAGATCCGGCCAGAGTAGAAGAAAAGCTGTATACCTTTGTGCCTAATCGTGGCATCGACAAAGAGGAATATTCATCAAGCGCGATGCTGATGAACTCGCCGGAGCTAACAAAAACCAAGGCGTGGTTCTCCAGCTACAAAGGGCTTTTGACTGAACGGTCAACCTATCGCCGCCAAATGAAAGGCGCACCATTTTTTGGCGTCTATAACGTGGGCGAGTACACCTTTATGCCGTGGAAAGTGGTGTGGCCTGAAATGTCCAGCCGCTTTTACGCTGCTGTTGTTGGCGACGCCGAAGTGCCAGTTGCTGGAATGCGGCCTTACGTGCCAGACCATAAGGTGTATTACTCAGCCTTTGAGCGGAAGGAAGAAGCATTTTACCTGTGTGGTTTGCTCAACACGCCAATGGTTGCGGAATGGATTGAAAGCCATACCGTGAACATCCAGGTCGGGAATATCTTTAAGCATACTCAGTTGCCTGAATTTGACGCTGGCAATGCGGATCACATTCGCCTGGCCGCTTTAACGGAAACCGCACATGCAACACATGATGCGGCAGAACGAGCTGAGATTATTAACCAAATAGCAGCGCTCGGAGAGGAGATTTTGCATCATGCTTAACTGGCTGTTCAACTGGAGGCTTAAGGAAGGTGCGAATAAGTCATATGGCACGAGAGCATTTAATGGTAACCCATTGATATTAAATGACTAAAATTTTCATTTTTTGTTCGTGGGATACTTGTTCGCACTTTCCCTAGGGAAGGTGCGAATAAGTCATATGGCACGAGAGCATTTACTGGTAACCCATTGATATTAAATGACTAAAATTTTCATTTTTTGTTCTTGGGATACTTGTTCGCACTTTCCCTAGAATCCAAGAATACTGCTGATTTATATTTATTATGCTTTTATAATTTTTACGAGGAATGTAATACCTTACATTCCTCGCAACTAACCGAAACTTGAGGTAACGAGATAGATATTTTCATCAAAAAAAATACCCATCTCCGTCAACTTTGAAGAAAACTCAATTAAGCCAATAAATAAAACCAACATCAACAATGGGTAGCATTCTATGAAAAAGAAAAGTTCCGATATTAATGTCACGAATTTTTATGAATTTGAAAATATTCTAACTAGGTTCAAGCGCGCAAAATGTGAAGAGACGTTGGATTTGATGTATTACGGTGCGATTAAAAAAGTGAATGAAAGCCTAAGTGGTAAGGCCCTGTTCAATGCTCATATTGCAATTGAAAGAGCCCTCGATCAATGCCAACAAACATTTGATAAATCACAAGTAGGTCTAAATAGAAAGGTTAACTTTATATTGAAAGAAGCAGACGATTTATCTAAAAAATATAATCCTGAAGATGAATTAAGACGGCTTCTTTCTAGCATTACTTAACAACGATTTACTTTTAATGTTATCCATATACTACTTGGATGAAATGTGTGCTCTGATGTTCTACCACTCGATTACGTCTCCTTTGTGTTTTAGGATAAACCTGATAGTTGGTGTGCTTGTTATTACATTCTTTGCATACTTCTCAGCATTTTCAGGTAAAGCCGGACTAAGTTCGATAATAGCATTTATAATCATTTTTTCACTATACCCATTCTTTATCATTATCTCTGCAAATGTAATATCACATCGTTCTAAATTTGCATTAAACTTATTCACTAACGGTTGATAAACTTGGATACACTTATCTATAAAACTCATTTTCTTGTAAGGGGTATGAGTCCAAGCAGTTATTCTGGAGAGACGAGTCATCCTGTTTTTTTTAATTTCTATTCTTTTTTGTACTTTTTCTATCATTTGTTTGCCTCGTTTTGCAATTAGACCTGTAGCTTGAATACATCTAGCAAAAAAGCTCTCCCCATTTTTATGGAAATTAAAACCTGATAGTTTCCCATACTTACTAGATGACACATCGATATTAAACTCTTCTTCTAATAAATGAGCCGCCTCTCTTGTTATTTCTGGCTCTAATACTTCTGCTATTTTAATCCAAGCATCATATACCCCACGACGAGTTTCTATTATTGCCGCAGCATTCAAACCTGCATCATGCAAAATTTTTAGTTTGCTAGCACTTACGTCAGAAACAATAAGCATTCCAGCGTTATCTGATATTGATGGTTTGATCAAAATGTTGTGTTTATCTACATTTTCTTTTAATAGAATATGTATGATTTTTTCAGTCTCATTCATGTGCAAATCTTTAAATTCATTTTTATTTTCTATTTTTATATCTATTTTTTGACCACAAATTGCTTTCACTTGCTCTAACATATAACCAATTGCTTTTTCTTCCGTCAAAATTTTTTCAATTGATAGCTTGTCATCGATATAATTTATTTCTCTTTTTAATCTCTCCATCTCACTGATAAGAAGACCTCTTTCTTTATTAAAATCGAATCTATTAGTTGCAATTCCCCTCCGCTTCATAGCGACTGATTTCACGCCTAGATGTGTTGTAGGAAGTCTATCTATGCCTTGTGCAGCTAAGGAGCGGTGATCCACTCTGACCTTTACACCAGCCTTTTCTAAGGCGGAATTCTGCATGTCAGCCCAATTTTTTCTTAATTCATTAAGCCATTCAGTCTCCCTAGTTACTTTTGATTTCTCTGCGCCGCCTTTTTTAGGATTTTTTTTATTATATCTCTTGAAATGTGTAGCTGCTGTTCGCTCTATTCCATCGCTTATACGTTCATTGAAAATAAGATGAAAATGAGGATTGTTAGGTTTACCAATGTCCTGTGACTTACCTTCATGTATGCCTAATGACCATGGGAACCCTTCTTTCTCAGTGACACATCTTACAAAAGATTTAACTAATTCCTTTTGCTGCTCAATTGTAAGTTCATTAGGAAGTGAACACTCAATCTCTCTATATACTCGTGAATTACTTCTTTCATAAAGATCTGCCGCATGCCAAAACTCTGAATCACTTTTTGCCCAATGAGGAATATTTCCACAGTCTGAATATAACAACTCATTATTTTTCTTGGCATACTTATTCTCACGCTTAATATAATCGTTTCTTATCTTGCCAGATTTCCCTGCTTCCTTGCTGCCATTAGTCAATGATAGATGATAATTTGCCATTTTTTTCCAATTTATTTTTATTTTTATTTTTATTTTTATTTATCTAAAAGCAGATTTTTTCTTTCTGCCATATCCTGACTTTGATTTTGACTTGAGCACCGTTTCTCCGCGAAGCAGGAGAAACGAGTAAGTGCGCACCATGCGGTGATAAGAGCTTTGATATTCAACACACGTATCACCCTTATACTTCCTATGTTCCAGCTCTTGAGATTAGGCAAATTAATTTATTTAATAGATTTTTTATAATTTAAGGAAAATAACTATTGTAATATTTACTAAAGCAATGTTATTATTTAATAAATAAATAGTCAACGGGTTTGTTGATATGTATAAGAATAATAATAATCCGTCAAGAATTGAACGTTTAGAAAAAGAGAAGGCTGAATTAGCCAGTAAGATTGCACTCCTAAAAAATCAAGAAAAGGAGAGTAAAAATAAAGCTGATCTTAGGAAGAAGATTCTTATCGGCTCAATGGTTGTTGGCTTGATGTTGAAAAATGAAACGTTAAAAGATCAGATTACTGCACGCTTAGATAAATTTCTTACAAAAAATATCGATAGAAAACTTTTCGATCTGCCACTTACTAATAAAGAACGACAAGAGGATAAAAATTCGTTTTAGATGTAAGCATTAAAACTGTTACTCTCCCCCCCCCTTTCATGCAATCAGGATAGGGAAAATAACAGTTTTATATCTCCATATTCCTCATACAACTACCGACTCATTTATCAACATATTGAGCATTTCATCATCCAGATAGCGGAAGGCCAAATAGTCATCTAATGGATAGAAGCCTAACTTTCCTAGCTCCTCAGTCTTATACTCGTCATTAATTCCAAGCCAATCACAGAATGACCTCCAGTTCGGTAGCATGGCAAAACTAAATTTCATTTCGCATTGTGTTAGTAATTCCCTGATCATACGCAGCTCAGTACCTATATATCTATAAGGTGCGTTCATCACAACATCATCAATGATCACGCATTGCTCTGGGCCAATGAGTCCTGAGGAAATAAATTCTGATAAAGTTGCGATTTTATGTTGATCATCAAGCAAATACTTATGAAGACGGCCAATATAATTATCTTCTCTTACAAGCCAGGCTCTAGCCGTATTAAGTTCAAACGCGGCACCGAAATTATAAATTGTATACTTGAGATGCCCGATCACCTTTTCTCTTAGCTCAATTTGACGGGTAATATGTGTTAAAAATTGGTTATCTCCAGTTTTACTGACTACGTTGTCAGATAGTTTCACTGTCATTTTATCTTCCTTATTAATTAGCCGCTTTATCGTATGCTATAAAAACCCCTGGGCATCTTGCTTAAGATAATTTTTAATGTAGCGGTTTAATGTATTCATCACCCATGCATCGAGGCTCAATTAACTCATAGCAATCGATGTCTGGGTTTGATTTTTTAAAATTCAAGATCTCTTTATTGAGTTCGTCGTTACTATCAATAAGAAAAATGTGATAAAGCAAAGCATCAATTTCAGCATTTAAATCATCATACTCCTCACTTGATAAGCTAAGGATCTTATACTCTTCTATTTTTTTTTGTTTCTTTTCCAATTCATTAATCAAATTTCGATAATAATTCTCATTTCTTAAAACTCGAATCGCATTTTTTCCATTAACAGTTTTATAATACTCAACTTCTACTTTATTTTTCATTCAATACTCTTTTTATATATTTCCGCTGCTAGAGCGCAGCGAAACCAGGCCATAGTTGCATTTACTTTATATAGTTATTGAGAAACATTTCAATGTATATTATATGCACAACAGATCTAAACTAAGCACCGCTGATAAAAACTCAAAGCTACGAAAAACTTGCTGAGTGATGTTGCATGTTATTATTATGTATGTTTTATACTATAACATCAATGAGTTATTTGATTCAGAGTGATATTAATTTACTAGCCAGTTTTAAATAACTATTTATATTTATAAAAACTCATTTTGTTAAAATATGACAAAACTAATATTTATATTATAAATATATGATTTTTTATCTACCTGATAGTTTGCAACTAAAAATTTAATAAGATAAGGGCTAAGCATTCTGTTTATGTAAACTGCAAGCTATAAACTCACTGAGAGAACAAGTACATAGTCGCTGGGCTTTGAGGGGAGACATCATTCCGACTCCCCGAACAAGCCAGCAGCCAAGCGTAGCGCGGCAATTCTCAATGACAGCAACCCCACTCTATGGTCAAGGATCTTGGGGTGAAACAGCTACAGACGCATATTTTGCCTCTAAGGCCGTTTCATCAGACCACATGGTGATGCCACTACATGCTGCTAAGAGAAGATAGCCAGCATAACGCGGTTGCTTCTCCTTCATAAGATTTGAAAGCTGCACTATCGTCACCTGTCGTGAAGTGACTGACGGTGGGTTTTGATGATAAAATATTACTGTTTTTGAATACCCAAATTATACACGACTATACACGCCTAAAAAGCTTGATTAAGTCATTGATTTAACAGCAGTACTACTGTACTTGCTCCTGATTTGCAATCAGATATAAAGAGTCCGCCATGTTTAAACCAGAATTGCTCTCCCCCGCAGGTTCCCTCAAGAACATGCGTTACGCCTACGCCTATGGCGCCGATGCCGTCTATGCCGGCCAGCCCCGCTACAGCCTGCGGGTGCGCAACAACGAATTCGATCACGAAAACCTGCAGCTGGGCATCAACGAAGCCCATGAGCTGGGCAAGCAGTTCTATGTGGTAGCCAACATCCAGCCCCACAACTCCAAGCTCAAGACCTTTATCCGCGACATGCGCCCTGTGGTGGAGATGAAGCCGGATGCGCTGATCATGTCTGACCCAGGTCTTATCATGATGATGCGTGAAGCCTTCCCGGATATGCCCATTCACCTCTCGGTGCAAGCCAACGCGGTCAACTGGGCCACGGTGAAGTTCTGGCATCAGATGGGCCTGACCCGCGCCATTCTCTCCCGTGAGCTGTCGCTGGACGAGATCGAAGAGATCCGCATGCAGGTGCCGGAGATGGAGCTGGAAGTGTTCGTCCACGGTGCGCTGTGCATGGCCTACTCCGGCCGCTGCCTGCTCTCCGGCTATATCAACAAGCGTGACCCCAATCAGGGCACCTGCACCAACTCCTGCCGCTGGGAGTACAAGGTGCATGAGGGCAAGGAAGATGACGTGGGCCAGATCGTCCACCGTCAGGAGCCCATCGCCATTCGCCCGGACAACACCCTGGGCCTTGGCAAACCGACCGATGCGCTGGTGCTGCTGGAAGAGTCCAACCGCCCGGGCGAGTACATGAGCGCGTTCGAGGACGAACACGGCACCTACATCATGAACTCCAAGGACTTGCGCGCCGTCGAGCACGTCGAGCGACTGACCAAGATGGGCGTTCACTCCCTGAAAATCGAAGGGCGCACCAAATCCTTCTACTACTGCGCACGTACCGCTCAGGTTTACCGCAAGGCCATCGATGATGCGGTGGCGGGTCGTCCGTTCGATCGCAGTCTGATGGGCACCCTCGAAAATCTGGCCCACCGCGGCTATACCGAGGGCTTCCTGCGCCGTCACAACCACAGCGAATACCAGAACTACGACTACGGCTACTCCGTCTCCGACACCCAGCAGTTTGTCGGCGAAATCACCGGACGCAAAGGTGACATGGTCGAGGTCGAGGTAAAGAACAAGTTCCTGGTGGGCAACAACCTGGAGCTGATGACCCCGCAGGGCAACGTCCGTTTCAATCTGGAGCAGATGGAGAACCGCAAAGGGGAGCTTATCGACACCGCGCCGGGCAACGGTCACGTGGTCTATGTGCCGGTCCCGAAAGATCTGGATGTGAACTACGGCATTTTGCTGCGCAATCTGGGCGACAGCCAGGATACCCGCAACCCGCACACGGCGGCCTGAAATGGCGCTGCTCATCACCGACAAGTGCATCAACTGTGACATGTGCGATCCCGAGTGCCCCAACCAGGCCATCAGCCTGGGTGAGGAGATCTACGAGATCGACCCCAGTCGCTGCACCGAGTGCGTCGGTCACTATGAGAAGCCGACCTGCATCAGTGTCTGCCCTATCGACTGCATCATCTGGGATCCCGCCCACGTGGAGACCGAAGATCAGCTGATGGAGAAGTTTGTGCGGATGCACAGGCAGTAGCTGATGCACAGACCGTAAAACGAAAAAAAGGCCGAGCAATCGGCCTTTTTTGATCCTGCGTGCAGCGGCTGGGCATCACTTGCCGACCAGCCGGATCAGTTTGTCCAGCTCACGCTGGGCCTCCAGCATACGGGTCTGGGACTCCTCCAGCCTGGCCTGCCGCTTGGCAATCTTCTCCGGTTTGCCACTGACTCTCGCCTCCTGCAACTCAAGCAGACGCTCATCCACCTCGCCACGCAGTTTGTTAACCCGCTCTTTCTGCTCCTTGAGCAGACCTTCATCGGTACAGTTGGCCTTGATATTGCGCGCGGCCTGTTCCTGCCCGGCAATCTGCCCGGCGTTATTGTGTGCTTTGGCAAACACCAGCTGGTCGTTGAAGGCCTGCAGACGAGCCTTGCAACCGACCGCCTCACTGCCAAAGGCCTGACCCGCCAACAGCAGCAAGCCGGCTCCCAATACTTTCCACATCTCGATTCATCCGGTCTTGTTTGCGAGCTGACCATAAAAACCTCGATCGGCAGCAGGGTCAAGCAAGCGGGAAAAAGGTGCGACAGAAGTTGTGCAACATCACGCAATTGCCACCCTGTTGGCTCTACAATGGCGCTCTTTCCAATCGGGAGTCTGTTATGAATCAACAAATTGTGGTTATTGCCAACGGTGCCCCCTATGGCAGCGAATCCCTGTTCAACGCCCTGCGCCTCGCTATCGCCCTCAACGAACAGGGTGGTGCCAGCCTGAAGCTGTTCCTGATGTCAGATGCGGTGAGTGCAGCGCTGGCCGGTCAGGCACCGGCCGAGGGGTACAACCTGCGCCAGATGCTGGAGATCCTGCTGGCACAGGGCGTCACCATTCGCCTGTGCAAGACCTGCACCGATGCCCGTGGCATCACAGCCCTGCCGCTGATCGAGGGCATTGAGGTCGGCACCCTGCCGATGCTGGCCCAATGGACCCTGGCTGCCGACAAGGTGCTGACGTTCTGATCACCCCCTCCGGATCTCTTGCCCCTTTAGCCCTCACCTGACCCTCCATGGCCCCCGCCACGCGGGGGCATTGCGCGCGCCCCAGCCTCACTGACTACACTATCAATTGCCACGCCTGCTTGTTTGTCCCACCTCACGGACAGCGTAACGCCCAGTAATAAACCGAGGACGACGATGAATCCGACCGAACAGACCCTGCTTGAGCAGATGAGGATCACCGACTTTGAAATTGCCCATCGCAAGGAGTTATTGCTGCTCAATGAACAGGATGTGGCGCGGTTGGCAAGTTATTGCAGCAAGATAGAACCACGGATCGACGCCCTGGTGGATCGCTTCTACCAGCAGCAGACAGCCATTACCGAAATCGCCCTGTTGATCGGGGATGCCGATACCCTCATACGGTTGCGCACCGCGCAACGGCGCTATGTGCTCGATCTCTTCAGCGGCCATTACGATCTGGAGTACGTCAACAACCGGCTTCGGATCGGGCTGGTTCACAAGCGGATCGGGGTCGAACCCAAGCTCTATCTGGCCGCCATCAACACCCTCAAAGCTCTGCTGATCGAGGATATGTTCGAGCAGATCCGCGATGAACCGGAGCGCCTCGTCATGCTGGCCGCCCTGGACAAACTCTTTCTGTTCGACATCACTCTGGTCTTCGAAACCTACATTCGCAGTCTGGTGTCGGAAATAGAGTCCTCCAGAGAGAAGTCGGAGAACTATGCCAAGAGTCTGGAGCAGAAAGTACGCGAGCGTACCAAGCAACTGGAGGAGCTGAACCGCACCGATGCTCTGACCGGATTGCTCAACGTTCGCCACCTCAACGAGCTGTTGTTGCTGAGCCTGCGCACCTGTCAGCGCCGTGCCGAACCCATGGCCATCGCCTATCTCGATATCGACAACTTCAAGCAAATCAACGATACCGAAGGTCACCAGCGCGGAGACGAGATCCTGCGCATCGTCGGCAACTGCATCCGTCAGGTCTTTCGCGCCGAAGACAGCTGCTTTCGTTATGGCGGAGATGAGTTCTGCCTGATCCTGCCCAACTGCAACGAGAGTCAGGCGCGGGATATCTATCTCAAACGATTGGTCAACACCGTCAAGGAGCAGCTGGGCGATCTCACCCTCAGTATCGGCATCGTGCAGACCGGGCCGGAGCACTACGACGACGGGCTAAACCTGATCCGGCTCGCCGACGAGAGGATGTACGCAGCCAAGAAGGCGCTCAAAGAGAAGACGCCGGGTAGCACGCACTGAACATTCAGCATCACAGATCCCCGCATTAACCGGGTCAGCTCCGCTCAACCACAGACGTGGCCACAGCGGGACGCTGTACTCTGGCACCCCACTCATAAAGCGCAAAAATCGCCACACAAAGCAGCGCCATCAGCACATAGAGCAACTGACCGCTCCACTGCTCGAGGATCCAGCCTCCCAGCAGGGCGCCGGCAGCCCCTCCCAACCCGGCCAGTGCGCTGGCACCAAAGTAGCTCCCCTTGAGGTGGGTGGGGGCCATCTGGTCGATCAGCACGTTGAGCAGGGGGAACAGGATGGTCTCGCCAATGCTGAGCAACAGCACGGCGCCAAACCAGTGGCTGCGCACCATCGGGTCCCCCAGCGCAAAGAGCAATTGGGCCGCCAGAAAGAGCGCCATGCCGATATGAAGCCGTACCCGCACCGGCCAGCGTGACAACAACCGCAGCAACGGAAACTGCAGCAGCACCACGGTCAGGGCATTGGTCGCCACCAGCAGGGCAACCAGCTCGGCCACCTGCGGCATACCGGCTCGGGTCAGGTATTGCACCAGCGGCGAGTGAAACTGGGAGTAGACCAGCACCATCAGGAGATTGGCCATCACCAGCAGCAGGAAGGCGCGATCCGCCAGCAACACCTTGATGGCATCCCGCAAGCCGGGCCCGGCAGTCCCCGGCTTGCCTGTGCTGCCAGCCCGGCGAAATCCCCAGCCAAAGGCCAGCGCCAGCAGCAGATAGCTCACCACCAGAAACAGGAAGGTCTCCTGCTGGGCGTTGATCCCGAGGGTCACCCCCAGTAGCGGCCCCAACGCCGCCCCCAGGTTGAGCAGAAAATAGCGCAGGTGCAGTGCCAACTCCCGCGCCTTGGCCGAGGCCAGACTGTCGGCCATCAGCGCCTTGCCGGGGGCATCGATGAGCCCCGACGAGAGACCGCTGCCCATCACCCCGACCCCGAGCCAGAACACCGCATGGGAGAAACCGAGCAGGGCGAAACAGATCATCGCCACCAGACAACCGGCCAGCAGTATGCTGCGCCGCCCGAAGCGATCAGAGAGCCAGCCGCCGTAGAAACTGACCAGGGTAGAGAGGGCCATCGAGCCACCCAGCAACAGGCCGATGAAGGTGGCCGAGAGGGCATACTCCCGATAGAGCAGAATGGAGAGGAAGGGCCACACCATGTAGTAGCTGGTACGCACCATGAAGGTGCCCAGAATGACGATCCAGACCAGCGGGGTAAATTGCCTGAAGGTGCTCCATGACATCGCTATGCTCCATGCCCCGTAGCTCTTACCACAAGATCCTGTCATAAACGGGGAAAGCATTCAGTTGTAACAGAGGGCCTCAATGGAAACAACCCTCGCTCACCAACAAGGTGCAACCGGATGCAAAAAGGCCAGCCGGAGTGGTCCGGCTGGCCTTTTTATCACGGGATTTCCCTCGGGCTAGCGCCAGAGGGCCAGGCTTAGCGCCAGGGGCTTTGCTGCCACAGCCGCCCTAATCCCGCCTCCAGCGCCTGAGCGCCCTGCTGCCCCAGCTTCTGGGTCAGGCTTTTTGGCTTGCGATAGCTGATGCCGATCACCTTGTGGTGGCTGGCCTGCGCCAGCAGGTAGTCATCGCTGGTGCAGAGGGTATCCACCAACCCCAGCCCCTTGGCCTGACTCGCCAGCCAGTGCTCGCCGGTCGTGACCTGATCGATATCGAGTTGCGGGCGGTGTTCGACCACAAAGGCCTTGAAGCGCTCGTGGATCGCCGCCAGCTCCTCACGAAACTTCTCGCGCCCCAGATCGTCGTTCTCGCCGAACATGGTGATGGTGCGCTTGTACTGCCCAGCGGTGTGCATCTCGAATTCGATGTCGTGCTTTTTCAGCAACTTGTTGAAGTTCGGCAGCTGGGCGATCACCCCGATGGAGCCGACGATGGCAAAGGGGGCAGCCAGGATCTTGTCCGCCACACAGGCCATCATGTAGCCACCGCTCGCCGCCACCTTATCGATAGCCACGGTGAGCTTGATGTCACGATCGCGCAGTCGCTGCAACTGGGAAGCGGCCAAGCCATAGCCATGCACCACGCCGCCACCGGATTCGAGTCGCAGCAGTACCTCGTCGCCGGGCTGGGCGACGCCAATCACCGCGCTCACCTCCTCGCGCAGGGAGGCCACCTCTTTGGCATCCATGCTGCCGTTGAAATCGAGCACGAACAGGCGGCTGCGCTCATCACCGGCCTTGGCGCGCTTTTTCTGCTCCTCTTTCTGCTGCTTTTCCATCACCTTGCGCTCGGCCTTGCTGGCAAGCGCGCTCTTGAGCGCAAACTGCCCCTGCTCCAGCTCGCTCGAGAGATCGGTCACCACCAGCTCACCCTTGCGCGCTTTCGGCTGGCGAGTGCTGACAATCATCAGGATGATGGCGCCGATGGCCAGCAGGAAGGTCACTGTCTTGGCCAGAAACAGGCCATATTCGGTCAGAAATGTCACGATGGACTCCAGAATGGATCGGTTTTCGTCACATTCTAGGGAGTTTGATGGAGGCGCGCAAAAAATCGCAGCCAGTGCCAGGAAAAACCAACCCGAGCATCACAACCTCTCTATTTTCTTCACATTTTTCTTGCCGCTGGCTGGTCAAACAGGCGCGCGGATCAGTACACTTGGCGCCGATTGCCATGCACTTATGGCCGGAATTTGTTAACAGGAGTTGTCATGCTCGATTATCAGGCACCCCGCGATCTGCTCAAGGATAAAGTCATTCTGGTCACCGGTGCCGGCGACGGGATCGGCCGCGAAGCCGCCCTCACCTACGCCGCTCACGGTGCCACCGTGATCTTGCTCGGCCGCACCAGCGCCAAACTCGAAGCCGTGTATGACCAGATTGAAGCGGCCGGTTATCCGCTGCCCGCCATCGTACCGGTGGATCTGAAAGGGGCCACCGCCGCCCACTACCGCGGCATGGCCGAAACCTTCGCCCAGCAGTTTGGCCGCCTCGACGGCGTGCTGTTCAACGCCGGTCTGCTTGGCACCCTCTCTCCGTTTGAACATATTCAGGAGAAGGAGTGGGACGAAGTGATGCAGGTCAACGTCAAATCGGAATTCCTGCTGACCCAGGCGCTGCTGCCGCTGCTGCGCCAGACTGCCAAGGCGCAGGGCGATGCCTCCATCGTCTACACCTCCTCCAGCGTGGGGCGCAAGGGGCGCGCCTACTGGGGCACCTATGCCATCTCCAAATTTGCCATCGAGGGGATGATGGAAGTGCTGGCCGACGAGCTTGAGAACACCGGAGTACGGGTCAATACCCTAAACCCGGGCGGTACCCGCACCAAGATGCGCGCCAGCGCCTTCCCGGCGGAAGATCCCATGAACCTCAAGACTCCGGCCGACCTGATGCCGCTCTACCTCTACCTGATGGGGTCGGACAGCCGCGGCAAAACCGGCCAGACCTTTGTGGCTCAGCCAAAATAAACAGGCGGCCCAGCCCAAATAAATCAATAAAATACCCAGAGTGTTGTGCGGCAGAGGTTAAATTGAATAGGGGGCACAGGCTCCCTGTTCGAACCACTGACCATCCTATCTCCAATCAGGTTGAACTATGTTTCGTCCCAAGAGCACGTTTGAGCAATGGCGGATCTTTCAGGCGGTGGTCGACTGCGGCGGCTACGCCCAGGCGGCCGAGGCGCTGAACAAGAGCCAGTCCTCCCTCAATCATGCGGTTGCAAAGTTGCAGCAGAGTCTGGGGGTGCCCTTGCTGGAGGTGCGCGGCCGCAAGGCGGTGCTGACCCCGGCGGGCGAGATCTTCCTCAAGCGGGCCCGTCAGTTGAGCCAGCAGGTGGAGGAGCTGGAGAATCTGGCCAACAACCTGGAGCGGCAGTGGGAGCCGCAGATCAACCTCTATGTCTCGGCGCTGCAGCCAAGGGATCGCCTCTATCGGGCCTTGGCCAGCTTCTATCCCCGCAGCCGGGGTTGCCGGGTCAACCTGCACGAACGCATTCACTGCCACTTCAACGCCCTGCAACCGGGGGACCTGATGCTCTCCGAGCACCTGCCCGGCGATCGCACCGGTCTGCTGCTGGACGAGGTATGCCTGCTGCCCCTCTGCGCCGCCAGCCATCCGCTGGCGCAAGAGGAGGGGGCGATCCGCAGCGATGTATTGACCAGTCACAACCAGATCAGCCTTCATCCCCCCATTCACCGCTCGGTGGACTGGAACGATGCGGATGACACCGGCTGGAAGGCAACCCACTACCACGAAGTGCTCGCCATGCTGCGCCTTGGCCTCGGCTATGCCTGGATGCCGCGCCATCTGGTAGAGCGGGAGCTGGCGGAAGGTTCACTCATACAGCTGGCTCTGGAGAGCGGCAACGAGCGCCACCTCTACACCTATCTGCTGACCCTCTCCCCCGAATCCCTCGGCCCTGCGACCGAGCTGCTGCTGCGCTGCCTGCGCAACGAATATCAAGGCGAATCAGCGCCGCTCCCGCACGCCCAGCCCCGGCACGATAAATAACAGCCAGATCCTCCGTCAGACGTTGGGCACCCGCCAGCTGGCGGCCAGTGCCACCAGTGCCAATCCCAGCGCCACCATAAAGACCCCGTGGAAACTCCACACCTCCGCCACCACACCGGCGATGGCCCCTGCCATGATGGAGCCGGTGCGGATGCTGTTGGCAAACAGGGTAGTCGCCACCCCGGCTCGCCCCGGCATCAGATCCTGAAAGTAGGACATTCCGATCCCCGCCACGATACCGATGAAGATGGCGTTGAACAGCTGCAAGGCGATCAGAGCGTATTGGTCGGTGAGGGTCACCAGACCTGTGTAAAAGGCCGCGCCAGCCAGCACCGCCAGCAACATCATGGGGCGCTTGCCAAAGCGGGCCGTGTAGTAACCCGCCAGCAGCATGAAGGGGATCTCCAGCGCCGCCGCCGTGCCCATCAGGATACCGGCAAGCTTCTCATCCATCCCGAGCTCCCGGGTGATGTAGAGCGGCATATTGATGAGGTACATGCTGTTGCATGTCCACATCAGGGTGGAGGCGATAAAGAGCGCCCGCACCGCCGGATCCCGCCAGCTGCTGACCCGCTCGCTCTCTTCAGCCATCTTGGGCAGTGGCAGCGAGGGCAACCAGCGCCACACCACCAGGGCACAGAGCAGGTAGGCCAGTGCCGAGGCCAGGTACATCAGCTCGAAACCGTAGCCGATGGCCAGCGCGAAGGCGATGGGCGGACCTATGACCCAGGCCAGCGAAAACTGGGCCCGCATCACAGAGCTGAACATGTCAGCCCGCCGGTTGCGGCTGTCGGAGTACTCCCGCGCCAGCGCAAACAACTGGGGACTGGCAGTGGCCGCCAGCGCCGCCAGCATCACCCCCAGACTCGCCAGCAGCCAGTAGTTGCGGTTCCAGGCAAACAGCAAGGAGAGCGCCACCCCGGCAAAGCAGCAGCGCAGGATCAGTCGCTTGCGATCCCCCTTGTTGTCGGAGCGATGGCCCAGCCACTGGCTGACCAGAATGCCCACCACCGCATTGATGGTATAGAAGAGCCCGACCAGAAAGGGGCGCACCAGCACCTCCTCGGCTAGAAACAGACTTAAGGTAGGCACCTGCAATGCCACCGCGACGCCGGTCATAAAGGTCACGGCAAGAAACGAAAGCGAGACGGGGTCCGGGCGTTTGACCGCCGCTATCGACAAGCTCATAGGGTTACCACTGGTTGGAGGGACGATACGGGCTAACGGGCGGCAGCCGTATGAAAATTCGGCGCCTATCTTATGTCACTATCAAGAGCGGGCTCAAGGATGGCATAAGCAGGTGTGCGCCTTGCGAGGGAGGCCGCGACCCCGTAGAGTGAAAGCCCATCCTGCCAGCACAAGGAGTTCGCATGTTTGATTTTGATCAGGAAGTAGACCGCAGTGGCACCATGAGCCTGAAATGGGACAAGTACAAGGGTCAGGATGTGCTGCCCATGTGGGTTGCCGATACCGACTTTGTCTCCCCCCCGTCCGTGATCGAGGCGTTGACCAAACGAGTTGCCCACGGCATTTTCGGCTATTCACGCCCCTCGCCGCGCCTGATCGAACTCATTATCGAACGGATGGCGACCCGCTATGGCTGGGCAATCGAGCCCGAATGGCTGGTGTTCCTGCCGGGCGTGGTGCCGGGGCTCAACCTCGCCTGCAAGGCGTGGAGCCAGCATGGCCGCGGTATCATCACTCCCAAGCCGGTCTACTACCCCTTCCTGCAGGCGCCGGGCTTCAATGATCGCCCCCTGCTCACAGTGCCGATGATTGAAGAGGCCGGTCGTTGGGTGCTGGATCTGGCAGAGCAGGAGCGTCAGGCTCCCGCCGCAGATCTGCTGCTGCTCTGCAACCCCCACAACCCGGGCGGCACCATCTTCACCCGTGACGAGCTGCTGGCCATCGATGCCATCGCCGCGCGCCACAATCTGGTGATCTGCTCCGATGAAATCCACTGCGATCTGCTGCTGGATAAAAACGCCCGCCACATTCCCTACGGCGCCATCAGTGCACAAGCGGCCGAGCGCTGCGCGGTGATGATGGCCCCGAGCAAGACTTTCAATATCGCCGGTCTCTGCTGCTCCTTCGCCATTATCCCCAACGCCCGTCTGCGCTTCAGGCTGCAGCAGGCGATGCGCGGCATCAGCGCCGACGTCAACCTGCTGGGCTTTGTCGCCGCCGAAGCGGCCTATGAGGGTGGCGAACAGTGGCTGACCGAGCAGCTCGACTATCTGGCGGCCAATCTGGCCCTGATCCAGCAGGCGGTTGCCCGCTGGCCCGGCGTCAAGCTGGCCAGTCATCAGGCGACGTATCTGGCCTGGATCGATGTGAGCGCCCTTGGCCTTGCCGATCCCATCGCCTTCTTCGAGCAGGCCGGCGTTGGCCTCTCCCCCGGCGCCCAGTTTGGCGACGGTCAGTTCGTGCGGCTCAACTTCGGCTGCACCAGGGCACGGCTGACCGACGCGCTGGCGCGGATGGAGCAGGCAATCCTCAACCACGGCAAGCCCTGATCAGCCAGCAACGGGATGGGCAAGCCCCATCCCTTTTTGCCTGTGTCATCAGCCAGCGGTCAACTCAGTCAACGGTCAATTATGTCTCTACGGATCTTGCATCACCTTCTGCTTCCCCTCTGTGCACTCTCTGCGCTGCTCCCCTTTGGCAGCCAGGCGCTGACTATCGGAACGGGCCCGCTCAATGGGGTCTACTACCCGACCGGTGGCGCCATCTGTCGGGTGCTCAATGCCGGCCATGCCCTGCATGGGGACAGCTGCACCGTGCAGAGCACCCGTGGCTCGATGGCCAACCTCAAGGCACTCGACAAGGGGGACGTACAGCTGGCGCTGGTGCAGTCCGATGTGTTGCACCACGCCCTGCACGGCACCGGCCCCTTCAGCGGGCAGGGGGCCAACAATGAGCTGCGCAGCCTGTTTCGCCTCTATCAGGAGTCGCTGACCCTGCTGGCCGCCCCCAATAGCGGCATCACCACCCTGGCAGATATCGAAGGGAAGCGGGTCTATCCGGGCAACAACGGAGCCGGTGAGCAGATCACCAGCCAGGCCCTGATGGCAGCCATGGGATGGCAACCCGGGCAGTTTGCTGCCTATCAACTCAAGTCGGACAGCGAACCGCTGGAAGGGCTGTGCGATGGCTCGCTGGATGCCGCGTTTGTGGTTGCCGGTCACCCCAGTCTGGCGGTCGGCGATCTGATCAGCCGCTGCAAGGTGCGCCTTATTCCCATCGAAGGGGAGCAGATCGACACGCTGCTCAAACAACACCCCTACTACCAGCGCAGCCGCATCGCCGCCAACCTCTATCCGGGGCAGACCACCGCCATCAACAATATCGGTATGAGTGCCGAACTGGTGGCGCTGGCCAGCCTGCCGGACCCCATCGTCCGTACCGTGCGCGATACCCTGCTGGCCCGGGTCAAACAGTTCAGTCGGCTGCATCCCGCCCTTAGCAAGGTGACTCCCGAGCAGTTGCAGGCGCAAACCGAGCTGCCCCTCCATGCGGGAATGTCGGATCAACCGCCAGCTCCCTTGTCACTGACCCCCGAGCAGTTAACCGCGGAACAGCTGACGCCGGAGCCGTTAACACCAGCACCATCGACCTCGGAAGCGGTGCCCACGACAGAGCAGGTGAGTGCCGCCGACGGGACGACAACGCCCATTGAGGCGCCCTCCGACGCGACCGCCACCAGCAGTGCCGCAGTGGCGACAGAAGCCACAGAGGTTAATCCCTTACCCGAAGAGGCGCTCGAGGTCACCCCCGAGCTCACTGCGCCAACCACCGAGGGTGGGAGCGTGGCCCCCTCTGCCGCAGCGTCAACGGCGCCAGCACCATCGGCTGCCGTTTCAACTCAGTTGCCACAAAGCGCCTCTGCGGCCACTGCGCCGCAAGAGCAGGCAACCCAGCCTGCCAGCAGCGCGGTTGCTGACGAAACCCCACCGCAGGATAAAACCGATATACTTCCCTCCCCTGCCACCAGTGCAGCCACACCGCCGCAGCACTGAGTGGTCAGCGCCCACAAATGCATCAGGGCAGCCTCGGCTGCCCTGATTGTTTACGCGCGTTCAATAGTGACAATTGATGGCGGCTTAGTCACCCCGATAGGCCTGCTCACCTTGCCGCCCCGCTACGGCTCCATCACCCGGGTCAGATAGGGGTTGGGCTTCTGGATCTCCTCCTCAACCCAGTGCAGCAACTGCTTGATGGCCCGCGACAATACCTGATTCTGGCGCACCACGTAGCCCAGACTGGTACCGGGAAAGTCGCCGAGGCTGGTGACCGGCGCGGTGAGGTTGAGGCGCGGATGCAGGGAGAAGTCCGGTACGATGGCGACACCAAAGCCCGCCTCGGCCCAATCGAGCTGGGCGTCCACGCTGCCCACCTCCATGATGCGGCAAGGGGGGAGCGCCAGCAGCGGCAGGGACGGGTCGATCAGCGCCCGAGTGCGGGTGTCGTGACCGAGCAGGATCAGGGTCGGCTCGTCGAGGGGATCGCTCTCTCCCGCCACCGCCCGCGCCTGCCAGCGGGCAAGGCCGTGGCCCAGCGCGCACCAGGTTACCTGTTGCAGCTCGGTATAGAAGAGCGGTTCGCTGCGCTTTTGCGCCATGACAAAACCCAGATCCGCCTTGCCCGCCTTGACCAGCTCGGCGGCCTGATCCGAAGTGGTGTTGAACAGAGTGAGGTCGATGCCGGGGAACTCCCGCTTGAAGCGCTGGAACGGCTGGATAAGCAGCAGGCGGGAGATGATGTCGCTGGCGGCGATAGCCAGCGTCCCTTGGCTGAGCTGGTTGAGGGCATTGAGATCGGACTGACAGAGCTGCAACTCGGCAATGGTGCGCTCGGCGCTTTGCAGCAGCCGCTCCCCCGCCTGCGTCAGGCGAAACGGACTGCGCTCGATCAGCCGCACCCGGGTCGCCTGCTCCAGCCGCTTGATATGCAGGCTGACATTGGGCTGGGTCATGTGCAGTTCGGTGGCGGTCTGGCCAAAATGTTGCAACCGGGCCAGGGTGACAAAGGTTTGCAACCAGTGAATATCCAGCATAAGAGTCCCTCAACCCGCGATGTGCGGGGCTTGCTAGGCAAAATCGGGCGGTTTGCCGCTTAATTGGCCATAATTATATGGTTCTCTTATCGGAATTATAAAGATAATTAATTTTTCTAATCCGCATCAGGCTCCTAGGATGGACGCCTAACGTCTTAGGAGAAAGAGTCATGTCGTCTATCGTAGTCGTAGGTGCTAACTGGGGTGATGAAGGCAAAGGCCGCATCGTGGATTATCTGGCAGGTCAAGCTGGCGCCAGCATTCGCTTCCAGGGCGGCAACAACGCTGGCCACACCGTGGTCAACGACCTTGGCACCTTCAAGCTGCACCAGGTTCCGAGTGGCGTATTCAACCCGGATTGCCTGGTTGTCCTCGGCCCGGGCATGGTGATCAGCCCCGAGAAACTGACCGTCGAGCTCGAGGAAGTCAAAGCCTCCGGCGTGACTCCGAAGCTGGCCATCTCTGACCGCGCAACCCTCTGCCTGCCGCTGCACGCACTGGAAGATACCCTGGAAGAGCAACGTCTGGGTGACGGCGCCTATGGCTCCACCCGTCAGGGCATCGCTCCTGCCTACGGCGATCGCGTCATGAAAAAAGCGATCCTGGTTGGCTGGCTGAAACAGCCGGACGTGCTGGTCGAGCGCATCCAGTTCATGCTGGACTGGAAACTGCCGCAGATGAAGGCTATCTACCCCTCCTTCGAATTCACCCAGACTGCCCAGGAGATGGCCGACTGGCTGCTGGAAGTCTCTGCACCCTGGATCGACGCCGTTTGCAACGTCAGCATGCCGCTCAAAGCGCTGCAGGCAGAAGGCAAGACCCTGCTGTTCGAAGCACAGTTGGGCGCTGGCCGTGACCTGATCTACGGTGAATACCCTTGGGTCACCTCCTCCCACGTATCTGGCGCCTACGCCGGTATCGGTGGCGGTCTGCCGGGTCTGCGCCCGGAGCGCGTCATCGCTGTAGCCAAGGCATTCAGCTCCTCTGTCGGTACCGGCACCCTGCTGACCGCCATGGAAAACCAGGACGAGTTCCGCAAGATCACCAACGAGTTCGGTGCCACCACCGGCCGTCCCCGTGATGTCGGTTACTTCGACGCCGTCGCCACCAAGAACGGTGTCGAGCTGCAAGCCGCCACCGAAGTGGCTCTGACCAAGCTGGACTGCCTGACCGGTCTGCCGGATCTGAAGATCTGCGTGGCTTACGAAGGTGCCCACACCGAGAACCCGATTTGGCCGCAAACCGCTGCCCTGAAGCCGGTTTACGAGCAGATGGAAAGCTGGAGCGAAGACATCACCGGTTGCCGCACTTTCGAAGAGCTGCCGCGCGCTGCCCAGCAGTACGTGCTGCGTATCGAAGAGCTGCTCGGCGTACCGGTTCCGATGGTTTCCGTCGGCCCGGGCCGTGACGAGATGATCCTGCGCTAAGCCGCACCTCTTATCGTCAAACAAAAAACCGGCATCCCTGATGCCGGTTTTTTTATGGCTGCTATTTACCTTATCGCCATAAAAACCACCAAAAGGCTCAATTAACTCAACAATCGACCTCAAATTGAGCCGTTCTGCAATATTATTCTGCCCTGCTCTCGCTAAAGTGAACCCGTTACCACACGAGGAGTCACCCGATGAAATTGCTCAAACAGAGTGCCCTGTTGCCACTGCTCTGCCTGACGGCCATGCCAGCCTTTGCCATGACCCTGAAGAGCACGGACATTCACGAAGGCCAGCTGATGGACAAACAGTTCAGCTTCAACGGCTTTGGCTGCAGCGGCGACAACCACTCGCCCCAGCTGAGTTGGCAGGATCTGCCGGCAGACACCAAGAGTGTTGCCATCACCGCCTATGACCCAGATGCCCCCACCGGCAGCGGTTGGTGGCACTGGCTGGTGGTTAACCTGCCTGCCACCCAGAGCGAACTGGCCAGCAATGCCTCCGGCAAGCTCAAGCAGGGATTGGAGATCCGCACCGACTTTGGCAGCCAGGGTTATGGCGGCCCCTGCCCGCCCGCTGGTCACGGCATGCACCGCTATCAGTTCACCGCCTGGGCCCTGCCCCATGATCTCGAGGTAAAGGCTGATACCCCGCCGGCTATGGTAGGCTACATGCTCAACAGCATGGCGCTCGGCAAAGCCACCCTGACCGCCACCTTCGTCACCCCCTAGGAGCCAACCGGATGAGCACTCCCCTGCTGCAACAGAGCCACTATCTCGGGATCCGCCAGCAGCCCCTGCACCGGGTGCTCATCTATGCCCCGACCCTTATATGGGTCACCCAGGGGAGCAAGCAACTATGGTGGCGCGAGCGACGTCTGTCGTTTGACAGGGAGCGGTGGCTGCTGATCCCGGCAGGCCACCAGCTCACCTTCGTCAATCAGCCGAAGCAGGGCAAGTTTCGCTCCCACGCCATCACGCTGCTCACTCCGCCGCCACCAGAATGGCTGGCCGAGTCAGCCCCTTCCCACGCCGATCTGGAGGAACCTGCCGTCAAGGTCACCCCCGGGCTCGCCTTCTGCTTTGAGCTCATCAGCACCATGGCCGAACGGGGACTGAGCGAGGCGACCCAGGCCGAACTGCTGCGCGGCTTCTATGCCGAGCTGCGGGCCGCCAACGCCCTCGGGTTACTCTTTCCCGCCAGCACCATGACCCTCGCAGAGCGGCTGGCACGCTACCTGGCGGTGGAACCCGGCATCGACCACACCCTGGAGGCGGTGGCCCCCCACTTCTCCATGAGCCGCGCCTCCATGGTGCGCAAGCTGGCCGCCGAAGGTCGCAGCTTTCGCCAGTTGCTGGCTCAGGTGCGGATGAGTCACGCCCTCAACCTGTTGCAACAGGGCCTGACCCCGCTGGAGGTCGCCCTCGCCTGCGGTTATGACTCCCCCAGCCGCTTTGCCGCCCGCTTCAAACAGGAGTTCGGCCTGACGCCCCACCAATACCAGCACACCTGCCCTGCCAGATTGGCGAGCAACGACAAGTAAAATATTACTTAAATCCAATCTTATGTAACCTGATGTAACCCGGTGATCCCGCTCACATTGCCGCCTCTTCAGAGTGTGATCTCGCGCCAACGCTCCCTTTTTCCCTTGCCATACAATGGCTACCGAACACCTTTTCACTAAAAATAAGCGTAAAAAAATCTTCCTTTTAACCTACAGAAACGGAATTGGAGCGAGCAATGTTTCGTAAAACTTTACTCTCGGTAGCCCTCGGCACCGCCCTGTTCGGACTGACTGCCTGCAACGATAACCAGACAGAGAGCAGCACAGTCGCCAAACCGGAGCAGGCCATCCAGTACAAGGACGTGATCGACCGTCGGGGAACACCGACCCAATTCCGCGACTTTGACAGCTACTCCAACCTCAAATACAACCCGCTGCTCGATCTGGGGGCCTGGCACGGTTTCCTGCTGCCTGCCAGCGACAAGGAGTGGGGGGGCTTTACCGGTCCCATGGTCATCTCCGAGGAGTACAGCCTCTTCTTTGCCAGCGAGCTGGACAAGCTCACCCTGAGCGATGCGAGCGGCCGCCCGTTCCCGCTCACCAGCGCCCGCAAGCAGGAGGTGTACGCCATTCCCGGTGCACTGGTGCAACGCTTCGAGTTCGAGCCCTTCACGCTGGAGCTGGAGCTGCGTTATGGCGATGCCCGCACCGCTCTTATCCGCACCCGACTCATCAACCAGACCGATGCACCGCTCACCCTCAACCTCAACTGGCAGGGCGAGTTGCTCAATCAATGGGATGCCAAGGATACGATTGCCAGCAAATATCCAGGCTGGACACGCACCATCAGCGAGAGCGACAAAGGAATCGAATTCCAGTTCGGTAAACTGCGCAGCACCTGGAACATCATGCAGAGCGGCAGCGCCCGCTATCGAATCGACCGCACCCTGCCAAGTCGCACCACCCTCGACCAGAAGACACTGGGCTACCAAAGTGACGCCAGCATTACCCTGGCCGCCAAGGGGAGCGAGGATATCTACACCCTGCAGAGCTATCTCCACTCCGCAGATGACGCCAGCCGCCATCTGCAGAGCCGTCAAGCCCTGCTGGCCAACCCGGCCAGCTATTTTGCCGACTCCATCCGCCGCTGGGAGGGCTACCTTGCCAACGGTCTCTCCAATCAGGGGATCCCCGAGTCGGAGCGTCGCATCGCCGTCAAGGCGATGGAGACCCTCAACGGCAACTGGCGCTCCCCGGCTGGCGCCATCCTCCACGACGGGGTAACCCCCTCCAATACCGCCCGCTGGTTCGACGGCGTCTGGGCCTGGGATAGCTGGAAGCACGCCTATGCCATGGCACACTTCAACCCTGAGGTAGCCAAGAACAACGTGCGCGCCATGTATGACTATCAGGTACAGCCGGATGATCCGGTGCGACCACAGGATGCGGGCATGGTGATCGACGCCGTCTTCTACAACAAGCTGGCGGATCGCGGTGGCGATGGCGGCAACTGGAACGAGCGCGACACCAAGCCGCCCCTCTCCGCCTGGGCCATCTGGGAAATCTACAGCGCCACCAAGGACAAGGCCTTTATCGCCGAGATGTATCCCAAGCTGCAGGCCTACCACGACTGGTGGTACCGCGCGCGGGACAACAACCGCAACGGCATCATCGAATATGGCGCCACCAAGCATGTGGAGCACAACGACGAGTACGGCAATATCACCTTCAAGGTGCAGTACTCCAACGGTATTCCCGCCGGGCTGGATTTCTCCAGCTGTACCAGTGAGGGGGATGGCTGGTATGCCTGCGCCGGTATGCCGCTCTATCAGCAGGTGTTGAACGTGGGCGGGTACAGCGACATGGATATCGGTGCCCAGCACGGCGCCGGTTGGGAGTCAGGCATGGACAACGCCGCCCGCTTCGGCTTTATCGAACCGGGCCAGCTGCAACGCTATGCCGACAAGACCTATGGCGGAGATTTGGCCAAGGCACGTCAGGACTGGAACGTCGCCTTCTTTGAAAACCATCAGGACAATGGCGATTTGATCGGTTTCTCCATCGATCAGGAGTCAGTGGAGCTCAACGCCTTCCTCGCCAAAGAGAAACGCATTCTGGCAGACATGGCCGACCTGCTTGGCAAGCCGGACGACGCGAGCCGCTACCGCGATGGCGCGGCCCAGCTGGCTGGTTACATCAACAGCTGCATGTTCGATGAGGCGTCAGGCTTCTATTACGATCGTCAGATTGCTCAGGGGGATGTGGCTGACGGCAACGGCTGCGTCGGCAAATTGCTGACCGCTCGCGGCCGTGGTCCGGAAGGGTGGAGCCCGCTCTGGGCAGAGGTCGCAGACAAGGAGAAAGCGGCGCGGGTGCGTGAGGTGATGCTCAACGCCCAGGAGTTCAACACAAAGATTCCGCTGGGCACAGCCGCACTCACCAACCCGGCCTACGACCCCAATATCTACTGGCGCGGCCGGGTATGGCTCGATCAGTTCTACTTCGGGGTGAAGGGGCTGGAGAACTACGGCTACCGCAGCGATGCCGAGGCTCTGGTCAACAAGCTATTCAACAACGCAGAGGGCTTGGCGGGCAGCGGCCCCATCCGCGAAAACTACAATCCGGAGACCGGCGCCATGCAGGGGGCAAGCAACTTCAGCTGGAGCTCGGCCCACCTCTATATGCTCTATCGCAACTTCCTGAAACCACAGGCGTAAGCTTGCTCCACCATGCAAAAGGCCTCCGGATGGAGGCCTTTCTGTTTTCACTCAAGTTGCACTCACACAATACCCGCCACACGGCAGGTACGGGCTCGTCTTAGCCGGTCGTGAGCGGCAGAGAGAGGCGTTTGGCCAGTGCCTGGAAGTGCTGGCTCACCTCGGCCCCGAACAGGGGGTCGCCAATGGCGCGGTTCTGCCAGTTTTGCTCCAGATGACGCCAGTCATCCTCGGTCAGGGAGTCACGCAGATGGGGGAAGATCACCCCCTCTTCATAGTTCATGTGTGCCTCTTGCAGCTCCACGAAGCGCTCCAGCTTGGTGGTAAACTGATCGAGGGGGATCACCGCATCCATCAGGATCATCTCCACCATCTCCTTGAGATCGGCCCCGGCCTCCAGCAGCTTGACGTGCTCCTCCTGCAGGCGGTTGGCGACCTCACCCTCCACCACCCGATATTTCAGGTAGTAGTCATAGATGAGGTCTTCCTTGGGATGGTGGTACTTGTCAGAGACCTCCCGCAGGTAGTCGATGACATCGCGCACCAGAAAATAGCTGATGGGCTCTTCGGCACGGATGGCTGCCAGCTTGTGCTTGAGCAGCTCCAAAAGTCGGGCGATGTTGAGATGATCCTTGTGCAGACTGGATAACATGGGCACTCCTTGGCTCTGAATTAATCTTATGTCCCTGAGTATACGGTCATTTGTCGCCCGAACTTTGCACTCAATCAAGTGGGATGCAGACAGATTTCCACTCTATCGGACTCTTGCCCTGTTGTTCCAGCAAGCGATTGGTCTCGCTAAAGTGACCGCAACCGATGAAACCGCGGTGGGCAGAGAGGGGGCTCGGGTGCGGCGCGGTCAGCACATAGTGGCGCTGGCGGTCGATGAAACGTCCCTTCTTCTGGGCGTGGGCACCCCACAGCAGGAACACAACACCCTGACAACTGGCATTGATCTGCTCGATGACCCGATCGGTAAAGGTCTCCCATCCCAGATGGGCGTGGGAATGGGCCTGACCGGCCTGCACCGTCAGCACAGTGTTGAGCAGCAAGACACCTTGTTTGGCCCAGGATTCGAGAAAGCCGTGATTGGGTGTGACGAAACCTGGCAGGTCACGCTGCATCTCTTTATAGATGTTGACCAGTGAGGGGGGCGTACGCACGCCGGGCAGAACGGAGAAGCAGAGACCGTGCGCCTGATTGGGGCCGTGGTAGGGATCCTGTCCCAGGATCACCACCTTGACCTGATCCAGCTCGGTCAGCTTGAAGGCATTGAACACATCGGTGGCTGGCGGGTAGATCACCTTGCCCGCTTCCCGCTCGGCTCTGACGGTTGCCAGCGTACTCTTGAAATAGTCCTGCTCTTTCTCAGAGCCAATCACATCACTCCAGGTCAGCACCCCGGCCTCCTCACTTGATACGGCGAAGGGCTCAGGATAGGGGGCCAGCCCGCAAGACGCAACCGTGGCTCACGCTTTCCAGAGCCTGGCGAGGCGCCCCGAGCGCTCCAACTTGCGCAGCCCGGTATTGAACAGCAGCATCAGACGGCGTGCCTCGGGATCAGCCTTGCGCATCAGCAGGTATCCCGGTTGCGACCAGATGGGGTCGGCTGCACCGGTCAGTGACAGCGATTGGGGATGACGAACGAGCGCCTGCTGGAACAGAGTCTGTGCCACCTGCTCATCCATCACCAGATAGTGGATCCGCCCGTCAAGCAGCTTGCCCATGCTCTCCTCATCGGAATCTGACCACTCGAGAGTGAGCCCGGCTTGGCGAGCGGCAAAACCATCGCCATAGAAATAGCCACGGGTCACCCCGACCGGCTCGTGTTTCAGCTCACCCAGATTGACCGCGGGCGTACCGGTCAGCGTCATCAGGCGAGTGGTGAAATGGCCGAGCGAGGCGGAGAGATAGAAAAGCTGCTCCCGCTCGCGGGAGCGAAACCAGGGCATGGTGACCACATAGCGCCCTTCCAGAGTCAGTCGGTAAGCCTCGGCCCAGGAATAGAAGTGAAAGCTGACATCGAGCCCCTCTTCGGCAAAGGCCTGGCGCACCACCTCACAGAGAAAGCCCTGATTGGGCAACGCCTCACTGATATAGGGCGGCCACTCGCCCACAGCAATACGCACCGTCTCGGCCCGTACCGCAACACTGCTTGCCCAGCAACAGAACAGGGCCAGCCATACCCACTTTCGCCACCCATTATTCACCCGGCACTCTCCTCGCTTTTTTTGCTGAGTGTAGCCAACCCCTCAATTAACCTCAGAAAAAGCATAAAAGATGTAGTTGAATTACTAGATTAACGAGATAAAAGATGCATAATTTGCATATCTTACAAAATCAGAAAAATGACCTATTTTTGATTCAACTCAAGAATTTAATCCCATTGAAATGGCGCTTTGTCGGATTTTCTTGATCTAGATCAATTTTTGTAATATTACCACCGTGGTATATATGACCCCATCAAAGAAAAGGTGTAAGGCAAGGGCCCTTTAAGTCATCGCCATCGACGGTAGCTTAAATACATCAGGGTAATTTCCTTACAGTTGGATTCGCGTTCCCATTGAGGAGTCATACCATGATCAAAGGCATTCAAATCACCCAGGCCGCCAACACCGCTCTGCTGAACTCTTTCTGGCTGCTGGACGAAGAGAAGCAACAAGCTCGCTGCATCTGCGTCAAAGGCGATGCTTTCGCTGCCGATCAAGAAGTGCAACTGGCTGACCTGGGTCAGTTCGAATACCGCGAACTGCCGGTTCAGGCTGAGCCTGCTGTTGAAGGTGGCCAGCACCTGAACGTCAACGTGCTGCGTCGCGAAACTCTGGAAGATGCTATCGAAAACCCGGAGAAGTACCCGCAGCTGACCATCCGTGTATCTGGCTACGCAGTGCGTTTCAACGCCCTGACCCCGGAACAGCAGCGTGACGTGGTTACCCGTACTTTCACCCAGAGCCTGTAATCAGCGCCCTGCAGTGAAGAGCTGATACTTGCGGTATCAGCACAAAAAAACGGCCAATCGGCCGTTTTTTTATTGCCCCCGCACCAACCAACGCGGCCGTGCGGGGGAAACAGCGCTTACGCCCTGTCCACTTCCAGTTGCCCGACCTTGCCGCCGAGCACTGCATCCATTTTCTTCTCGTCCAGCTGCTTGCAGTATTTGGCGACCACCACGGTGGCAACCCCGTTACCGATCAGGTTGGTCAACGCCCGCGCTTCGGACATAAAACGGTCGATCCCCAGGATCAGCGCCAAACCAGCCAGTGGCAGATGGCCCACCGCCGAAATGGTCGCTGCCAGCACGATAAAGCCACTACCAGTCACCCCCGCCGCCCCTTTCGAGGAGATCAGCAGTACCACCAGCAGGGTGATCTGCTGGAACAGGTCGAGCGGCGTATTGGTGGCCTGGGCGATAAAAATCGCCGCCATGGTCAGATAGATGGAGGTGCCATCCAGGTTAAAAGAGTATCCGGTCGGAATGACCAGCCCCACCACCGATTTCTGGCAACCCAGCTTCTCCATCTTATCCAGCATCCGCGGCAGTACCGACTCTGAAGAGGAAGTCCCCAGCACGATCAGCAACTCCTCGCGAATGTAGGAGATGAAACGCAGGATGCTGAAGCCTGAGGCTTTAGCGATGCTGCCCAGCACAATGAAGATAAAGAAGAGGCAGGTGAGATAGAAGCAGGCAATAAGCTGGCCCAGCTGTACCAGTGAACCTACTCCATATTTGCCGATGGTAAATGCCATTGCCCCGAATGCACCGACCGGCGCCAGTCTCATTATCATATTGATAATGCCAAATATGACTTTGGAGAAACTGTCGATGACGCCGAAAATAATCTGTCCTTTTTCACCGATATGATGCAGGGAGAAGCCGAACAGCACCGCAAACAGTAACACCTGCAAGATATTACCGCTGGCAAAGGCACCGATCACACTGCCCGGAATAATATCCAGCAAAAAGGCGATAATGCCCTGGGACTTGGCCTGCTCCGCATAGGCGGAGATGGCGCTGGCATCCAGCGCTGCCGGATCGACGTTCATGCCGGCACCCGGTTGCAGCAGGTTGACCACGCACAGCCCGATGATCAAGGCGATGGTGCTGACCACCTCGAAGTAGAGCAGAGCAATGGCGCCGGTCTTGCCGACCGCCTTCATACTCTCCATCCCGGCAATGCCGGTAACCACGGTACAGAAAATAACGGGGGCGATGATCATCTTGATCAATTTGACGAAGCCATCACCGAGGGGCTTCATATCGGCGCCCAGTTCCGGATAGACATGCCCCAGAAATACCCCGAGGGTAATCGCGAGCAATACCTGAAAATAGAGGCTGCTAAATAGTTTCTTTCGCATTATTAACGTCCTGTTAATTTAATTGCACATTGTTATGGCAGCAATAAACATGCAGATAGCCGGACGAGATATCTGCGTACCTCACCCGATCCATGCTGTTTCTGCATTACTACGGGGACCACTTTACATGTAATAAAAAACAATTAAGAGACATTAATCACACAACAAAATTAACACCATTAACACCACAGCAACCGACAATTGTTTGCTCGCAGATTAATTTGAGTCTTCAACTAAATATGGCAGATATAAAAATACCCCGCATTGCGGGGCATTTTCATCAGGCATGACAGCGTCGGGATCAGGCCGAGGTATCGAGAGGTTCGAAGCCCTTGATCAGGTCATCGATGGCCTTCATCTGTTTGAGGAAGCCTTCCAGCTTCTCCAGCGGCAGGGCGCTCGGGCCATCACAACGGGCAATTTTCGGGTCCGGGTGGGATTCAATAAAGAGACCGGCCAGACCGACCGCCATGCCGGCGCGCGCCAGCTCGGTCACCTGCTCGCGACGGCCACCGGAGGCGGCACCCAGCGGATCACGGCACTGCAGGGAGTGGGTCACGTCAAAGATCACCGGATATCCACCGGTGCTCTTCTTCATCACGCCCAGACCCAGCATGTCCACCACCAGGTTGTCGTAGCCGAAGTTGGCACCGCGCTCGCACAGGATCAGCTGGTCGTTGCCGCACTCCTCGAACTTGTCGGTGATGTTCTTCATCTGGCTGGGGCTGAGGAACTGCGGCTTCTTGATGTTGATAACGTTGCCGGTGCGGGCCATGGCTTCCACCAGATCGGTCTGGCGTGCCAGGAAAGCGGGCAGCTGGATAACGTCAACCACCTCGGCGACCGGCTTGGCCTGATGGGGTTCGTGCAGATCGGAGATGACCGGCACGCCGAAAGTCGCTTTCAGCTCCTGGAAAATCTTCATCCCCTCTTCCAGACCCGGGCCGCGGTAGGAGTGGATGGAGGAGCGGTTGGCCTTGTCCCAGCTCGCCTTGAACACGAACGGGATGCCCAGCTTGCTGGTCACTTCCACGTACTTCTCGCACACCGCCATCGCCATGTCGCGGGATTCCAGCACGTTCATGCCACCAAACAGCACGAACGGTTTGTCATTGGCAACGTCGATCTGGTTGATCTTGATATTCTTCTGTTCCATCTAAGACATCCTTAATAAAAGGGCCTGAAGCCTAGTTAATCCGTTGCGACCGGACGCAGCGGCCTTGATATTCTTCTGTTTCAGTTTCAAGCCGCCCTTAATGGAGGGGCTTGGGGCTCAGATCCAGCGCGGCCAGCTGCACTTTCAGCACATCGGCGACGGGATCGTCCGGGCATTGTTCAATAAAATATTCAAAATCGTCGGCGGCCTGACGCGGGCAGTCGAGCTGCTCGTAGATAAAGCCGCGATCCCGCGTCTCCAGCGGATCGCCGGGCTTCATACGCAACAACAGCTCGCTGCAACGCAGCGCCTCGGGCATACGATCTTCCCGCAGCAGGGCCCCCTTGCTGACGTTGAGCAGCCGTTCGATGATCTCCCACTGGCCGGAGGGCTGCAGGTAGTCGGGGGTCAGGGTCGCCAAGTCCCCCAACGCACCGCGCAGCAGCAGCTCGATGCGGGCCAGGCTCAGCTCGTCGCCGGTAAAGGGGTCAACATAGACCTCCCCCTCGCCACCGGCAAAGCTCACCAGGAAGTGGCCGGGGAAGCAGATCCCCTCCACATCGAGCCCAAGCTTGCGCCCCAGCTGGATGATGAGAATACCGAGGCTGACCGGGATCCCCTTGCGCTGAACCAGCACCTGATTGAGATCGCAGTTGTTGGCAGAGAAATAATCCTGCCAGTCGCCATGAAAACCGAGGCTGTGGTAGAAGCCCTGCAGCAACTGCTGGCGCACCTCATCGCAGGTGCCCTCTTCGATCTGCTCGTCCAGCCACTCGTCCAGCAGGTTCAACTCGCGCATCCCCTCCTCGACCGAGCCATAAATCTCGTCACTGACTGACAACGCCAGCTCGGTGATGTCGTGGGCTTCGAAATCGGTCCATTCGTCTATGTGTAACATTCTCTTCATGCCTTAGCCGAACACACTCGTCTGTTTGAGCACTGCCAACTTGGCAATAAAGTAGATCCAGCCGAGCGCCCCCAGAAAGGAGCACCTGCGCACCAGATTGCTTTTGGCCAGCCGCAGCGCCATCGCCGCCAGAAATACCAGCACCAGAATGGCCATCAGCTTCTCGCTGAGCCAGGGCGTTCCGTTATTGAGCGGGTTGAGATCCAGCACCATGCAGAGCAATACGCCGGAGAGCACCACCAGACCGTTGAGCCAGCCGCTGACCTTCATCACCGGCGCGCTGTAGGCTCGGCCAGTGGCGGTCTGTACCCAGTAGAAACGGAGCATAAACATCAGCACGGCCCCGGCAATCAGGGTGAGGTGCAGGTGTTTGAGCACAAAAATCATATTCAATCCTTGCATGAGGGCGCACAGGCAACCCGCCGAGTAACAGTGAGGAACCGTCAGCGCAGCGGGCAGAGGCCCAGCGTCACCCTGTCGTTATCCCCGTAATCACGCACCGTGGCTACCTCGCGGTAGCCGCCATCACGCAGCAACTGACGCACTGCCTCCCCCTGATCCCAGCCATGCTCCAGCAGCAACCAGCCATCGGTCAGCAGATAAGCGGGAGCATGGGCCACGATGTGGCGGATATCAGCCAGCCCGGCGTCATCGGCAACCAGCGCCGAGCGGGGTTCAAAGCGCACGTCACCCTGCTCGAGATGGGGATCGGCGCCATCAATATAAGGGGGATTGGAGACAATCACCGCAAATCGTGGCGTTTCGTCGTGATCCGGCTCGCCAAGGGGCTCGAACCAGCTGCCATCGCGCACCTCGATGGGTAACCCCAGTGCGACGCTGTTCTCGCGCGCCAGTGCCGCGGCATCCGCCATCCGATCCACCGCCCACACATCGACCTCGAGCCGCTCGGACTTGAGCGCCAGCGCGATGGCGCCGGTGCCGGTGCCCAGATCCAGCACGGCGCACGGCCCCTGCGGGATTTTGGTCAGCGCCTGCTCGACCAGCACCTCGGTATCGGGGCGCGGGATCAGGGTCGCCGGGCTCACCTTGAGGGGCAGCGACCAGAACTCCCGCTCGCCCACCAGATGGGCGATGGGTTCGCCATTGAGACGACGGACCAGCCACCCCTGCAGGGTGGCCTGCTGGGCGGCATCCAGCTCACGCTCGGGCCAGGTCATCAGATAGCTGCGACGACACCCGAGCAGATGGCAGAGCAGTACATCGGCATCGGCGCGGGGGGACTCCCCCTCAGCCAACACAGTCATGATATGGGTGCGGGCCTGCTGTATCTGCATCAGTGCCACTCCACCTTATGGGCACGACACTTAATGCGAGCTTGCCGAATCACCATTTGCATCAGTTGTTCTCGGCCAGCGAGGCGAGCTGATCGGCCTGATACTCCTGCACCAGCGGCGTGATGACGCAGTCCAGATCCCCTTCCAAAATTTCGGAGAGGCGATAGAGGGTCAGGTTGATGCGGTGCTCGGAGAGGCGACCCTGCGGGTAGTTGTAGGTCCGGATGCGCTCGGAGCGATCGCCGGAGCCCACCAGATTGCGGCGGGTGCTCTGCTCGGCGGCGCGGTGACGCTCATCCTCGGCCGCTTGCAGGCGGGCGGAGAGCACTGACATCGCCTTGGCGCGGTTCTTGTGCTGGGAGCGCTCGTCCTGACACTCCACCACCAGACCGGTCGGCAGGTGGGTGATGCGGATGGCCGAGTCGGTCTTGTTGACGTGCTGACCACCGGCACCGGAGGCGCGGAAGGTGTCGATCTTCAGATCGGAAGGGTTGATCTCGATCTGCTCGGCTTCCGGCACTTCCGGCAGCACGGCGACGGTACAGGCGGAGGTGTGCACCCGACCCTGAGATTCGGTCTCCGGCACCCGCTGTACCCGGTGACCACCGGATTCAAACTTGAGACGGCCATAGACGCGCTCGCCGTCGATCTTGGCGATCACCTCCTTGTAGCCACCGTATTCACCGTCGTTGCAGCTGACGATGGAGACGCGCCAGCCCTGACGCTCGGCAAACCGTGAATACATGCGGAACAGGTCACCGGCAAAGATGGCCGCTTCGTCGCCACCGGCACCAGCGCGGATCTCCAGATAGCAGTTGTTGTCATCCTTGGGATCCTTGGGCAGCAGCATCAGTTGCAGCTCCTGCTCCAGCGCCTCCAGATTGGCCTTGGCCAGCGGCAGCTCCTCCTGCGCCATCTCACGCAGGTCGGCATCATCCTCCTCCAGCATCATCTGGGTGGTCTCAAGATCATCCTGCGCCTGACGGTAACGCTGGAAGGCGTGAACGATATCTTCCAGCTGAGCATATTCGCGGGTCAGGGCGCGGTAGCGATCCTGATCCGAGACCACATCTGGCTCGCCGAGCATGGCCTGTACTTCTTCGTGGCGCTCGATGAGGCCTTCCAGCTTTCTGATCAGTGACGGATTCATAACTCTTGCATTCTCAATGGAGGACGGGACAACCGGCAGGTTGCCCGAAAATTATGGCTCTTGTGACAACCCCAGCGCCTGCCGCAAGCGGGAGAGCTCGCTCTGATCCCCCTGGGAGGCAGCCTGGCGCAACGCCTGGGTCGGCGCGTGGATCAATTTGTTGGTGAGGCGATGGGCCATCGCCTTGAGCGCCTGTTCGGCACTCTCGCCCTGGGCCAGCGCCAGCAGGGCGCGTTGCAACTCTTCGTCAGCCACTTGCTGGGACTGATGGCGGTAATCGCGAATGAGGTCGACCGAGCTCTGGCCGCGATACCACCCCATAAACTCGTCCCGCTCTTCCTGCACGATCACTTCCGCCTGTGCGGCAGCCCGTTTACGGGTTTCGAGGTTCTGCTCGATGATCCCCTGCAAATCATCCACCGTGTAGAGATAGGCATCGGAGAGCTCATCGACTTCGGCTTCGATGTCGCGCGGCACGGCAATATCCACCAGAAACATGGGTTTGAAGCGGCGGGCCTTCAGCGCGCGCTCCACCATCCCCTTGCCGATGATGGGCAGGGGGCTGGCGGTCGAGCTGATGACAATATCCGCTTCGTGCAGATAGTCGGGGATCTCTTCGAGCGTCATCACCTGGGCGCCGAATTCGGCTGCCAGGGTCTGGGCACGCTGCAGGGTGCGGTTAGCCACCATCATCTTGGTGACGTTCTGCTCGCGCAGATGACGGGCAACCAGTTCGATGGTCTCCCCCGCCCCGACCAGCAGTACCTTGGTCTGGGAGAGATCGGAGAAGATCCGCCGACCCAGGCTGACGGCGGCAAAGGCCACCGACACGGCACTGGCGCCAATCTCGGTATCGGTACGCACTCTTTTCGCCACCGAGAAGGATTTCTGGAACAACCGCTCCAGCGCCCCCTTCAACGACTCCGCCTGCTGGGCGTGGGCATAGGATTGCTTGATCTGCCCCAGGATCTGCGGCTCCCCCAACACCAGCGAGTCGAGCCCGCACGCCACCCGCATCAGGTGGCGCACCGCCTCTTCATCGTGATGCTGATAGATGGCAGTGACCAGTTCGGCAGCGTCCAGCCCGTGGAACTGCTGCAGCCAGCGCAGCACTTGCTCCTGCCGCTGCTCCTCCAGATTGCAATAGAGTTCGGTCCGGTTGCAGGTGGAGACGATCACCGCCTCGCTGACACCAGGTTGGCTCACCAGCTCACGCAAGGCGCGATCGATGCAGTCCGGGCCAAAGGCGACCCGTTCCCGCAAGGCGACACTGGCGGTGTTGTGGTTGATTCCGAGGGCAAGCAAACTCATGAGTGGGCGACGATCATTTCATACGCTGGGTGCAAAGGCTGCCAATTGTACGAGAAAGGGTAAGTCTTTAAAAGCAATACGGCCGCCCCGTATACTGTGGCAAATTCCTCTCTCTGGAGCCATCTCTTGCTGCTACGTATTTTTACCCTCACCTGCCTGCTGTTGCTGGCCGGTTGTGCCACCACCCAGCCCCAGCGTGACCAAGTGAACTGGAACCAGGAGCGGACCCGTCTCGAGCAACTGACCCACTGGCAGCTATCCGGCAAGATGGCCATCATCACGCCACAGCAAAAGGGCAGCGCCCGTCTCAACTGGCAGCAGGATGGCGAGGATTATCGCCTCAACCTCACCAGCCTGATTGGCACCAGCATTCTGGAGCTCTCCCGCAGCAAGGGCGAAATCACCCTGCTCGACAGCGACGGCAATCGCCACCAGAGCCAGGATGCCGAAGCGCTCATCTATCAACTGACCGGCTGGAATATTCCGGTTGCGGGATTACCGGAGTGGATCAAGGGGCTGCCGGGTCAGGCGGAGTTTGAACTCAACCCCGACAGCAGTCTGGCCAGCGTGCGCGACGGCCAGTGGCAAATCGTCTATGGCGATTATCGGGATCAGGATGGCTACCGCCTGCCGCACCAGCTGACCATGACTGGCCAGAACAGCCGCCTCAAGCTTCAGATCAACCAATGGACTCTTGCACGTTAATGGCTTCCACACGCTGGCCGGCACCGGCCAAACTCAACCTGTTTCTTCACGTCAATGGCCGTCGTCCCGATGGCTATCACGAGCTGCAGACCCTGTTTATCTTCCTCAACCACAGCGACTGGCTCGAGTTCGAGGTGATACCGAATAACGACACACTCACACTGAGCCCGGCCATTCCCGGGGTACCGGATGAGCAGAATCTGATTATTCGGGCGGCACGCCTGCTGCAAGCAACCCTGCCGAGCCCGCAAGGTGCCCATATCCGGCTGGAAAAAGTGCTTCCCATGGGCGGCGGCATTGGCGGTGGTTCATCCGATGCAGCGACCACGCTGGTGGCGCTTAACCACCTCTGGCAAGCGGGTTTGAGCGAAGATGAGCTGGCAGCGCTCGGCGTCCAGTTGGGGGCTGATGTACCGGTGTTTGTCCGTGGCAAGGCGGCCTTTGCCGAAGGGGTGGGCGAGCGGCTGCAACCGGTCGAACTGCCCGATGCCTGGTATCTGGTGCTCAAGCCCGATTGCCATGTGGCGACCGCGGCCGTATTCCAGGATCCGGACCTGCCGAGAGCCACGCCGAAAATGGCGCTGGACAACCTGCTGGAAGGTGAGTGGAAAAACGATTGCGAATCACTGGTGAAAAAGCGCCACCCCGAGGTTGCCAATGCGCTCGGCTGGTTGCTAGAATACGCGCCGTCAAGAATGACGGGCACAGGAGCCTGCGTCTTTGCTCAATTTGAAGACGAAGTGACTGCTCGGGAAGTGTTGGCCTGCGTGCCGAAGGGACTTGATGGGTTTGTCGCCAAGGGCGAGAACATATCACCTCTCTTCTCCACATTGCAACAGTTCAAATGATTGGGGTATCGCCAAGCGGTAAGGCAGCGGGTTTTGATCTCGCCATTCCTAGGTTCGAATCCTAGTACCCCAGCCAATTTTACCGAACAGTATTGATGATGATTAACGTGGCCGGTTTTGCACTCGGCCACGGATTCGGGTTACCGGTATCATCACAATCATTGGGCAGCAGACACCTTGTACGTTATCTTGATAAATCGTTTGCCCCAAAACGATAGGGTCTGATTTCAGACTCCCCCACATACTGGATGCAACCCCGAGGTTTCAAACCGTGCCTGACATGAAGCTGTTTGCTGGTAACGCAACGCCGGAACTAGCCCAGAAGATCGCAGATCGCCTGTTTATCAAACTCGGCAATGCTGCCGTAGGTCGCTTTAGCGACGGCGAGATCAGCGTACAGATCAATGAGAATGTACGTGGTGGCGATATCTTCATCATTCAATCCACCTGTGCCCCGACCAACGACAATTTGATGGAATTGATCGTCATGGTGGATGCTCTGCGTCGTGCTTCAGCTGGCCGTATCACTGCCGTTATCCCCTACTTTGGTTATGCCCGTCAGGATCGCCGCGTCCGCTCCGCCCGTGTACCCATCACCGCCAAGGTTGTCGCTGACTTCCTCTCCAGCGTCGGTGTGGATCGCGTGCTGACCGTTGACCTGCATGCCGAACAAATTCAAGGTTTCTTCGACGTTCCGGTAGACAACGTGTTCGGTAGCCCGGTGCTGCTGGAAGACATGAAGTCCAAGAACCTCGAGTCTCCTGTCGTTGTCTCCCCGGACATCGGTGGCGTCGTGCGTGCCCGCGCCATCGCCAAGCTGCTGGATGACACCGACATCGCCATCATCGACAAGCGCCGTCCCCGCCCGAACGTCTCCCAGGTCATGCACCTGATCGGTGACGTTGCCGGCCGCGACTGCATCATCGTTGATGACATGATCGACACCGGCGGCACCCTGTGCAAAGCCGCAGAGGCCCTGAAAGAGCGCGGTGCCAAGCGTGTATTCGCCTACGCTACCCACCCGGTCTTCTCCGGTTCCGCCGTCGAGAACATCAAGAACTCCGTGATCGATGAACTGATCATCACCGACTCCATCCCGCTCACTGCGGAGATGAAAGCGGTAGGCAAGGTCAAGCAGCTGACGCTGTCAACTGTACTGGCCGAAGCCATTCGTCGCATCAGCAACGAAGAGTCCATCTCTGCCATGTTTGAGCATTGATAGATTCAGCAATAACGAAAACCGCCATCAGGCGGTTTTCGTCTTTCTGGACCTTCTCTTTCCAACTTTCTGCTATCTGGTACGACCCTGCCCCCGGCAGGCTTAAGGATTTACCCATGAATTGCTTGCGTCCCCTCCTGCTCGCGACCCTCACCTCCGCCCTGTTCGCCTGTCAGCCCGCCAAAGAGAACCAGCCCTTCGTGCTGACCCTGGCTCACATGAACGACACCCACTCCCAGTTTGATCCGGTCAATGCGGAGATCAAAGGGCAGATCTTTGCCCAGCACCAGCAGGGGGAGACGGACACCCTCTATACCCGCTTTGGCGGTTATCCGCGCCTGCTGACCATGGCGAAAGCCTATCAGGCCGAGGCGCTGGCCAAGAACCAGCCCTTGCTGCTGCTGCACGGCGGCGATGCCTGGCAGGGCAGCGGCTACTTCAAGCTCAACGAGGGGATGGCCAACGCCGAGTTGCTGAGCCAGTTCGGCCTCGATGCCATGGCGCTGGGCAACCACGAGTTCGATCTGGATAACCAGAAGCTGGCCCGCTTCATCGAGGGGGTCAACTTCCCGGTGCTGGCCGCCAACCTCGACACCAAGGCCGATCCGGCCCTCAGCAAGGCTGACAACCTCAAGCCCTTCGTGGTCTACGCCTTTGACGGCAACCAGAAGAGCCCGGTCACCGATCTCGACAACCTGCCGCAAGGCAAGCAGCTGGTCGCCGTCATCGGTCTGGTGCTGGAAGACATGGGCAATATCGCCCCCAACGTCGGCAAGCTGCGCTTTGGCAAGGAGGTCGCCTCGGCTCAGGCCACGGTCGACATGCTGCAAGCCAAGGGGATCCACCAGATCGTGGCGCTGACCCACATCGGCAACGAGCGGGATCTGGCACTGGCGGCCAAGGTAAACGGCCTCGATGCCATCGTCGGCGGCCACTCCCACAGCCTGCTCGGCGATTTTCGCAATATTGGCTGGGGCAAGACCGGCGATTACGCCAAGCTGGTGACCAATCCGGATGGCATCGGCAAAACCTGCGTGGTGCAGGCGGGCTCCTACGCCCAGGCCATCGGTCTGGCACAAGTGACCTTTGACAGCCAGGGTCAGGTGACCGACTGCCAGGGCCACAACAGCCTGCTGGCCAGCCGCGATTTCTTCGCCGATGCGGCGCGCAAGCAAGCGCTCGACGACGCCCGCAGCAAAGAGGCAAGCCAGTTTGTCGACAACCAGCCCAATCTGGTGACCGTGGATGAAGATCCGCGCCTGCGCGGCATCATCGACAGCCACTACAAACCGGCGCTGGAGAAAGCCTACGGCCCGGTGATCGGCACCATCCCCGAGCAGCTGCAAAATGCCCGTCGCCCCGGTGACAACGGCAGCGACAGCCATGGCTCCGACGTGGCGCCGCTGGTTGCCGAAGGGGAGTTCTACTGGGCCAATACCCCAGCAGTGCAAGATCTGACCGGTGGCCCGGTCGACTTCGCTCTGGTGGCGGTTGGGGGCGTGCGCGCCGACCTGCCTGCTGGCGAATGGCGTGAGGGGGATAGTGCCCTCACCCTGCTGCCGTTCAAGAACCAGCTCGCGGTGCTGACCCTGACTGGCGCCGAGGTACGCGCTCTTTTGACCGAGACTATCACCGCCACCCTGCCCGCCAGCGCCCATGCCGGCAAGTTCCCCTATGGCGGCCACCTGCGTTACACCTTCCAGGAGACCGACGCAGGCAAAGCGGGCACCCTGACCCAATTGCAACGCAAGACCGCAAGCGGCGAGTGGCAAGATCTGGTGGATAGCCAGCACTATCGGGTGGTGATGAAGGCCTACAGCGCCAACGGCAACGATGGCTGGCAGGCACTGGCCAATGCCCAGCGTCAGAAGAGCGAGCGGGTCGATATCGCCAGCGTCAATGGCAAGCTGACCGCCTTCCCGGTGCTGAAGGTGGCACAAAACGGCGAGCTGCTGAGCGCCGTCTATGCCCCGGGCCAAGCCCTCGATTGCAAAGCCAGCGGCGTGGATTGCGGCACCGATGCAGCGTCTTTCGTGGAGTATGTGCGCGATGCCCGTCCCACCTTGACCGCACTGGATGAAGAGACTGTCACCCTGCTGCGTACCAAATAACGACGGTAGTCAACCGGGCACAATCCATCGATAAGCTGAAACGGGCCTCTTGCAAGAGGCCCGTTTGCCCACCGTTAGCCACCCATTGGCCGCAATAATGCTGCAAATCCCGCCATAACATGCGCATTGGTTGAGTGATCGCCACTCGGCGGCTAGAATATTGCGTCCTATTGCCCTGGGTAGTGTGCCCACGGCAGCTGCGAGTGAAGACATCAAGCGTGACAAGCGAAATCAAACTGATCGTCGGACTGGGCAACCCCGGCCCGGAATATGCCAAGACCCGCCACAATGCGGGCGCCTGGTATGTAGAGCAACTGGCCCGCTGGCACAATGTCAGCCTGCGTGAAGAACCCAAGTTCTTCGGCCATACTGCCCGCATTCTGGTCGAGGGGCAGGATGTGCGGCTGCTCATCCCGAACACCTATATGAACCTCTCTGGCAAGGCGGTGGCCGCACTGGCGCGTTTTTATCAGATTGAGCCGGAAGCGATTCTGGTGGCCCATGACGAACTGGATCTGCCGCCTGGCATCGCCAAGTTCAAGCAGGGTGGTGGTCACGGTGGCCATAACGGTCTCAAGGACATCATCGCCAAGATGGGCAACAACAATAACTTCTTCCGGCTGCGTCTCGGGATCGGCCATCCCGGCAGCAAAGAGCAGGTGGCTGGCTTCGTCCTGACCAAGGCCCCCAGTAGTGAACAGAACCTGATCGACGCCGCGCTGGACGAGTCCCTGCGCGCCACCGACATCCTGTTCAAACAAGATATGACCAAGGCCATGAATCGCTTGCACAGCTTCAAGGCGGAAAAGGGTTAGGTCGGTTTGACCCTGTACGGGCATTGTGCCGGTACATGAGCAACGACCAGAACAAGCATGACATGGGCCGCCTGCGGGCGACCCCCAACAGCATCCATCAAGTAAGGTAACAATCCATGGGTTTTAAATGCGGTATCGTGGGCCTGCCCAATGTAGGTAAATCCACCCTGTTCAACGCGCTGACAAAGGCCGGTATCGAAGCCGCCAACTTCCCGTTCTGCACCATCGAGCCGAACACTGGTGTGGTGCCGATGCCGGATCCTCGCCTCGATCAGCTGGCTGCCATCATCAATCCGCAGCGCGTTGTGCCGACCACCATGGAATTCGTCGACATCGCCGGTCTGGTTGCCGGTGCCTCCAAGGGTGAAGGTCTGGGCAACCAGTTCCTGGCCAACATCCGTGAAACCGAAGCAATCGGCCACGTTGTGCGCTGCTTCGACGACGAAAACATCATCCACGTTGCCGGCAAGGTCTCCCCTGCCGACGACATCGAAGTGATCAACACCGAGCTGGCCCTGTCGGATCTGGACGCCTGTGAGCGCGCCATTCACCGCCAGTCCAAGCGCGCCAAGGGCGGCGACAAGGATGCCAAGCTGGAAGTCGAAACCCTGGAGAAGATCAAGGTCGCGCTGGAAAACGGCCAGATGATCCGCGGCATGAAGCTGGATAAGGAAGAGCTGGCCGCCGTGAGCTACCTCAACTTCCTGACCCTCAAACCTACCATGTATATCGCCAACGTGGCGGAAGATGGCTTCGAGAACAATCCCTATCTGGACAAGGTGCGTGAAATCGCCGCCGCTGAGAACGCGGTCGTGGTCGTGGTCTGCTGCGCCATCGAAGCCGACATCGCCGAACTGGACGATGAAGATCGCGCCGAGTTCATGGCTGACCTGGGCATCGAAGAGCCGGGCCTGAACCGCGTTATCCGCTCCGGCTACCAGCTGCTCAACCTGCAGACCTACTTCACCGCCGGTGTGAAAGAGGTACGCGCCTGGACTATTCCGGTCGGTGCCACTGCCCCGCAAGCGGCTGGCAAGATCCACACTGACTTTGAAAAAGGCTTTATTCGCGCCCAAACCATCGCCTTTGAAGACTTTATCAACTACAAGGGTGAGCAAGGCGCCAAGGAAGCGGGCAAGATGCGCGCTGAAGGGAAAGATTACATCGTCAAAGATGGCGATATCATGAATTTCCTGTTCAACGTCTAATCCCATGACAGGCCAGCATTTGCTGGCCTGTTTTTTATCTGCCATTGCCCGGGCAATCATGGCAATGTCTTAAAAAAAAGCAGATTGTTGGGCTTTTGCGCAACAGAGACCAATAACTGGTCAAACGCACTCAAATTGCGTTTTTCTGGCAAAAAAAGGGTTGACGCCCCAGAGCCAGATACGCATAATTCGGCCCGCACGGTGACGAGGTAACGACTCATCGGAAGCAAGGTTGGCTATGTAGCTCAGTTGGTTAGAGCATCGCACTCATAATGCGGGGGTCACAGGTTCGAATCCCGTCATAGCCACCATCTCTAGTTGGGGTATCGCCAAGCGGTAAGGCAGCGGGTTTTGATCTCGCCATCCCTAGGTTCGAATCCTAGTACCCCAGCCATTTTTAAAAGTTCTTTGCCAGTCTCGCGACTGTTGAGGAACGCTGTTGGGGTATCGCCAAGCGGTAAGGCAGCGGGTTTTGATCTCGCCATCCCTAGGTTCGAATCCTAGTACCCCAGCCATTTTTAAAAGTTCTTTGCCAGTCTCATGACTGTTGAGGAGCGCTGTTGGGGTATCGCCAAGCGGTAAGGCAGCGGGTTTTGATCTCGCCATCCCTAGGTTCGAATCCTAGTACCCCAGCCATATTTCTGTTCTCTTCCACATCAGTGGTTGATAACAAACGGCTATGTAGCTCAGTTGGTTAGAGCATCGCACTCATAATGCGGGGGTCACAGGTTCGAATCCCGTCATAGCCACCATTATTTCTGTTGGGGTATCGCCAAGCGGTAAGGCAGCGGGTTTTGATCTCGCCATCCCTAGGTTCGAATCCTAGTACCCCAGCCATTTTTCTGTTCTCTTCCACATCTGTGGTAGATAACAAACGGCTATGTAGCTCAGTTGGTTAGAGCATCGCACTCATAATGCGGGGGTCACAGGTTCGAATCCCGTCATAGCCACCATTAATATTGCGGAAGTGGCGAAATTGGTAGACGCACCAGATTTAGGTTCTGGCGCCCTAGGCGTGAGAGTTCGAGTCTCTCCTTCCGCACCATTAATAGCAGTACCAAACAGACCAGCTCACGCTGGTTTTTTTGTATCTGAAATTTGCCTCTCCCCAGTTTTTCTCTCGCTCCTCTATTAACCCAGCGCCACGTTAATTCACGTTCACGTCCCTCTTCACTGATTCCGATCACGCCTTGCCACTCTTGTCTCCCGGCCATAAAAAAGCGGCCCGCAGGCCGCTGGTGCACACATTCATCATCCCGGTTATCAGAACGGGAAGAACCAGGGGATCGCTACCACGCTCACCGCCATCACCAACAAGGTGAAGGGCACCCCGATACGGATAAAATCGGCAAACTTGTAGTTGCCCGGCCCCAGTACCAGGGTATTGACCGGTGACGAGACCGGCGTCATAAAAGCGGCCGAGGCGGCGATGGCAATGGTCATGGCAAACGGATAGGGCGATACCCCCATCTGCTGGGCCGTGCCCAGCGCAATGGGCGCCATCAGCACTGCGGTGGCGGTGTTGGAGATAAAGAGCCCGATCACCGCGCAGAGGGCAAACAGGCTGGCCAGCATGACCCGCGGCCCCATCTCCCCTACCGCATTGATCAGGCCACCGACGATCAGATCCACCCCGCCGGTTTTTTGCAGCGCCAGCGCGAAGGGGAGCATGCCGACGATGAGGATCAGGGTCGGCCAGTGGATCGACTTGTAGGCACTCTCCATATCGATGCAGCGAAACTTGCCCATCAGCAGACAGGCGATCAGCGCGGCAATCACGTTGGGCACCGGATCGGTCACCATCAGCAGGATCATTACTCCAAGACAGAAGAGGGCATGAATGGCCTGGCTGCGGGCGAGGGCCATCTCGTCCACTTCAGCGGGCAACCCCATCAGCAGAAAGTCGCGGCTATGGGTCTGCAACTGTCTGATGTGGCTCCAGTTTCCTACCACCAGCAGGGTATCCCCCATCTGCAGCGGCTCGTCCACCAGCTTGCCTGCCAGCGCTTCACCGTCGCGGCGCAGCCCCACCACGCTCAGACCATAGCTGGAGCGGAAGGTCACCTCACGCACGCTTTTACCCAGCAGCTTGGACTCAGGGATCAGCGACACCTCGGCCATCCCCACCTCCCGCGCCTGATCGGAGAAGTACTCCCCGCGCAGGATCATGGGTTCGAGCCGCGCTTCGCTGCAAAACGCCCGCACATCCACCTCGGGGTCTGACATGTCGATCAGCAGAACATCCTTGGCCTGGAACTCACTGATCCCGGACACTGGCACCATCACCCGGCGAAACTTGCGCCAGCGCTCCACCCCGATGACGTGGGCACCATAACGGGCACGCAGTTGCAGCTCATCCAGGGTATGGCCAATCAGCGGGGAGTCCGGCCGCAGCGCCAGACGACGGGCCCGACCGGCCAATCGATAGTCTCGAATGAGATCTCGCAGGGTGCGGCGCCCGGTCGGCTTGCCCTTGCCCTCTTCCCCTTCGCCCACCATGGAGCCGCGCACCAGCAGCATGTAGAGGATGCCCAGCCCCAGGATCAGCACGCCCATCGGGGTGAAATCGAAGAACCCGAAGCCGTGAATGCCGTGGCGCATCAGCTCACTGTTGACCACCATGTTGGGGGGCGTGGCCACCAGCGTCATCATGCCGCTGATCAGCCCGGCAAAACCGAGGGGCATCATCAGGCGACCGGCCGGGATCCCCATCCGGTTCGCCACGCTCAGCACCACCGGGATAAAGATGGCCACCACTCCGGTGCTGCTCATCACAGCCCCCAGACTCGCCACCGCTACCATCAGCAACACCAGCAGCTTGGTCTCGCTGCTACCCGCCACCTTCACCAATGCATCCCCCACCTGATAGGCGATGCCGGTGCGCACCAGCCCCTCACCCACCACAAACAGGGCGGCAATCAGGATAACGTTGGGATCGCTAAAGCCCGCCAGCGCCTCCGGCAGGGTGAGGGTGCCGCTCAGCACAAAGAGGATAATGATCAACAGGGCGACCACATCCATGCGCACCTTGTTGGTCATGAAGAGATAGATGGCGCCAGCCAGCAGACAGAGCACCCAGACAAGCTCGGAATTCAATGCAACCTCCTTTTATCACGTGATTCTCCTCCCGGAGAGTGGACTCTATCAGACCACAGCCACGGCGCTATCATCTTGCTACATATCAATAAAGTCCGGCCCGCCGGGGCCCCATAACCCATCACTGCTGGAATAACCGGGCAGCAGCGGCGATTTCTTTGATATGGGCCAAGCCCGGGGCGGACAAAAGTCCTGCCCCTCCTCCCCCTCACCCCTTAGAATGGCGCCCTCGCATACTAACCCTCATGCCCAAGGATCAGAAAATGAGCATATTCGAGCTGTTCAGCATCAATAACACGCTAGTGACCATACCGCTGGGTGGCGGCTATGCCATGTCATGGATTGAAGCCATCGGCACCCTGTTTGGTCTGGCCTGTATCTGGTTCGCCAGTCAGGAGAAAACCATCAACTACCTGTTTGGCCTGATCAACGTCAGCCTGTTTGCCATCATCTTCTTCCAGATCCAGCTCTACGGACTGTTGATGCTGCAGCTGTTCTTCTTCTGCGCCAACGTCTACGGCTGGTACGCCTGGACCCGCCCGGCCAACGATCAGGGGGATACCCTGCAGATCCGCTGGCTCAGCAAATCCAAACTGATGGTGACCGCCGCCGTGAGCGTGCTGGCCATCGCTCTGCTGACCCGCTATATCGACCCGGTCTTCGCCACCCTGGCACGCACCTCAGTCTCCCTGCTCAACCTGTTTGGTGCCAACCTTGCCATCCCCGAGCCCTCCCCCGATGCCTTCCCGTTCTGGGATGCCAGCATGACGGTGCTCTCGGTCGTCGCCCAGATCCTGATGACCCGCAAATACGTGGAGAACTGGATCCTCTGGGTCGTCATCAACATCATCAGCATCGGTGTCTATGCCGCGCAGGGCGTCTACGCCATGTCGCTGGAGTACCTGATCCTGCTGTTTATCGCCGCCAACGGCACTCGCCTCTGGGTGATTGCCGCAAAGCGCCAGCCACAAGGTCTGTAAGCCATGAGTCTGTTACCCCATCTCCAGTGCCGCCCCGACCAGATTGCCGAGCGGGTGGTACTGTGCGGCGACCCGGCCCGGGTCGATCGCATCGCCAGCCAGCTCGAACAGTGTGAAGTGCTGGGGCAAAACCGGGAGTTTCGCCTCACCAACGGCCGCTATCAAGGGCTGCCCATCACGGTTTGCAGCACCGGCATCGGTGGCGCCTCGGCCATCATCGCGCTGGAGGAGCTGGTGCAAGCCGGTGCCCGCTCGCTCATTCGGGTCGGCTCCGCCGGGGCCCTGCAGCACGACATCGGCCTTGGCGACCTTATCGTGGTGGAAGGGGCGGTACGCAATGAGGGCGCCTCGCAGGCCTATCTGCCCGCCGAGTACCCCGCCTGCGCCGATATCTGGCTGCAGGCCGCCTTGCTCAACCATTTAGCGACCGGCAGCCAGCCTCATTGGCACGGGCTGGTACGCTCCCACGACAGCTTCTATCGGGATGACGAGCAGGAGGTGTGCCGCTACTGGCATGCCCGTGGCGTGCTCGGCGCTGACATGGAGACCGCCTCCCTGCTGACCGTGGGTCGCCTGCGCAAGGTGCGGGTCGCCGCCGTGCTCTGCAACGTGGTACTGTTCGAGCAGGATGTGCAACAAGGGGTGGCGGATTACGCCAGCGCCGAACAGGCGATGATGGCCGGTGAGCAGCAAGCCATCGCGGCCGCCCTCCACGCTCTGGTGCAATAAAGCGCAAACCGTTAACTGCGGCACATCCGCTACCGTGCGGGCTGGTATCCTGCCCGCACTCTTGCTAGCCTCATGGCCCTCGTCATCCGGTGCGACAGGCAAGTCATGCAGCAACAGCCCTACCCCCTCGGCCGTTTTCACGCCGAACTCCAGCAGCTTGAACCCCGCTTTGCCGCGGCGCTCGACGCCTGCACCCTGTTTCTGCGCCGTTACCTGCCGGGCGAATTGATAATGCGGCAGGGGGAGCAGAGCGAGCAGCTCTATCTGGTCGAACATGGCCGGGTCTCCCTCAATAGCGCCGTCCACTCGGGCCGCATCTTCCAGCTTGGCGAAATTGAGTGCCACAGCCAGATCTTCGGTGAGATGGAGTTCTTCAGCGCCACTCCGGTGCAGTGGAACGTGGTGGCCGAGACCGAGCTGGATGCCCGGGTCATCTGCGCCCACAAGCTGGCCCAGCGCCTGCTGGCAGAACCCGAGTTGACCCTCTTTTTCGCCGCTGCACTGGCCAGCGACTATCTCGATACCCTGGAGATCACCACCAGCCGGCTGCTGCACCCCATCGCCTACAACATCGCCTATGAGCTATGGCGTGAGCGCCAGCGCACTCCGATGCTGGGATCGCGCAAGCGGGCCCATGAGGCGGCGCGCTTCGGCACCACCGAGCGGGTTTACCGCCGCGCCCTCAAGGAGCTGGTCGAACAGGGCATAATTGCCGACAGCAGTGACGGCCCCGTTATCGCCGATCTGGCCAGGCTGCGCGCCTATCTCGATCTTTGATTTCCATTCACCTCATTTCGATTCACCCAGTCAGGAGTCACCATGTCTGCTCATTCCTATCCCGAATTCACCTTCTTCAGCCGCTTCGTTGCCGATATTCAGGTGGGCCGCAAGACCATCACCATCCGCGACGAGAGCGAAGCCAACTGGCAGCCCGGCCAACGGCTGGCGCTGTTTACCAACCCAGAGCATCAGCCCTTTGGCACCATAGAGGTGCTCTCCGTCAACGCAGTGGCCTTCGATGAACTGAATGACGAGCACGCCCGTCAGGAGAATATGACCCTACCTGAGCTCAAACAGGTGATCCGCGATATCTACCCCGATCTGCCGCCGCTCTATGTAATTGAATTCCAGCTGATTGAAGCCTGATTTTGTGAGCTGCCTCAGCTAACGCCGGTTGCGCTCTCTGGCTTAAAGCGCAAAATAACTGTTTTTATATACAGTCATTGGTGCGTTATGGAAACACAACTTGAACCGGCCATTGCGGCCATGGTGGCGGAGTTCATCGCTGCAGGCCGCCCCAAGGCGAGTAGCCTGAGCTGGCAGGCACGACGTGAAGGCTATCTTGCTTCGGCCATATTGGGCGGTGAACGGGAGGAGGTTGGCGCTGTCGAAGAGTGGCAACATGGCCATTATTCCATTCGCCTCTATCAGCCGGCGCCCACCTCAAGCGCAAACCGTCCGGCCCTGATCTACTTTCATGGCGGCTGTTTTGTCAGTGGCGAGTTCGACACCCACGACCGCCAGATGCGCATGCTGTGTAATCGCGCCGAGGCACTGGTGTTCGCGGTACATACCCGCCTTGCCCCTGAACACACCTATCCTGCAGCACACGACGACGCACTGGCAGCCACGCTCGCCATCATGGCCAATGTGGAGAAATGGCATGGGGATCCGGCAAGGATTGCCCTTGCGGGCGACAGTGCCGGCGGCCACCTAGCCCTGATCACCACCTTGCGACTCAAGGAGCGAGGCGCCCCCTTGCCTGCCGTCCAACTGCTCATCTATCCGATGCTCGATGCTGCGGGCGACAGTGACAGCTATCGACAGCTAGGGGATGACTACCTCATCACCCGCGACATGCTGTTAAGCGGTTTTCACGCCTATCTGGGGGAGCAGCCCGTCACTCACACCGAAGCCAGCCCTCTCCACCATCCGGACCTGTCAGGATTGCCGCCGACCCATATCGTAACGGCGGAATATGATCCGCTGCGCGATGAGGGGGAAGCCTTCTATCGCAAACTGCTGCAAGTCGGTGTCACGGCTACCTGTCAGCGGCAACTGGGGGTTATACACGGCTTCTTCCAACTGGCCGGAGTCAGCCCCGCGGCGCGTCAGCTCATTGAACAACTCTCCGACTGGTTGCGTAACCAGTAACAGAGGATCAATTGCATCCATTTTCGCACGCCTTTATAGTTGCCAGCTGACTCAAACGCACCCTTGGTGAGCCCCATGTTAGATAGTACCAATCTTGCCCCACACGAACGATGGTGGCTGACTTTAACCTCCCCACAGATCGCCTTCCAGACCGAGTGGCGCGAGTATCTCAAACCCACCTCCCTGCGAGATGGCCTGGAGGAGAGGAATGCACTCGCCGACGACTGGGGCATTGAGAATCGCCTCGACTTGCACCGGCAGGTTCGTCAGCTGGCCTTTGGCGACTGCCACGGGCATCTCATGCTCGAGGAATACGGCGCCTTTCACTGCCTGCAACCGAGCCAGTGGCAAACCATGCGAGAGCGCGCAACCTCGCCGCGTCACCGCGCCTCACTCGACTTCGTGGCTCGTACCGCCCCCTATATCGGCCCCCATGGTGTGCAGGCATGGGACTATGGGCGCGCCTCGTACCTCACCCGGGAGGGGCTGCGTTTTGGCTGGGTCAGCGAGGAGGAGTTCGGCTTTATCCACAACCATCTCGCCCACCAGGCTCGTCGGCGTTACCACTCCTGGGAACAGTACACCCAAGCCTGGTATGCCGGCCGCTGCCTATGGAAATTCAGTCATGAAGAGGGGGAGCCGGAGCAAGCCGCCCAGGCTCTGCTACACGGCTGGATTGCCAGGGAGATGAGGACAATGCTGGCCGATGCGCTCAGGGATAAGGAGAACCCGATCCACGGACAGAGCTGGTACGAGGTCCCCCTACCCGACATAGATCAGCCCCAAAGCCTCATTGACCTCTTCAACAGCGATCCGCAGGAATAAAACATGGACATCTGGCAACGTCTCGGTCTTCAAGAGACCAACGATCTGGCCGCTATCAAGCGCGCCTACCATATCAAATTGCGTGACTGCCACCCGGAAGACGATCCCGAAGGCTTCCGCCTGCTGCGTGAGGCTTATGAAGAGGCCAGCCAGCCGCGTCCAACCATGAGTGACGCCTCGAAGCCACAGACCGAGCTGGTTCGTCCGGCCGACGCCGCTGAACTGACCGCCCTGCTTGAACTGCTTTGCGATGCCAGCCGGCGATTTGTAATGACTGAATGGGATAAGTGGCAAACATCACTGCAGTCACTTTCGCTGGTTCAGCAGAGCCGGCTGTCGGACGAAGTGCTGCAACACATCTTTCAATGGCAATGGTTGCCAGCACCGGTGATCGAGCGTCTCTGGCAAGCGCTCGACTGGGCGTCACTGCTTCGCCTTTCCGGGGACATGCAAAAGAAGGGGGAATTTCTCGACTGGTGGCGTCAGACGCCGCTGGCAGCCCCTCTGAAGTGGCTTGCCACCCTTGATCATGCCCGTCAGCGCGCAGTGTTGGCCTTCTATCAGCCACTGCTGCTATCGCTCGAGGCAGGTGATCGCAATAGCGTGTTAGGGCTCATCTATCACTCAGCCCTCCCCATCGTCGGTGACCACCCGGACCTGCTTCGGCTGCAGTTGCGCGCGCTCCATGCCGCCGGTACTCACGGTGATCCCACCCACCGTCTTGCGCTCACACTTGCTCTGCTGGAGCAGGATCACCTCAGTGAAGATGACTGGCACCTGCTCTCCGACGCCAGCCTGCGCTGCGGCAAGGAACAGCTGGTGATGCAGGTCGCCGAGGCACTGGAAGAGCAGGAATACGAGGCGCTGCTCGCCAATCACCTTATCCAGTGGCATCTAGACAGCGATCAGGAGCTGTCCCGCTGGCTACAGGCATTCGCCACAGCCCAGAAGTGGCCAACCTCACGCAGCGCCTATTGGGAACCCCAGTGGCTGATGCTGCCCTGGCAGCAGCCGGACCCGGTGGAAGAGTGGCTGCACGACCAGATGCTGGGGTTTGACAATATGCCGCTCACCGCCCTGGCGCTGGACGCGCTACCCGGCACACGTGGTGCCCTGGCACGCCTCTGGTGGCACAGCGAATATGGCACCTGGCAGGCACTGGAAGCAGCACTGACACAACCCGAGCTGGCCGAGGCCGAGGGCGGCTGGCGGTACCTCGCACACCTGCTGCAACGCCACGCTCGCCGCAAACTGGCCGAGCGGCCAGCACTGCCCCTGCTTGACGCACTGCTTGCCCGCTATGGCAGCGATGACTGGCTGAGTATCGCGCCCCCCAGTGCCGAGCAGATTGCCTGCGCCACGCCGGAGCAGTGGCTCGATTGCCTGCGCCGCTATCCGCTGCTGCCTGACTCCTGGTTCAAAGCAATCGCCCAGCGCGCAAGCAATGAAGGATGGGATGAGCGGATGATGCTGGGGATGCATCTGGGCGCTCGTCTCTCTCATCAACGCTTCTATAGCGATACGGCGCTCGCTGATGCCTGGCATGGCGAGAGCTGGCCAGGCTGTTTTCGCTGGGCGCAGTTCTACTATGCCAGACCCTGGACGCCGAAACAGCATCTCGACGCCATTCGCCAGTCGGTGGGCTCACTGCCAACCAGTCAGGAGGACACACCGCTCTCCACCCTCCTGCGTCTCTGTGCCCAACCCACCCTATACCAAGCTGCCATCATGGACGCCTGCGCCCGCTGGCCGCAGCAGTACGTGTTGTCGCTGGAACTGCGCAACCAGGCAGAACTTCTTAAACACTCTGATGTCAGCGACGAGGTGCTTTTCGAACGAGCCCGCTTGAACGAACTACCCGCACTGGCAGCCCTGATCGATCGACGACTGGATAACGAACCGGATCTGGCCTGCACCATTGTGCTGTGGAACCTGCTGCTCAGCCACAAGGCAAGCAATGAGTCCTATGGCTATATTTTGACGCCACTGCGCGAACGGCTCGAAAAACTGCGCCAGGCACAGGGATTAGCATTGGAAGTCTACCCCTATGCCGAAGAGTCACTAATTTACGCTTACCTGCAACAGGACCCTGACAATATCACCACGCTGGAAGAACTTGAGAAATACCGCCCGAACGAAGCGGCAGCCAGGTTTGTCTATCCCGTTTGTTATGCCCTGGCCATGCTGGCTCATGATTTTGGCAAAAATGGCTTTCAGGCCCGTCAACTAGACCCGCTTTATAAGCAACAGGATGGCCTCACGCCAGCCCAGCAGGAGGTGCGATCTCTGGTACAGAGCTATCTGGAGGACAAGCTCAACGCCCAGCTTGAACATGACAGGGCACACGCTAAAAAGCGTTTCAGGCTACAAAGCGGTTCACAGCTGATGTTCGTCAGCATATTGTCCGCCATCCTGCCCTACTTCGCGTTTCCACTGGAACCATCCCTGCGCGAAGTCCTCGCCTCCGGCTCCCCCAACTGGATGGAATATTATTCCCTCGGTCTGGATATGGCAGCGATGCTGTTCATGAACCTCTATCTGATGTGGCATATCTGCCGGGCCCAGACACGTCCGCGCACCAGTCGGAACTATCTGGTCTGGAGTCTGATCTGGCTAGCCATCGCGTTCTACATCAATAACGCCTGGCTGGCGATCCCCCTGTGGCTCGGCCACCTAGTCATGAGCAGTCAGCTAAGGCCGGGCGCACTGCGCCGTGGCTGGCCCAGGGAGTTCTACAAACAGGGCCGGATGTCGCTGAGCGACATTCTCGACTAGTGCAACTGCTTGAGCAGAGCGTTCATCTCTTCTCGAAATGAGCGGATCAGCTGCGGGTCCTGGCCAGCCAGGACCCGTTCAAATTGCAGCAGCCACTGCTCTATCTGACGCCGCTCGTCACCGATGCTCTCTTCATAGAGTTGCTGTAATTGCTCGCTCAGGGTCAGATTGGGCAACGCATCGCGCGGATGTTGCTTGAGACGGGCCAGACGCTCTCGACTCTCGTGCTTGCCCTCTTCGGTCACGCCAGCCGGACTTCTGTCTATTACCTTCTGGAACTGCTCACCCGAATTCACCAGGGTAACGTCCACCTCCAGCATGCCGTTGATGTCATAACTGAAACGCACATCAACTTCCTGAATGCCCTTGCCGGTCGGCAACGGGATCTCGAGATCGTCCACATGCAGGTTGTCGCGCACCCAGAAGCGCTCCCCCTGATAGATGCTGATGCACACAGCACTCTGCTGTTCATGGCCACTGCGGTAACGCTCCACTCGTGAAGCTGGTACAACTGTATTGCGCTCGAGGATGGGACTAAAGATGCCGTGCTGGTCACCCTGGCTGACGGCGATGCCCAGCGTGAAAGGACAAACATCTGTCATGATGAGTTCTTCAACCGCACTGTCACGCAAACGGCAGGCAGCCTGGATAGCAGCTCCCATGGCGACCACCCGATCCGGATCCAGCTCGTGGCGGCCAAAGCGACCAAGCAGACGCACCGCCATTTGTTGCACCTCGCTCTGGCGGCTCGCTCCACCGACAAAGATCAGCTCATCAACCTCGTCGGGACGCAGGCGCGCATCGGAGAGCGCCTGACTCAAGGGTTTACGTAACCGGGTGAGGGTATCGCGCCAGGTCTCGGTCAGCTCGCTTTCGGAGAAACTGAATTTCCGGTTCCACTCTGCACCAAGCTCGACATCAAGGCCGCTACCACTGCGATGACGTTTAGCCCGCTCGCAGGACAAATAAACTTGCCCGAGTTGGGAGAGCGTCAGTTCACCGCGATCGGTGTTGAGCCTGCCAAGTACCGCATCGACCAAATCTTGGGTAAAGTCCTCGCCACCGAGCCGATTGTCTCCCGCCGAGGCTCGCACCTCCATGATGCCATCCTGATACTCCACCACGGTCACATCGAAGGTCCCTCCGCCCAAATCAAACACCAGAAAACGGCGGCTGTGCTGCTCATGCAGGCTGTAAGCCATGGCGGCTGCCGTCGGCTCGTTGATAAGGCGCACCGCATCAAGCCCGGCCAACTCGGCCGCCAGTCGCACCTGCTTGCGCTGCTGATCGCCAAAGTAGGCTGGCACCGAGATAACCACCTCGCGCACAGGGTGGCAGAGCCACACCTCGGCATCCGACTTCAGGCTCCCCAGTACCAATGCACAGAGCTCGGTCGGTGTGTACTGCTCCTTGCCCAGTCGATAACGCCGCTCACTACCCAGAAAACGCTTGAAGTGAGACGCTGTATTGGCCGGGTCCGTCAGCAGGCGGGTAGCAGCAGCCTGACCCACCAACAGGGTGTTGTCCTCACCAATGCTGACAATCGACGGCGTCAGATCCTCGCCATGGGCATTGGGTATGAGTTGAGCCTGGCCCTCACGCCATACTGCGATCGCGCTGTTGGTTGTCCCCAGATCAATGCCAATGGCTGGGTTCTGCGTCTGCGTCATGAAAATGCCTCTTCACCTTTTAACTACATGAAAGAGCAAGGATTGTGCTGTGCATACAAAAAGTGGTCAAGTGGAGCCCAACGTTAGATCATCAGCTCATTTCACCCACAAGCATTAAGTGGCTTCAATTTGGCCTTTGCCGAGCGATGTGTTAATAGTGTCCTCTTTTGAATCAGTGAGGTGACCCGAGTGTTTGAGATAGCGAGCCTGAAAGAGGGGATGATGCACGGGGTCGAGCTGTTCCAGCTGCTGCTGGAGATCATCTCCATCGCCTGTGTGGTGATAGGGCTTGGCAAGACCCTCTGGCTGGCGGCGCGGGTGCGGGATCACCAACCCGGCTTTCCGCGCATTCGCCTCTGTTTTGGCAGTTGGCTCATCTTGGCGCTGGAGTTCCAGCTCGCCGCCGACATCCTGGCCACCACTGTCGCGCCGAGCAAGGAGGAGCTGATCCGCCTTGCCATCATCGCGGTGATCCGCACCTTCCTGAACTACTTCCTCGGCAAGGAGCTGGAAGCACAAGCGGAACGCCAGCAAGAGAAGGCAGAGCGCCAGCAGGAGCAGAGCAGCGAGCAGGCCAAGGCTGCTCAATAACCAGTATTCCTGCATAGCATCAACGCTAAGTGCCGTGTCATCCCGACCACAGCCGTGGCCCGGGATGGCACCTTTGTGACCCTTCCCGCACTTTTGGCAATCAGCCAACTATGGAACCCTTTTCAAGGTTTCCCCTGCCCTGTTGAGTGCCCGCTCATCTGCGTAAGATGGAAAGCCTCCTCCCCAACCGGCCACGCTAATGAATACGCACTCCCTTCACACGCCCGATATCGACCTCGATAGCTGCGTCATCTACCAGATCTACCCCATGAGTTTTCAGGACAGCGATGGCGACGGCATGGGCGATATCAACGGCATCCGTCAGCGCCTCGACTATCTGGCTACCCTCGGGGTCGATATGCTCTGGCTCACCCCCATCTATCGCTCCCCCAAGCGGGACAACGGCTATGACGTGGCGGACTACCGTGCCATCGACCCCGCCTTCGGCACCCTGACCGAGATGGAGCAGCTGATAGCCGAAGCGGCCGCCCACGGCATCGGCATCATGATGGATATCGTCGCCAACCACACCTCCACCGAGCACGAGTGGTTTATGAAGGCACTGGCCGGGGATCCCCGTTATCAGAGTTATTACGTGTTTCGCGACCAGGCCTTCGTTGACGCCTACCCCATCACCTCGATTTTTGGCGGCTGCGGCTGGCAGTATGTGCCAACGCTTGATCGCTACTACCTGCACAACTTCGATTCCAGTCAGGCCGATCTGGACTGGGACAACCCGGCGGTGCGTGCCGAAATGGCAGAGGTGCTCAACTTCTGGCTGGGCAAAGGGATCAAGGGGTTTCGCTTCGATGTGATCGACATGGTGAGCAAGGAGTGGGACCGACTGGCCATGAGCAACGGCCCGCGCCTGCACGACTATATCCGCGAGCTCAATGCCGCGAGCTTCGGCGGCAAGGGGATCATCACGGTGGGGGAGACCTGGGGGGCCGATCTCGCCCATATGCAACGCTACTCCAGCACGGATGGCAGCGAGTTTAGCATGGTGTTCAACTTCGAGCATCTGGGGCTCGGCAGTGACAAGTGGTCATCCCGCTTTGATCCCCTCGCCTTCAAACGGGCCATGGCCCGCCACCAGCAAGGGCTGCACGGGCGTGGCTGAAACAGCCTGTTTCTCGGCAATCACGACCTGCCCCGCGCCGTCTCCCGCTTTGGCGATGACAGGCCAAAGTGGCGTGAAACCAGCGCCAGGCTATGGGCCATGGTGCTGCACATGATGCAGGGCACCCCCTTCATCTATCAGGGGGAGGAGCTCGCCATGACGAACCGCTACTGGCAGCCGGGCGAGCTGCGCGATGTGGAGGCCATCAACTACCGCGCCAGCCAGTCAGGGCTGGATCCTGCCGAGCTGAGTCGGCGGCTCGATGCCATCGGCCGCGACAACGCCCGTACCCCGATGCAGTGGAACGGCGGCCCCCACGCCGGTTTCAGCACCACCACGCCCTGGATTGCCCTCAATGCCAACCACGTCGAGATAAATGCCGCCGAGCAGCTGGCCCGCCCCGACTCGCCGTTTCACTGCTATCGCCAGCTCATCGCCCTGCGTAAGGCTCACCCGGTCATTCGCCACGGCAATTTCGAGCTGCTGGATGGGGATGATCCCGAGCACATCAGCTATCGCCGCCACTCTTCGCCCCTTATCAGTGCGCCATCTGGCTGCGAGT